>CAYHOI010000086.1:0-8250 GCA_964358175.1 uncultured Candidatus Marinamargulisbacteria bacterium | reverse complement strand
GACTACGCCCTCGAGCTCCCAGATTCGAACTCAAGTGGTCGGGTCATTTCAACTGCTTATAATAATATATCGGCATATAATTTTGAAAATCCCATTTATTTCGACATTTTTTCTTTTCTAAGAAATCCACATTGGTATCGCTGAGGCAAACCCACGTTGCTCCCGTTTTGACATCTCTCGCCGTAATCTCATATTTTGGCAGATTCTTATCATTTCCCTCATTGTGTAACACAGGTGTAACAGAGCCTATCAAGCACTTCGTCTTCATTGCAATTTCGCAAAAATCACGCATAATTGGTCTTACGTATGTCCACCATTAAATGGGTCAACCTTCAACGCGATGCAGAGTCCTTTCATAATCCCCTCCCCTATACCGATGACTATGAGCTACTTCCCGACTTGTTCTATATCGGCAAAGAACAAGACCATCACGTGATTTTTGCCCCATTGGTTATGCGTTTGTACGTGATCCCGCAAACTGTTTTGTCTTCGATAAGTCCTCTCACATTCTATCCAGAGGCACGAGTAGCTCTCCTTGAAAGTTTTCTGTTAGCCTCCAAAAAACAAATCTCTACACTGTCCCCTCAGGTGAAAATACCCAAGCTAAGCTCTCATATCCGGCTTTTGATGACAGACGCTTGCAATCTAGCCTGCACCTACTGCTACGGCATGGGAGGAAGAGACAATCGCCAGATCAACCTGGCTCATCTTAGCGTCCTGCTGAAGTCACTGCCCTCAGATACGCCACTCAGTGTCGAATTTCATGGCAATGGGGAACCTACTCTTGCATTTGAGCAAATAAAGATGGCCTATGAGATGATTCATTCAGAGTTCCCTGCCACACAATTCACATTGCAATCGAATGGTTTATTTCGCGACTCCGTGGCAGATTGGCTTATTGCACACAATGTCTATACAGCCTTCTCGATCGATGGGCCCGACTGGATACATAATGTGCAACGACCCGTCCACCAGAAACAACGCGATGGACATGAACAGGTTATGGCGCGTCTGCACTATTTCCAGAAACATTCGAGCCTCATGGGAAAAGCTAGCATCACAACTGTTACTGCATTTAGCCTGCCCCACCTGCCTCAGATTTATGACTTTCTGAAACAAAATGGCATCCGACACATGAAGATTAATCCCTTGGTAAAAATGGGAAGAGCAACGATCAGTGAAGACCCTCTTCACTCTGTTCCGGACATCCATCTCTTCGCGGATCACTTGGCAACTCTATCCAGTCAGGCCTTTCGAGATCATATCTTGATCGATTCTGATTTCTTGTATTCTCTTCATACCCACAAGCCCTCTCAAATGCGATGTGGAGCTATCACGCCTACGCTTACACTTGATCCAGAAGGAAATCTGTTGGCATGTTCTGATGCGTATTACCTGTCTACCCCAGAAACCAACCCTTTTTTCTGGGGAGATGTCAAAAGTGGCCACCTTCATATCAACGTCGTTAAACAGACACATCTTCGTGAGCGAACCGTTGGGCAAATGGCTACCTGCCAAAACTGCTTACTCATTTGGAATTGTTCAGGAGGATGTCTCGTAGAAAATTATGCACAAAACGGTGATATTTACAGACCTATCGCCAACTATTGTGTCGCACGAAGACACTTCGCTATTCAATATTTGCTCTCACTGGCATCTATGCACCTTGACTCGAAGATCCTGGGAGCTTTACCGTAGCATCTCTTCTATCTGAGTATGACCACCCTCGCGCGCATACGTGCCAGCAACCCAACCTTCGACGTCTCGTAGACTGGTATCAGCACCTTTACTTAACATGAAACCAACCAATTCTGCATTCCCACGAGCAGCTGCAAGCATGAGGGGAGTCACTCGTCTTCGCGTTCCTCGATTAATTTCGGCTCCAGCGTTAATTAATTCTTTCACCACTGGAATGTGTCCATGAGAAACAGCCGCCCCCAAGGCAGTCCAACCAATATCATCACAGGCTTCTATATCCACCAATACCTGAATAAGAAACTTCACAATCTGCAGACTCCCTAGGGTACAGGCCGTCAACAAAACAGCTGTCCGATTGGTTTCTTTTTCACGTAAAATTTGCTTGGTATATTCTACATTATCCTCTTTCATCGCATGATAAAAATGAATCAACCCAGAATCTCTGACTTTGATACAAAGGGCAATCAATATTCTTACAGCATGTTCACCTAAGATTTGAGCATCCGGATACATCACAGCCGCCATCTTCTCCGCGTAATCCATCGGAAGATAGTCCGCAATCTCCTGAGGGCTTCTTGAAAGATTTTCATCCAGCCACGGTACCGATACTCTCCAGAATGGGATGTCAATTAACATGCTTTTCTCCTTTTCCTTCTTTGTATTCTTGACTCACATTATACAGTCAATCCTTTTTGATTAAAAGTGTCGATTGATTTTTTCTTGAACCCGCTTGAGAATAGACTGTTGCTGGCGTTTAAAGGTAAAGAGTCTTTTGGCCAAATTGCAAAAATCTGACATCTCGCTAATCACGGGATGAAGTGCTGTCTGCTCCTTCCAGAAATCTGTTTCGTTTTTTTCAGCTAACCTTAACGAGTAATATTCCAAGATGACTTGTTTAAATACATACCCCTTGGGGTGAAACAAATACTTCACGTCTAGAAAGTGACTGCCAATTCGGTTAAACTCGGACAAATAACGCGCATGGAGTTCCCGTTTGTAGGCATAATGATCCTTGTGCGAATGATTTTCCAAATAATCTTGACTCCACTCATATCCAACAGACTGTTCATAATTCTTAAAAAAGAAAATCTCGATATGATCCATGTTCCAAATCTGTTCATAGATGAAGGTCATCGTCTGAGCCAAGTCTGCTAAAGTCTCATACGGCAATCCTACAATAAAGGACACATGCAAAAAGAGTCCTTCTTGCGACGTATTTTGGATGGTCTGGATATTATCCTCAACGGTTGTCCCCTTCCCCGCAGCATTCAAAACAGCCTGGGAGTGACTTTCCACGCCAAACGAAAGAAATCTGCATCCAGCTTGCACCATCGCTCTTACAAAGGCACGGTCTGAAAACAACCCATCCACGCGGGCATAGGAACTCCAATAAATATTTTCCGACAGAGCAAGGACAAGCTCAACAAACTCTTTAAGCCAAGTCCGACTTCCATTGATCAGCATGTCCACAAAATAAAAGACATGAGTCCCCTTTACGATATATTCTTGCAACTCTGCAGCCATCTGTTCAGGCGTCTTTGACCGATACTGGTCCCAAAGCAATTTGTGCGAACAAAACCGACAGGAGGACACACATCCGCGTGAAGCGAATACCGGCAACATTCTAAACCGCTGATAAAGGGCTGGATAGTGAACCAGATACGTTAGGGGAACACTTTCTGACTGCAGATCCAGTTGCGATTCATCTTGGTATTGAATCAACCCCTCACCCAAACTGTCTCGCGAAATAATTCCTCCCGGCAAAGGACTCTGGTTTCTTAGAAGTGCCAATATTTTTTTCTCGCCTTCCTTTAGAATCAGGTAGTCCAACATCCCTTCGCTCAGATATCCTTTATACCTCGAAAGCCGTTCATACACATCAGGGCCGCCAGCAATAATCGTTAACGTCGGCATAGCTTCTTTGAGAAACCTTGCCAGCCACGTGAAAAAATCGTGATTATTATCGTGGCAGGAAACTCCTACAAAAGTTTCATTTTTACTTTGAAGCCATTGTGTGATGCCAGAAGCATATTTCTGAACAAAATCCCGAAAAAGAGGATCTGCTTGTTCATAATGGCTAAATTGATCAAACTTATTCCACATTTCAGGTTGGGAGTGGCAAAGCTCTATGTTGATGTCTAATATCTCAACCGACTCACCATTCGCCAGAAGATAGTTCGCGAGATAATGCACTCCCGGTGGCGGAAACAGGGGCGGTGCTGTGGGCAAATGAATGAGAATCACGCCAGGAAGTTATCGGAAAAGGCGGAGAGGTAATTCTGGACAAACCATCGTTTGGCCTCACATCGGACCTTATCAACCTGATAGAAATCACCCGTTTTTTTGTAAAGTTCGATGAGGCAATCCCCTGCGCAATCCCATTTCACAAGGCAACTCTGGCAGGCCGGCATATTTTCAAGGGTTCGATTCTCCAAAGCGGTCTTTTTGGATTCGTCCATTTGCCAAATACCTTCTTCGTACTTTGCCCAAATAAAGGGGTTCTGGTCTCGAGGCAACACATCATACGCTCGTGTACACGCCACCAAATCACCATTCACATGAACACACATCGACGGGCGGCAAGCGTTGCACTGAAAGTCCCGTGGGTGATAATGATAAAAATCTGGCAAAAAGTCGGACATGACACGAATGCCCTCCTGATCTGCTCGCAATCGGATGGCCAGAAATTTTTGGACAAACGCCATTATATCTACGGCTTTCTGATGAGAAAGGGTTCCCTGTGATGCTCGTCCTAACTCATGCAAAGGATTAAACAACATGTTTCGAACACCCAGGGATTTAAAAAGCTCATAGCTCTCTTCAAGAAAATGAAGACTATAGTCGCTCACGACAGAAATCGTATTGAACGAAACTTTCGCGCCAACCAGCGTTTCAATCGTATCCAGCATTTGCTGATAAGCACCCTTAGCTCCTGGCCTCTGCAATTGCTGAATCTGCGCAGACCCATCTATAGACACACTGAGCTGCACCTGCTCTCTCAATAGCCAATCCAAAACCTCTCGAGGCACTAAGCCATTGGTTTGAAGGCGAAACTGTGGCGTAATCGGCAGGGCGCGAACCTCCTCCACAATTGCTTTTATGGCTTCAAAAGCCAGTGTCGGCTCTCCTCCCCCATGGAACTCTACTTCGACCTGCCCTCTGTAATTTTTGGGTAGGTAGGTTTGAAGGGCTTGCTTGGCGATTTCTATCGGCAAACTCTTGCCAGCCTCACCCGCGCTGAGGTAACAGTACTCACAACGGAGCTGGCATCGCTCTGTCATGTGAAAACGAAACTTCATCGAGGTATAGAGACGCCCCTCTTTATGCTCAGCAACCATGCTTCGACGTTGCTCAGCAACCATGCTTCGACGCTGCTCAGCAACCATGCTTCGACGCTGCTCAGCAACCATCACCGGGGGAAGCGGATCTGATCCTATCAAGAATCCTGCACGTTTGAAATGTTCCAGATACGCGGCCTTCGGCTCCATTTGTTAAACACTCTCCCAGTAGGCATTCGGAAGTCGCAAAAGACGCCCCACTCTGGCCAGAAAAACTGTTGAGAATGTTTCCCCGTGGTTGAGAAGAAAGGCATCTGGAATACGTCTCAGGTGTTCCTCATCCGTTCGCGGGACAAATGACTTGGCATAGGCTCCCAGATTAACGATGGTAATCCCCTTCGGCAAAGCTAAAAGTCGGCTAAACCAATCCGACCGAATATCGGCAGGAACGTCCTGCTCAGAGACCGGCACAGGAGACGTAAGAAGTACGTTATCGAAGAAAAGCTTTGTCAGCAAGTTGGCTGTGGCTTCTCGCTGCACATAGAGTGGCCCTTCATTTCCCGGCGGAAGGCCATGTCCATGATCAACCAACTCAGGATCTGAGTAGTGATGTGACAGCTCATGAAGTACAGTAAACAAATACATCAGCGTCCGTTGAGGAAAGCTCACGGCTATCCCCTTGCGGTGCGGATAGCTAAACTGCTTGCCACGATCTGCGCTGAGAGCTTCTATCAGATGTACCTGCAAGTCTTCGATTACTGGGCGATTCGTCAATTGGGCAAAAAAGGTATTCGCGCCAATCAAAAATGAGCCATACTGTTCGGAAAATGCCTTAGAGACTGCAGGCAAATCCCGCAATTTCCATCGCACCTGATAGGTGAGCCACTCCAGCAGCAAAACAACCGCAAATTCCGAGGCCAGAAGCGTCCCCTCAAGCTTAAAAGGTGCTAAAACGGACTGCACGTTGTGAAGTGACCAGGTCTCCTGAACAAACGCGAAATGGGTTAAGGCCCCCATATGCTCAGACATCCAAGACGTTAATCCCTCTGAGATTTTCGTTTCCAGGGGGTGATCCAGCGTGTACCCGGGATTGTGTACACCCGCAGGACTTTCAGGGCGAATATGGGCGAGGATATGATAAAGAAGATTATCCTCGCTCCGAATGTGAATATGCATACAATTTATTATACTGACGTATCCGCAAAAGGCCTATATCTGATTTACTCGTAGGTAAGAGTCCATGTTGCATATCTTGTCTTCTGGATATCATTCATTATCTCAATGATGTTTAACGCGCCACCCGCGGCCCTCCTTTTGTCATCATCATTTGAATTAAATAAAATTTTACTTAACGTACTGCTGCACTTCTCCTGCTCAACACTCACCCCTGCCGTTCCCATGAATTCGGCAAACACACCGAACAAGGTACTCAGCAGTGACTTAACCAGACCCACTCGTTTCGTCGAATCAGGCTCTTCTTTAGCCAGTCTGCTGTCTGAACTCGTCCATGTTGCGCCATTCGTCGCGATGTCCCTCATGAAACTGAATATCGCGCTTGAACTACCTCTCTTGCCGGCTAGGGCATCCGCCTTGATTTGCGCGGTTAACAACGTGCTTACGTTTGGATTTCCGGAATACCTGATGAGCATCGTCTGAATCCCCTTATTCGTCAGATTATCGAGAACGAACTGATCATAAACTGACCCAGACCCAATCTTGGCCACCAAAGCCTTCATTGCCGGATTACCCGTTGACAGATCCAGGCTGGTTTCTTTCAGAAGATCCAGAAGAAGCATGCTCGTGGAGCTGTCAGCAAGCCCGGAGACAATCGTTGAAAGGAGATTACTACTGTCCCCAAGTTTAGCATCCTTAACGGCAATCGCGTACACCGCCGGATTGCTTACCGCGTTCGCGAACACAAACTTCTGAACATTGGCGTTTCCAAGGTTCTCTGAGATAATCGCTGATATCGAGGACTTCGTCGTGGCATTGGCCAATAACTTAAGAATAAGATCGGAATACCCACCGGCTAAGAGTAGCTTTTGCGCCCAGCTCGAGTCCGGATCGGCTGTCACAAGAGCATTGAACATTCTGTTTTGAAGGTTTTCAGCTGATGGAAGAGCCTCCAGAATTGAGGCTTTTTGGTCGTCAGAAATCACACTGCTCATCGCAATCGAGTCCATCACCCTTTTTTGTAAGTCATCATTCGAAATCATGTTGACGAGAACCGCCGCGAGTCCGGTACTCCCCGAAGTGAACGACGTGACCAGGCTGTTGATGAGGCTATCGAAATCTACATCGCTAAGCTCATTTAACATCATCTCCTTGAGCTGAACGCTCAGAGAGGGCTCGCCTCCCATGAGCAACTGTAGCGCGCCTTCCGCGCCCAGCGCGGTTACCGATACCGCGAAGATCTGCCTGCGAACCTCATCGCTCATTCCCTCCGCTTCAACACATTGCCGAACGCAATGAACACCCCATGCCGAGATAATGTCTACCAAATTCTTGCCATTAAGACTACTTCCGGTCAGAATACCGACAAAGCAACACTGACCTGAACAGTCCATAGACTCCATCAATTGAGCACTTTCAGTTGCGCTGAATATTGTCCTGGCCACCGTGAGAAGCCTCGTACCACATCCTTCAGCGGAACTCGCCAGTGCTGCGGTGTTGGACACGCCTAGGTTCTCGATAACGCTGCGCAGAAGAGAGTCATTAAATCCCGTGGTTCCCAGCAACGCTTCCTGTCCATGGTGATTCATCTTCCCCGGGCTGAGCAGATAGGCTAATGTAGTGGCATCCCCATTGGCGATCAGCTGGTTAAAGACATCCTGTAGTGCCGGATTATCAATACCATCTCCGGTGTTGATCAAGGTCAACACTTGCACGGGTGTCATTTTGGCTAGGACATCATCTAGTTTTCCTGCTGCGTTCAGCGCGACAATTAAGGACTCCGCCACGGACTCTGCCAACCCGATATCGATACCCTTCACCGCATCGCCGACGATAAAGATAAAGATGCTGGCAATCTTCTCAGAAGACCAGCTGGCAATGATTTGAGTGGTTAGTTTGGTTTTTGCATCGGCAGTAACATCATCATTGTTGAGGATAGCTGCAACCGTTTCGGGAGCCAAGCCATTGACCAGCGTTGCATAGTTAGCGGGGCTTAAAACCGCCATATCATCCATGTCATCCAGCAGTTTGTTCAGCGTCGAGTTAGAAAATGTTCCTTCCGCAATTGAGTCATAATTCACATTCAGCAAGTTTGCCAAGG
>CAYHOI010000085.1:0-8297 GCA_964358175.1 uncultured Candidatus Marinamargulisbacteria bacterium | reverse complement strand
CCAAAAGAAAACAGGATACCCATCCATATCCCCTCGGATATACCGTGCCATTAACAATGCCTGAACGAAAAACACCAGTCCAAGCTTGATCTTCTCGTTCAAGTAGGGGTGCTGAAGTTCTTCTTGTTTTCGTTTCTGATATTCAACCAATACAGTTTTCCGAGTGTCATCATCCATGAGCACCGCTCCTGTTTGAGACGAAACAAACCCTTTAGCATTGACTTGGTTACGGTTAATGAGCGACAACACCAATCTATCTGCTATAAAGGGACGAAGTTCTTCCATCATATCCAGAGCCAGACTCGACCGTCCGGGTCGGTCTCGGTGCAAAAACCCAACGCATGAGTCAAGCCCCACCGACTCCAGTGCCGCCCGCACATCATGCATGACCAAGGTGTAAACAAAGGACAACAGGCAATTTACGTTATCTTTGGGTGGCCGACGAGAACGCCCCTTAAATTGAAAATCCTGTTTCTGCTGAACAATCAAATGATCAAACCCAGCGAAGTATGAATGCGCGCTGTCGCCCTCAATACCCCTGAGTTCATCAAGACTGAACACTTGACCCCGTTTTAGTTGCTCAAGCGACTGAGATAATCTCGAAATGGCCGTTTCCAGTTCCGGTTGATTCACTTTTTCGGTATGATCACGAATCGAACGCTGTAATACCGTTCGACCGTTTGCTATTTTGCCCATGAGCATAAACCGCGCTACAGTAGCGCAAGATTCCAGATTATCCGCCAAACGGTACTGCTGGCGTCGGAGCAAAACATTGCCGGAAATCAGTCCGTTGACGCTCGCCAAGTAATAACCGTTTTCGCTGAGGAAGGTTACCGTCACGCCATGTTCAGCGCAATGTCCCAATAGAAATGGACTACAGCTCACCTGTCCGAAACAAACAACACCCTCCAAGGCGTGAATCGGTACTTGCAGACGCTTTTCTTTCTCCACCGTGACAACCACTGTTTCGCCTTCTTTATTCAGATAAGCCCCTTGCGTGGTGATGTATAACGTATTCAGAAGTTTCCTCATAATTTGCTTAACTGTTCCCTGATATAATCATTGACCGACAAGTTTCTGCTAACCTGTTTGGGTAAACACACATCGATAAAGGAGCAGGAGTCGCATCTTTTGGAATACTTCGCGCTAGGCGTTTGTCCTTGGGCGACAAATGCGTGCAAGCTGTCAGCCGTATTTTTTGTTGTTTTGCGAAGATCTGGGGTAAACTCGACCTCTAGGCGATGACGCGTCTTGCCATAATAAAAAGCCCCCTCAGGAATACTGACATGTAGCATTTCCTCCAGACACATAGCTTGCGCGCATAACTGAACCGCATCACAATCGTCCGATTTTGGCTTGCCATGTTTGTATTCCACAGGAAACGGCTTGTCTTCGCCAGTCAACTTATCAGGATGAAATTCCACCGAATCCGCTTTTCCAGTTAGCCCCAGTTCAGCTGAACATAGCGGAACCCCTCGTTCAATCCGGACTCCGCTGCGCATTTTGATACCCTCATCATGCACTCGTTCATGCATTGCTCGACCTTCTGCCGTCAAAAAATTCTCGACCCATTGCTGTTCAATATGGATGATGGCACATTGTCTTTGGCAAAAGGCAATGTGCTGAAGGGCTGATAATGGAAGGTATTCGTCTTCAGGGTACATTTAACAGCGGAGACCTTTGATCGCATTTTCCGGGACGCGATGAATACCTCAACTTCAGGTTATATTTCTTTTGCATTGCTGGCATCGCATCATTAATCATCGTATTCAGTTTAGTCAAACTATAGTTTGACTCTTTGGACATTGTTCTTTGCACCCTCCACTTTTCTTCTAAAACTGGGTCTGTATACATATTACATCCCTTCCTCTCTGAATAATTCCATGGGTGTTACAATAGCTGGAATGCCGATCCCCAGCTTGGTGTTCAGTATCGCAATATGTTGCCTTTTATTTGCATTTGCCAAGTGGTTGCAGTTCCAAGTCAACAAAAAATCAAGTCCGTAGAACGATGCGTAAGCTAAATGCATAGCATCACCTTCAAGAACATGTGGCATTAATTTGTTGTTGATATAAATTTGAGCGATATCAACAACTTCTTGGGTCGGCCTCAATAATTCAACAGAGTCAATCAGGCTAATTGCACGCTCACGATTTGGGAACGATCCATTTTCAAGCTCTTGTAACGTCAAGTTCGAAGCAAAAAGTATATATTGCCCAGTGTTTTCCTTCCACCATCGCCGAGTGAGCTGAGCTTGAAAAGAAAGCGATTCACGTTCATCCACGTAGTAGCTTGGGATCGTTGTATCTAAATAGACCGATTTTTGGATAGCCATCATGGTTATCGCTCCTTTTTACAGTTTTTCTTCAATAACAACACCCTTTGGCAAATCGGTTTGATTGGGAACTGTAATCGTGTAATCTTTGATTGAGCGGGGCAAATCTGATTTGCTCTCGACTACAACTCTGTCAAACAATTCGCCAGACCTTGCATTCCCTAAATGGCTGTCATGTTTGAAAACAATCAATTTTCGGGGATTCATTTCACCGCGCGCGGCCGCTCTATCATGTTCAAAGGCATTCAAAAGTGATTCCCATAACAGACTCAGATCAGCTTGTGAAAAACCGGTTTTTTCGGCATCCACAGCGGATATAAAACCGTGCATTCGATAGAGTGCGTAGGGAACCGTTGCTTTGCGGCCGAATGTTGAGGCATGTTCTCTGTTCTCTTGGGCTTTTGCTTCTTTTTCGGTGGCTACTGCACATCTAGTTATAGAATGTTCTGCTTGATATACTCTGTCCTCAGAACGAGAAAAAGTAAATTGCACAGGGCCACGAACAGTACCAGCACCCTTATCGCCAACAGATAGAACCGCACCAAATGCTCTCACATCATAATACTTCTTCTTTAGACTTGCCTGTCTGTCCTTTATTTCCTTCCCCAGTTCTTCATCGATAATTTTAGCTAAAATATTCCCCTGCCGAATAAACACATCATAAGGTGCTTTGTTCTCATATTTTAGTTGTATATAATTCCTAACCTTTCGTTTCATACAAACATCTGTTATAAGGCCTTCCTGATTCTCGGCATCCACACGAGGTAAGTTAGCTTGATCCGGGTCGCCGTTCGGATTACCATCTTTCACGTCAAACAAAAATACAAAGTCATATCGATTTTTTATTGCTTCACTCATTTTTATGCCTCCTCTTGAATTTCTTTTAATTCCGATTTATTAAATCGTTCTTGCCGCTGGTGATAATACCCAATAGCAAACTGCCCTTGTTCTTCTAAACTGAAAATGACTGGAAATGCAACAATCTTGCTACATAATTCTCCCAGTTCTTTATCCAAGAAAATAGCCAAGCCAGGCTTTTCTCCTTTCAATTTTGATAAATGATGCTGACTCATCTTCATCAATCGGCCAAACGCTGTTGATGGTGTGGTAGACGCACTACTAAAGAATCGATCCCTGATGCCTGCGTTTGTTTTTCCCAAGGCCGCATATTGTATACTCTCCAGCACCGCGAATATCCGACCACTGATATAGGCGGTTCCTTTGTTGCTTCCATCTAATTTTTCCATAATTTTCTGCCCTCCTTTATGATTACGATTTAAAACCAGCCTGATTAAGGCCGCTCTATCTGAATTTACACCCTCCAGTTTTGCCCGCTTCAATACATTTGCCAAGATCCAGAGTGGCGGAATACTACGTTTAAGTGCCACGTTCCAGAGAGAACTGGCTGTCCTCGATAAGGTGTAATGATTAGACTCTTTTCTATTCTGGCAACTTGTCGCCAACTTATAGAGCTGACCAAAATGATTAACAAGCTTTTTCTGATCCTTGTCATATTGCAGAATCAAAATATCGTCAAACCATGCTTTAATATTCTGACGGAATTCCTCCAAACTGGTCTCAATCCAGTCCCGAACGGCAATTCGGGCGGCAGCCCCAGACAAGGTGCAGGCGTAGAAAGTATCCTGTTTTAAGCTATTAGCGGGACGCTTATCCGCGCTGATCACCGACTCAATAAGTTTAGCGACACTTCCTTCGGTCGGTTGTTCCAGAATATCGATTTCTTCTAGGTGGGTATTATGGCGAGTCCAGTAGACCATCGCTGTATCTGAGCCAAAGTTTCTGCGGTTAGTGTATCTAAAAACTTCCTGCTGTTTTCCTTTGGCATCTGTCCCGGTAGCCGTTATTCCGTTGGTCATAAGCCAGTTAAGGCCTTCAACGTAAGTTCTTGCACAATTCGTACATATACTTGAATTCATATTGCCGGGTAAATCGTAGGACTCAACCGCATTGAAGTTAAATGAAATCAGCGCACATCCGATGGATTGTCCATCAGGGACACGCTTTATCATCCCATGAGGAAGATCCTCAACAGGGTAGTCATTTTTACCACAAATTGAACACTTTTTTGAAGAAGTAGTTAGTTTCTCGGTTTGCTCCGCTGTATACCTTGCAATAATCGACTCAATAACAGCAGGTCGTTCGTGAATACGCTTATCCATTACGCGAAAAGCGATATTATTACCTCGTTCTTTTTCTGGTATTTTTCCTCCAAAAGCTGATAACGCACAATCTACGCCATTAATCTTGTTGCTTTCATAAAAACATAGAACAGGTTGTAGCTCGGGAAGATCTTTATATTCCTGAATTTTATCCCAAAATAAACCATGTTTTTTGGCTATGCCTTTTTTTATATCTTCAATTTCTTTTTCAGTTAGTTCCCTTTTTAACTTAACTTTTCCTTTGGAAATCTCGGCATCACAGTACCCTAAAACTTCTTCGGTTTTATCGACCAATAATCGGGCTTTCCCCTTTTTGGAAGTTAATGCTTCAGTAGTCGTCATTCTTTTATCAAACGAAACAAAATCCACAAAGCTCCCATCCTCCCGAATCACAAGATCAATCGCAATCGGCTCTTCTTTGAGGGCATTGTGAACCCTTTTATCGCTGGCATTATCTGTTCTTAACATCATTCCTAATTCGCTGAGTTCTCTAATCATAGGGATACCTCGTGTCGAGCTTCCAGCGTTGCAACAGCCCTATCTTCTGATAGAAGTTTCATCTGACCAATGGCAATTTTATTTAATTTGCTCAAACGTTCAGACTGAGTCATCGTTTCACTAATAAAAAGAGCGTTTAAATTCTCCAGATTGGATAAACAAATCAACTGAGCTATATTAGCTTCATCACGGATATTTCCTTTTTTATCAGGATTATTATTGCGCCAATCCTTCGCAGTCATACCAAATAATGCCATATTCAACACATCCGCTTCTGAGGCATACACCAGATTCATTTTCTCTTTCGTCAACTCCGGCGGAAGCAGATGTTCTCTAATGGCATCCGTATGAATGCGATAATTAATTTTCGTGAGATTTCGTTTTATATCCCAGCCAAGTTGTTTTTTTTCTTCATCTTTCAACCGCTGGAATTCCTTAATTAAATACAATTTAAACTGTGGAGAAATCCATGAAGCAAATTCAAAAGCAATATCTTTATGAGCGTAAGTGCCACCGTATTTTCCTGCTTTTGCTATGATCCCTATAGAATTTGTTTTTTGAACCCATTGCTTTACTGATAAAATAAAGCGATTCAAGCCGGCTTGATTTTTAATTCCCTCGAATTCGGGGGAATTAAATCCAGGGTTATACATCTCTTCCCATATACCAATAAACTCAATAGTGTTTTTATTCCGTAACCATTTTTCAATAAGTGCCAGCCCATTTTCAAGATTTCTAACCATGTCTGTTAATGATATATAATCCGCTTCATCTTGCTGAAAATAGGTTATTTCAGCTCCTAATACCCTGATTTTTGTCATATATTCTCCTCCTCAGCCAACTCGTTTTGATTAAACGCGTAGATCACCGTGGATGTTTCTCCATCAATCTTTTGTCGCAGGTGTGTTGAGGTCATCATTTTGTCGTTTTCAGGCACTTCACAATTCAACACCCCATCTTTTACCGCTACATCGTAAAAAAACAACGGTTCGGGCTTCCCGTCTTGGTCATAGAAAATATCGAACAGCATACTACCTATCGGAATGATCTCTTTAATCGGCTGTTCCGTGTCGTCAAAGGGCATGAACTCAGCCACAAACTCACGAGTCCCTAGGAAGGGGCGTCGCCAGCATTGCCCTTTTTTGACCCTGCGCTCAAACATCCCTGTATATTTGTTGAAAGCAGGGACGTAAGATTTTATGTCGCTACTTTCCGTGTTATCTAGGAAAATTGATGCTTCTATAATATAGGTGACATCTTTTAAGACAATACTGTTTCGTTGTGCCCGCTTTTGTTCAATAATGATTGGGGTTTTATTCTGTTTTGAATTGATTTCATTGCGTTTTATGGAAAAAAACTTTACGGGATTTAAAACAATAATACGGCGTACATACCATTTAAACTCCGGTTTCCAAAGAATAGAATCCAGAATTCCCCTTGCCGCAGAGGGTGTCATGCAGGGATACGTCATTCGCTCCACCTTCAAGTCCGGTCTAGTAAAGCAAGCGAAATCTCCTGTTACCTTTACTCGTACGACCTGTTTATCCAGCATAATAGCCTCCTTGTTTTACACAATCCAAATGGGTTCATCTGATATCTCGGTTTGCAGGCCGGTATTCGCATTATACTCACCTGTCCAGATTTTAACACCGGGTTTCGTGATGGCATGAAAGGAACTTAGCCTGCCCAATGCATTCGCGTATAATTGGACACAGTAAGGCTGAATATTTCGGTAATCCCGCGAAGATAAAAACTCTTTAAATCTAATGGCCTCGTAGAGGGACTTGCTCTTTTCATCGAAATCTTTAATAAAAACAGCTTCGGTCTGCTGGTCAATCAAATGATAACTATTACTGACCGTTTCAAACTTAAATTTTGATCGAGCCGCATTAATTTGATTCTTATCTAGATCAACAAACAAACCAATTATTTGCCTATAATATTCTTCGAAGAATTCGTAATGATACAGCTGATCGGGGTTATCCTGAATTAACATCCTTGCGTGTCCGGCGCAGGCTTCATAGGTTTTATCGGGCATTCTGCTGTCAGCAAGCTGGAAAAGAAAAACGTTGCCTTTTTCAGCCATTGTCCCTTCACGGTTACACCGGCCAGCCGCCTGAATAATAGACTCTAATGGAGCGAGCGTTCTGAAAACAACGGGGAAATCAAAATCCACCCCGGCCTCGATCAGCTGAGTTGAAGATACTAAAATCTTCTTTTTCTCTTTCAAGTCTTGCCTGATAGCCTCGATTACTTGCTTTCGGTGTGCCGGACACATAAAGGTGGAGAGGTGATAAATCTTATCCCAGCACGCTTCATCGTTTGAAACTTTTTCATAAAATAATCGGGCATCTTTCTTGGTGTTAAAGATAACTAGGGTTGCCTCGTGTGCGAGTTGAACCATAGCCACCAGTTTCTCTAAGGTGATTTCGTTAAAATCGTCAATGATTTGATAAGCTACCCGTTTTATACAGTCACGCTCAAACAGGGCTTTGGGATTATCAACCAAGGTCGTAATTTTCTCTATCCCGTATTCAAAATTTTCCCGCCTTTCAAAAGCGGGCATGGTAGCGGTACAGAACAAGAATGATGTGTGTAGCAGGCGTTGCACATTCTTCAACATTTCCAGAGTTGGCAAGACCAGTTCCTTATTCAGCGTCTGGATTTCATCGAAGATGACGACAGAATCAGCGATATTGTGGATTTTGCGTGCTTTAGAAGGTTTTCGGCTGAATAACGACTCAAAGAACTGTACTGAAGTCGTGACAATCAGCGGATGTTCCCAGTTTTCACAAGCCAGTTTCTTGTAGTCGTAGTCCCATTCGTCATTGCCGGAATCGTCTTCAATCAAGCTGGAGTGATGTTCCAGCACAGTATCTTCGCCAAAAATTTCTTTCAAAATCTGTGCGGTTTGATCGATGATATTGATAAACGGCAGAACAATAATAATCCGTTTGAGATCGTTATGTCTTGCATGTTCTAAAGCCCATGAAACCGACGTGAGCGTTTTCCCAAGTCCCGTTGGAAGATTGAGCGAAAAAAAGCCACCTTGACAGCATGTTTTCTTTAGAACCTCTTCCCGAGACTGATTTCTTAGCTGGTTTATCTCGCCCTCTGTTGACTTGCTTTGCAGTGAACGATTAAGCTGGTCGGTCATTCTCTGAATATCAAGGCTGAGGTTTTTTCTGGCGTTGGCCTTTTCTCGATCCATAAACGCTTCCGTATCCAGCCAGTCAGCATCGGTTAACATGCTGAACAGGTAGCGGATATATAACTCTCGTTCG
>CAYHOI010000084.1:0-8413 GCA_964358175.1 uncultured Candidatus Marinamargulisbacteria bacterium | reverse complement strand
GGGGTGGGTGAGGCGGCAATTTGGAGCAACAAAAGTTATAATTAGAATTGCTGGAACAGGTCAGTCTTTTTTGACTTTTATCTCGCTCCTTCCTATAATGCCCACATGACAGTTCGGATTGTTTTGTTATTGTGTTTGTGTATGGTGCCCCTTTCTTTTCCGCTTCAAATCTGGATTACCCTAGATAAATCCCAGGAGGCGAAGGCGATGGCAACGTTTCAACGCTACTTTCCTGATGCGACGATTCGGGTATTTTATTGGGACAATGCCCTCCCCGAGATTACCCGTCGTATCCGTCATAACGATGTGCCGGATATCTTGCTAACGGGACACACGTATGTTCCATTTATCTCTCAACATTCGAAGGAATTTGGTGGAGTTGAACCCATATTCTGGGATGTTCGTGTTCTGTATGTCTGGGGCAGTAAACCTCAGTTGCCGGTCAAAACTTGGTCGGAGACCCTCAATTATCTGCAAACGCATACGGCCTTTATGTCTTTCCCCACCACGTGGACGCCTGATAGCTTTTACAATTACCTGTCTTTTTTCAACGATCAGCTTCCCTTTTGGATTAGTCAAACCCCTTTCTCAAGCCAGAATATGGTGTATACATTGAAATTTCTTGTTATGTTGCGAAAAGTGTATCCCGGACTCTTCAAAAAGGATCCCGTAGAGGCATTTCTGAAAAAGGAAAATTATGCCATTATTTCAGGGCTTTGGATGTATACGATTCTTAAACAGCAACCCTCAGAATTTTCTGTCTTTCCTGTGCCAGAGTCACAGAATGGGAACCGTGAGTTTAAGGGTGCCTACGTGGGGATTCATTTTAACAATCGTGCCCAAACCCAAAAAGCCATGCAGACCCTTCGATCACACAACTTTCAGCAGGAGACTTGGGAAACACTAAATTTGTTGCCCACCAACATCGATCTGCAAGGTGAACTCTCGAAAGACCCTATTTTGGCCAGTCTCCTAAGCATTTGCCAGTCTAATCGATGGGCCAGTCCCATTGAACCGAAGGTGCTTTCGGATCGAATCGAAGTGCTTAATTATTTACTGCGAAAGGAAACCGATCCCGAAAAAATAAAGGAGTCCCGCGTTCTGAAATTTTTTAACAACAAACTGTACTTTAGACTGATGAAATGGTTTAATTGAGCGGTGTCAACAACTCCGTTATCCATTGACGAACAGCTCTTTCTTCTTCGTATTGCGCGAGAAACCCTCTCTGATGAATTGACCGGGAAGCCTATTCGATTGATCGAGAATTCTTTTGTCCAACTGGATCAAATTGTGGGGGTTTTCGTGACCCTCAAACTGGGCGAAAGGCTTCGTGGATGTATCGGAAATATCATCGGGCAATATCCCCTTTGTCTTGGGGTTCAAAAGATGGCGACTGAGGCAGCTTTTCACGATCCGCGCTTTTCTCCCCTGACAATAGATGAGTTTGCCAAGATCCATATCGAAATTAGCGTTCTATCACCCTTGGCACCGATTCAGCCTTCGGCAGTCGTTGTAGGAAAACATGGATTGTTGCTCAGACTTGGCTTGCGTTCTGGGGTTTTACTGCCTCAGGTTCCCGTTGAACAAGGTTGGGGACGCAAGGAGTTTCTTGAGGGACTCTGCCAAAAAGCGGGTCTTCCTGCCTCAGCTTATTTGGACAAGGATGCACAGCTATTGGCATTTACCGCTCAAGTCTTTTCGGAGGATGAAAAGTGATTGACAAGGTAAGTGGCTTTCAGCCGATCAGCTGGGCTTCGTTTTCAAAGGGCTCCTCAGATTTGGTGATCAAGTCTGGAGGGGAATTGTTTGCTTTGCCTGAGGTGGAGAATAGTGAGAGGGCTAAGTCTGTTCAGAAGACCATGGATCGTCAGTCCGTGAGCCGCTCAGTTAACCATCCTGCAGCCGATTTCATCGGAATTGTATTTGATCAATACGCCTAGATAGAATGCTTTCTGCCCGACTTCAACAAAAGATAATTTCCGCACTTCTGATTTTCTTCGTTACAATGGGTGTTGGTGTTATCGGATATTTGGTGATTTCACCGCAGAGTACTTTTCTGGATGCGTTGTATATGACGGTCATAACGCTCGCGACTGTTGGATATGGCGAGATTGTCGACTTGAGCCATAATCCGGCGGGACGGATTTTTACGATTATACTGATTATGTTTGGGATGGGGAATATTTTGTATGTTGCAACAACGATCACTGAATTTTTCACGGATGGTGAGTTGCAAGAATTAATAAGGAGGCGAAAGATGGAAAAGTTGATTTCAAAATTGAAAGATCACATCATTTTATGTGGGGCAGGCATCATCGGCCGAAAAATTATTGAGGAACTCACGAAAACCGAAACCCCTTTTGTGCTTGTTACTTTGGATCATCATGAAATTCATGACCTTGGCTTGTTTTACAAAGATCTCTTGTTTATTGAAGGGGATCCCTCGACAGAGACGACTCTTATTTCAGCAGGGATTCAAAGTGCGAAAGGGCTAATCGCGACATTGTCGGACGATCGGGATAACTTGTTTGTAGTGGTGACAGCTAAAAAGCTGAATTCTGCCCTGCGCGTGGTTTGTAATGCAACAAATCCTGAGAACAGTGAAAAATATAGAAGTGTCGGCGTGGACTCCATTATTTCGCCAAACCTCATTGGCGGGTTACGAATGGTTTCTGAGATGCTTCGTCCTTCTGTGGTGACATTCCTGGATGTGATGTTGCGAGGAAATGCGAATAATACAAGATTTTCGGAAGTCACTATTCTGGGAGGATCTCCTCTCATCGGACGTACTATTGGCGAAGCAAAGATTCGGGATAAAACTGGGTTGCTGGTGATTTCGATCAAAAATCAAAATGAGGAGGCCTTTGTTTATAATCCGATGCCGAGCCAAATCATCCATGAGAATGCTGTGCTGATTGTTATTGGAACCGTTGAAGAAGTTGCCAGGCTTAAAGTGCTGGCGGACGTGGAATAGTGAAGGTGCTTCTTCAAATCCTCATCGTACTTTCAGCAGGTCTGATGATGGCTGCGACTATTGAATCAAATCTTGGGCTTTCTTTTTCGCCTAAAGTTAGCGAAATATCCTTCCAGACTACTGTTCCTTTGACGGATTTTTTCAAGCTGGCAGTCCTTGGCGGGCTGGATCTTATGAACGAAAATGATAGCTATTTAACCGTTGAGGGTACGGCAAAAACATGGATAGGTGTTCTTGCGGCACGTTCAGCGTATATGGGCTCACTCATACGGACGAGAGAGGCAAGCTTTGGTCTTGAATTTGATATGGGGGCGACTCAGCTAACCATGGGGGCTTCAAATAGTGGCTCTGAATGGTACCCCTATCTACGAATGCTCTACAATGTTGGGGGATCAAGGCCTTACGTTGTTTTTTCAAAACAGGTGGAGTTGGGCTTTCAGTATGTATTTTCGGGAACTGAAAAGGTGTTGACCGAGCAAGTTCATTCTTCTTTTCCCAAAAAAGAAATCAATACTTCTGCTCTTTCAGTGAAGAAGTTGCTTCCAAGCCATCCATCAATCCCGGCTCAAAAGAAGGAACAGAATTTTTCATCCAAGCTGGGTGTCCTAAAGGCAGCACTTGATCTTGGTAGGCTGGATGCTCCCAAAAAGAAAGCTTTGTCGGATCTACACATTAGTTCTGTATTTACCGATCAGCGAGTCACCCAGTCCCCTTTCCACCTCAAAGCACAGGGGCCCGCAGGGATGGTCGTGACGATCAATGGGCGTAAGTGGATGGTCGATAGAACAGGGGAGTTTCGAGTGCCGATACCTCTTGTGCCCGGCACCAATAAGGTTCAATTAGGCGTTGAAGGGGAGACGAAGGAGTGCTCGTTGGTGTATTTGAAGCGATATACTGATTTATCAAAGAATGATTATTTTACACCGTTGCTTGAGAAGATCAGTATGCTTGGATTTTGGCAGATGTCCGATCGTTTTGAACCGACGCGTCCTGTGACAAAGGGGGATTTAATGAACGCCTTAGTCAAGGCAGGTTATCGTACGAAGGAGGATTTGTCAGATAAAGGTGCTTCTATGGAATCCTTAACGTATGATGAAGCGATAAAGTTGATTCGTGATTTGACCGAAGTCTCCATTCAAACGTCGACAACTCATCAGGGTGTATTAACTCGACGTGTTGCAGCATTGCTTCTTTATGAGTTGCCAAAAATTAAGACACTGATCCATCGTTATTATCCGGAAGGGTAGGAAATGTTAATACGAGAGAAAATAAAAAGAAAGATTGAATGCTATCTAGAGGCTCAGAAACTTGATCTTTCTCCTGTCTGGCAGGTAGAGCTTCCCAAGGAAAGATCCGTGGCTGATTATGCGACAAACCTTGCTTTTATTGCGGTAAAACACATGAAAAAGTCGCCACAAGAAATTGCTCAGGAAATGGCAGTGGGCATTCTGGATTATTTTTCTGAGCCCGAGTGGAAAGGGATGCAGATCACAGCTCTAAGGGGGTTTATTAACTTTACCTTGTCTCCCTCTTTTTGTTATGACGCCCTGCGCCAAGATGCTTTTGCAACGCAACTTGTGGAACCTCATGCAAAGATCCTTTTGGAATATGTCTCAGCGAATCCGACGGGGCCATTGCATATTGGTCACGGCCGTTGGGCGGCTTTGGGGGATAGCTTGTGGAGAATGATGAAGCGCGTCGGCTACCAGGTAGATACAGAGTTTTATATTAATGATGCAGGTAACCAAATAGATCATTTTCTGATGTCAGTTAATGCCCATCGATCAGGTCAAGCCATCCCTGAAGGAGGATATGGTGGGAGCTATGTGAAAGAGTTGGTGGGATCTTCGGATCCAGTCAAAGACATTCTGGAACAACAGAAAAAAACACTGACAGACTTTCGTGTGCATTTTGATAAATGGTTTAGCGAAAAAATACAGTTACATGAGACCGGCCTTGTGAAGGAAAGCGTTGCCTTGTTGACGCAGAAGAATCTGACCTACGAAGAGGAGGGGGCGATTCTTTTTAAATCAACCAAATTTGGTGATGATAAGGATCGTGTTCTTATCAAGGGTACGGGGGAATATACTTATTTTGCTTCAGATGTGGCCTATCATATGAGCAAAGTTAGCCGAGGTTATCGCCATCTCATTAATATCTGGGGGGCGGATCATCATGGGTATATCGCTCGAGTCAGGGCTGGGTTAACGGCACTGGCTGACGAGGATGTGGTGTTCGAAGTGGTTTTAGGGCAACTGGTTACGTTATTTCGAGAGGGTCAAGCAGTTCGAATGAGCAAGCGTACAGGGGACATGATTAGTTTGCAAGAAGTCATGGACGAAATTGGAGTAGATGCGACTCGGTTTTTTCTGGTGCTCAAATCGGCGGATACTGCTCTTGATTTTGACTTGAATCTTGCCAAGAAGAAGTCGAATGATAACCCCGTCTTTTATGTGCAATATGCCCATGCGCGAATATGTAGCATATTGCGGAAAAGCACCTATCAGCCCAAGCTCCATACCCACCTTGAATTGGTTCCAGAGGAATATCGACTGCTAAAGTTTCTTTTGTCATTCGAGGAAGAACTTTTTGTGGCAACGGAGCGTCATGAGCCACACAGAATAGCAAAATATTTAATGGATCTTGCGACGAATTTTCACTCCTTTTACCATGCTTGCAAGGTGAATGTGGAGGATCAAATATTGGCTGAACACCGGTTGGCTATGAGTGACCTTACAAGAAATATCCTATCGATTGGACTTGAGCTTCTTGGCGTCAATGCTCCGGAGAGCATGTAGAATGTCATTGCGTGGCAGGACTCTTCCGATTCAGGTCGGATCCGTTGTTATTGGCGGTAGCGAAGATGTTGTTATTCAATCTATGACGAATACCAAGACCGATGACTCTGAGAGCACACTTCATCAAATGAAGTCTTTGGCTAAAGAGGGTGCTGGCCTTATTCGGGTAGCCGTTCCTGATAAGAGTGCAGTGGAGAGTTTGCCTTTTTTAGTTCGCGAGTCACCTGTCCCCATTGTTGCGGATATCCATTTCGATTATAGATTGGCTCTGGAGTCTATTACAGCTGGAGTGGCAAAGATTCGGATTAACCCGGGGAATATCGGTTCGCAGGAGCATGTAAAGCAAATTCTGCAATCAGCAAAGAAGCATGGGGTCGCCATTCGAATCGGATTGAATACAGGGTCAGTTGGAAGGGTGAAGAATCGAGGTCGGTATGCCATGAAGCTTTTGGGCGAATATATTGATTTTTTTGAGGCTCAGTCTTTTCATCAAATTGTTATCTCTTTAAAGTCTTCTGATATCTTAACAACGATTAAGATGAACGAAAGTTGTGCAAGGAAATACGCCTACCCTCTGCACCTTGGCGTTACTGAAGCAGGGATAGGCCAGACCGCGGTGATTTCGTCTGCGGTGGGCATAGGTGCACTCCTTCTGAAGGGGCTGGGAAGTACGCTTCGAGTCTCGATAGCTGGGGATCCCCTTACTGAAATCCCAGTTTGCAAAGAAATATTAAGAGCTACTGGACTTTATCATGTGGGTGTTAAACTAGTGGCTTGTCCCACATGCGGACGAACACAGGTTGATATTGAAGCTCTGGCCAATGAGGTCAAGGAAAAAACAGCCCATTTGAGAGAGTCCCTGACCATCGCGGTCATGGGATGTGTCGTAAACGGTCCTGGAGAAGCGCAGGAAGCCGATTTCGGCATCTGTGGCGGAAAAAATGAAGGGCTTTTGTTCGCGCGAGGCAAAATTGTTCGGAAGGTGCCTCAAGACAAACTTGTGGATCATTTGCTTGTGCTTATTGCTGAGACTATAGGGGTGACGAAATAAGGAAAGGATAGGTGGATCATGATTGAACGATATTCCCGCAAAGAAATGAGAGAGATTTGGACACTGGAGAATAAATTTCGAACGTGGTTGGATGTGGAGATTGCAACGTGTGAGGCTCATGCCAAACTTGGGAATATTCCCGAGGAAGCCTTGAAGGTGATCAAAGAAAAAGCAGCCTTTAATGTTTCCCGAATTAACGAAATTGAGGCGACCACTCATCATGATGTCATCGCATTCCTTACAAATGTTGCCGAGAATGTTGGCTCTGAGTCGCGCTACATCCATTTGGGGCTCACCTCCTCTGATGTGGTTGATACTGCTTTTTCGCTTTTGATTAAACAGGCTGGGGAAATGATTCGACAAGATGTTGTCGAGTTGATGGTCGTTTTAAAAGACAAGGCCATTTGTTACCAGGATACGCTCATGATGGGGAGAACCCATGGGGTGCACGCTGAGCCTATGACGCTTGGGCTCAAATTTGCGCTTTGGTACGAGGAGATGAGACGAGCCCTTGATCGATTAGATCAAGCCATTCGAGACATAAGCGTAGGCTTGATTTCTGGAGCGGTGGGAACCTATGCCAATATTGATCCCCAAGTTGAGCAGTTTGTTTGTGAAAAGCTTGGCTTGGTGCCTGATCGGATTTCGACCCAAATCATTCAGCGTGATCGACATGCTTTTTTTATGGCAGTATTGGCCGTGTTAGCAGGCTCGCTGGAGAAGTTTGCTACAGAGATCCGTGCATTACAGAAAACAGAAGTAAATGAGCTAGAGGAAGGCTTTAAGAAAGGCCAAAAGGGATCCTCTGCGATGCCCCATAAACGTAATCCTATCACGTGTGAACGCATTACTGGGCTTGCGAGAGTTATCCGTGGGAATATGGTCGTGAGTATGGAAAATATCAGTCTGTGGCATGAGCGAGATATTTCTCACTCCTCTGCAGAGAGAATTATTTTTCCTGATAGTACGGCTCTTATCGACTATATGCTTTTTACCTTTAAGAATATATTGGAAAACTTGGTGGTTCATGAAGATAATATGTTGCGCAATTTAGATCTGCTGGGTGGCGCAGTTTTCTCGGGTCAATTGCTGTTATGCCTTGTTGATGAGGGGGTATCACGGGAGGATGCCTATGATATTGTTCAGCCGTTGGCCATGTGTGCGAGAGACAATAAGTTGATTTTCAGAGATCTTGTTCTTGAATCGAAGGAGGTGGCGAAGTGGCTAAACCGCAACCAGATAGACGCTCTTTTTGATTATGGCTACCACCGTAAAAACGTGGACGCAATCTTTGCGCGCGTATTTAAAGACACAGAAGCAACTAAATAAATAGAACCTCCGTGAGGTCTATTCCTTTAAAAAACTCCTGTTCTTCTTTGGAGAGTTCCATGCGAAGTTCCTCTGGGTTCATAATATTGTCGAGCAGATAGTCGAATCTTGCATTCATTGTTTTATTCATCCCCTTTCTCATTGAATTCTCAGTTGTATATCTTATTCCCTGTTTTTACGAAACCTAAACATTCGTTTAATGAGTTTCCTAAAGTTTCGGAGTTCATTTTCAGCATCCAAGCCAGTATTTATTTGGTGTAG
>CAYHOI010000083.1:0-8433 GCA_964358175.1 uncultured Candidatus Marinamargulisbacteria bacterium | reverse complement strand
AGAGGGGGGTAGGGGGTGAGGCGAAATTAACACAATTTTAGATGCGCTCGCCCTGCCAATCTATCCCACATGGCGTGACATAGATTCCTGTGCGGTGATACAATCTAGCTCATGCAAGTGAAATCCTACCAAGTCCATGACATTTCGGTGGTGACAGACAAGGTTTTACTTGATACAGAGACTCCTATTTCTTTGTATATGAAAATCCGAAATCTCTCTGTGCACTCTTTCCTCCTAGAAAGTGTTGAAGAGGGGAACAATGTGGGACGATTTTCTTTGGTCGGCTGGGGGTGTCGACGGTCTTTTATCGTGAAGCCAGGCTCGGAGACACTTTTTGCCGAGCTGGAAACGTTACTCGCAAGCTACCAAACTGCCGGGAAAGATGCATTTAATGGTTTCTATGGCTACATGGGTTATGAGGCGGTTTGTCTCATCGAACCCTCAGTGGCGAGTTCACCCCGGTATGGGGATTTGCCCCTAGCTTATTTTTTTCTTCCAGAGGTTATTGCAGTTTTCGATAAACTCTCACATCAGGTGACTTTTATTTTTAATCTAGAAAAGAATCAAACGATTGATTCTGAACAACAAATAAATAGTATCCTGTCTCTACCCCTTGATGAAGTTGCTTTCCTCCCTGATCAAAGCGATGTGTCTGCTGATCGCCCATTTACGTCTAATGTGTCCAAAATTCAATTTGAGCGTATGATCGAGCGTGCTAAAGCGTACATTTTTTCGGGAGATATTTTCCAAGTCGTTCTCTCTCAATGCTTTGAGACACCCTTTAAAGGTGACCCTTTCGAAGTCTACCGTTATCTGTGCTCTATCAATCCTTCGCCCTACATGTTTTATTTCAACTTCGGAGACCAATTTACATTGATGGGAACCTCTCCTGAAATCATGTTAAAAAAGGAGAAGGACAAATTAACCGTTCGTCCGATTGCGGGTACACGGCGGAGGGGAGCTACCCCACAAGAAGATTTACAGATTGAACAGGAACTTCTTTTGGATGACAAGGAGAATGCTGAGCATTTAATGTTAGTGGATCTGGCTCGGAATGACTTAAATCGGACTTGCCAGTCGGACACTGTGCAAGTGGATTCGTTTAGAGGAATTGAGCGGTATAGTCATGTGATGCACATTGTCTCTTCCGTTTCGGGACGGATGCGTCCGGGGCAGTCCGTGGTGTCGGCGATTAAGGGAACTTTTCCTGCGGGGACACTCAGTGGAGCTCCAAAGGTAAGGGCTTTGCAGATTATTCACGAATTGGAAAACTCTGCACGGCAAACCTATGGCGGGATGGTGGGATATTTTGGAATGAACGGAGATTTTGATTCCTGTATCACCATTCGCAGTATTTTGGTTCGGGGCAATACAGCCTTTGTGCAAACCGGTGCAGGGATCGTCGCAGATTCGATCCCGTCGATGGAAGTTGAGGAGACATTAAACAAGGCTCGAGCGATGTTCAGGGCTCTCAATAGGAGTAAAGGATAGAGCATGCTACTTTTAATCGATAATTACGATTCGTTTGTCTACATTCTCAAACAGTACTTTGAACAATGTGGGCAAACCGTAGTCGTGAAAAGAAATGACGAGATCACGATTCAGCAAGCGCAAAAGTTATTTCCATCGTATTTGGTGATTTCTCCGGGGCCCGCAACACCCAAAGAATCCGCTATTTCGATGGACTTGATGGAGTCTTTTACAGGAAAAGTACCTATCCTTGGGGTGTGTCTGGGACATCAGTGTATTGGGGAGCTATTTGGGGGTAGGGTGGTTCGCAATAATCGCATTTTTCATGGCAAGCTCAGTCCCATTATTCATGATGGAAAGGGGCTGTTTGCAGGGTTGGAGAGTCCTGTTATGGCGACGCGCTATCATTCCCTTGTGATTGAGAAAGAATCTTTTCCGAATGACTATTTAGAAATCACCGCAACCACAAAGGAGGGCGAGATCATGGGGGTTCGTCATCGTAAATATTTGGTGGAAGGCGTCCAGTTCCACCCCGAGTCCTACCTGACTGAACATGGGATGACGATGATCCAGAATTTTTTGAAGATGAAGCAGAGCCTATGAATATCAGCGATCTCATCAAGAAATTAAGAAACCGAGTGGATCTGACTCTGGAGGAAGCGCGTTTAGTAGCGCAGGTTATTATGGAGGGAGAGGCCACTCCTGTGCAGGTGGCGACCTTTCTGTCCTTGCTCGCCATGAAGGGAGAAACGTCGGTGGAATTAACCGGTTTCGCGGAGATGATGCGACAAAAGGCGACGCCTATTCGGTTGCCGGTTGGTACGCGGGTTGTTGATACTTGTGGCACGGGTGGAGATGGGCAGAATACGATCAATGTCTCTACGCTCGCGGCTCTGGTTGCAGCGGGGGCAGGGGTAACCATCGCGAAGCATGGTAACCGTTCTGTTTCGAGTGCATGTGGGAGCGCGGATGTCCTGGAGAAGCTCGGGGTCAATCTTCATGTGTCGCCGGAACAAGCCAGTCAAATATTAGACACCGTTGGAATAGCTTTTTTATTCGCGCCCGATTTACATGTTGCGATGAAAAATGTTGTGCCCATTCGTCGTGAGATGGGAATTCGTACTATTTTCAACTTGTTAGGGCCCCTGACCAACCCAGCGAACGCCCAGGCTCAAGTGGTGGGGGTTTTCTCGGAGCATTATTTGGAAACGGTTGCGAAGGTTCTTCAGGCGTTGGGTTTGCAGGAAGCATTTGTCGTACACAGTGAAGATGGCTTAGATGAAATATCCGTCAGTGCGCGAACCCATTATGTGCATTTGAAGGACGGGCAACTGATACATGGAGTCATTGATCCGGAGACAATTATGGGGCAACGATTTCCCCTTGAGGAAATACGCGGGGGTGACGTGAATTATAATGTTCAACTGGCTCAGGAGCTATTGCAGGGTAGCCGACGGGGAGCGATGAAGGAAGTGGTTTTACTGAACGCTTCTGCGGTGATCAGGGTGAGCGGTCTGGTAAAGGATTTTTCGGAGGGCTATCAGCTTGCGAAAGAAGCTCTTGAGACAGGGAGAGCCCTTGCAAAGTTGCAAGAGCTTGTGGTTATGACGAATGCAGTTTTAAAATGACCGATATTCTTTCCAGGATTCTTAATGCGAAGAAAGCGTATTTGCCTAAAATGTGGCATGATCATAGTTTGTATCAACCCAAGCCATTTTTAAAAAAAGGTGTTTTTCAAATCATTGCTGAAATAAAACGAGGTTCGCCATCTTTGGGTTTATTTAAACCGGATTTGAATATCCTAGAGACCGTTCAGTACTATGAGCGACTAGGAGCTTCTGCATTATCTGTATTGACTGAGGCAGACTTTTTCTATGGCTCTTTGGACGATTTAACCAGGGTGAGAGGTTTTAGTGATAAACCCATTCTTCGAAAAGATTTTATCACAGAGGAGTCTCAGCTCTATGAGTCGAAAGCCATAGGTGCTGACGCTGTTTTGCTCATCGTAGCTGCGATGAAAAAGTTAGACAAACTTTCTCAATTAATAGCCGTGAGTGAGAAGATCGGCTTATCTGTTCTTGTGGAGACTCATACGCATGATGAAGTGAGTTTGGCTCTTGCAGCTGGAGCCAGGATCATCGGTATTAACAATCGAAACCTCAAAACCTTCGACACCGATTTGCAAACGTCCTTTGATCTTGTCGGACAAATTCCTGATGAGGTGATCAAGGTCAGTGAAAGTGGTGTTCATTCCCGCGAACAAATCGATGCCCTTCGTAGCGCTGGTTTTGACGCAGTGCTGATCGGAGAAAGCTTGCTTAAAGGAAACTTGGTTCTATGACCCCACGGGTCAAAGTATGTGGATTAACCAATTGGGAAGATGTTTCAGCGGTTGCTCATCTAGGTGCCGATTATCTGGGGTTTATTCTCAGTGAATCAAGTCCACGCTATATTACTCCCCAGAGAGCAAAAGAATTTGGGTTGCGAATCAAAGACGAATTCCCTTCCATTCAGACCGTGTCCGTGATTACTAAGATGAAGAGAGAGCAGATTGAATCAGCTTCAAGGCAAGCTGGATGTGATTGGGTTCAGGTTCATAGTGATATAGGAGCTGATGAATTTAACCAACTCAATATAGTCAACAAAATAAAAGTCTTTCGTGTGAAGGAAGCGCTATCTCTCGAACAGATCACATCCTTTGAGGCTCCGTTTTATTTGTTTGATACGTTTAAGGAAGGTCAGCTTGGCGGCACGGGTGAAGCCTTTAATTGGGCATACATCCCGAAGGAGATTCATTCTCGCGCATTTATGGCTGGGGGGATCTCGCCTGAAACAATTCCAAGCTTATTGCATCATATTATTCCCTATGCGATTGATGTGAATAGTGGGGTGGAATCCAGCCCTGGCAAGAAAGATCTTGCCAAGGTTGGAGCAGTTTTTGATTCTATCTTACGTTAACGTTGGCCGGATGGCCCGTACAGGGTGCTTGCTAGATTCCGCGAGGAACGCTCAAACGCATCCGCTTTTTGATTGAATTTCTTCCTTTTTTGATGCTTCAGGATGATCGATTTCATAGTCACTCTCCGTTTCAAATATATTTATACTCTTGCGAAAATGGTTTTTGCCGTTGTCATTCGTCGCTCATTTACGCACAGTAAACGTCGCTCCTCATTCCTAGCCGAAAAACCATTTTCGCTAAGAGCAACAAAAACACGGAAACCATTTCGGTTTTAGTATATATCGTTGATATGCCCAAAAATTCATGTTTTAAACATTTAATTTGGGGCATAGTTAGAAGTAGATATGAAGACAATAGTCATTTTTATGGTGTTGACGGGATTTTTGTTTGCAAATGTTGATCAAATGCTCGCTCAGAGCTGGAATCATTACAAAAAACAAAAAATTGATTTAAGTGGCCGCCCATTAGCGGATATTGATAAGACGAACCTAAGCTTTGGAAGCTATGGGAAGGCCTTAACGTTTTCTGAGTCTATTTCTTATGTTCTTTTTCGAGCGGCATTATCCAACGATAGGGAGACCTTCGAGAGGGTTTGGCTTTGGGCCTCACGAAATATGCTCCGAAAAAACATGACACGTGTCTTCAACTGGGAGGAGAGCCGATGGACGCCTATTCCTGAGGGACAACGAAATTACTTATTTGCATGGCGATACACCCCCAATATAAAGAACACAAATATGGGGGGAGTCATATATGTTCCTGATTCCTCTATGGCATCATCGGGCTGGAGAAACGGTCTCGATGTTGCGCCTGATGGAGATCAGTTGATCGCCGCGGCCCTTATCATGGCACACAATCGATGGGGAAGTGTCGATGGGGAGCTGAATTTTCTGTTTTATGCAAAGCACATCGCACAAGACATCTGGAAAGAATGCGTCATGGCACGAACCCCAGGAATGCTTGAGACCTTTGAGACGAGTGCCTCTGCAGATAAATGGTTTACGTATGGAGATGAATCTGGTCAGGTGGTCAAGCATCTGGAGGTTTCTGAGGGTAATCGGTTCCTTAGCATAAAATCGACCCGATCAAGCTGGTTTGGTGTTGGAAAATATTTAGGGAGTATTGATCTGATGAAAGCCGAACGCATCAGCTTTCGAACTTGTCAAAATAGTGGAGTAAGAATGATTTTCGAAGATAATGAGGGTAAGAAAGTAACCCTTGAAAAACGATATCCTTATTCCTCTCTGCTTGAGGAAGTGAGCGTTTCGCTTCCAAAGAACGGTAACGGTTTGGACTGGTCGCATGTGAAGAACATCATGTTTCAGCCAATAGAGGATAAGTTTACGCTGGATGACGTGAGAGTGAGGGTTTCAAACGAATCAATGAGCCAGAAAACATATTACCTCTTGGCGAATGACCGAGGGGATCCCTGGATAAACCCCTCCTACTACATGCCATTTTTGTATCGAGTATTTGCAGATTTAGATGAAGAGCATCCTTGGCTTTTACTTTATGAGAGTGCCTTGGCATTGTTGCTTGATTCTAAGACCATCACGTTATCAAATAATAAGGGGGAGCTCTTCCATGGGAATGGTGCCTTGTTTCCAGACTGGTGTATGTTGGATCTGGACAATCGTCTGACTGATTTGCCATGGGCTAAGGATGGAACGGTCGATGGATACCTGTATGGATGGGATGCTTTCCGATCATTTTACTTTCTTGGCTTAACGAGTGCGATGTATCCAGAGAAACGGGTGACTTCACTCCTTCGGGATCAGTCCTATGAGTTCTTTAGATCAAAGCTGTTTGGAGAGGATAAGCTGATAGGTGGTTATGCAATTGATGGTAGAACCATTCCAATACGCGGGACGCAGCAAGAGTATCCGTCGACGTACGGCGTTTATCTCGCTTATTTTACTGCACTGGACGATCATGTTAGTGCTGAAGCGGTGTTTCGAAAACTTGAAAAGATGTACAATCGAAAAGGTTACTGGGGGGAGGATAGTTCAGATTATTACAAACAAAATTGGGCTTGGCTTGGCCTGGATTTTTATCAGAACAAAGGCGTTAATATTTCAGCGTTGCTTCAGATTCCTAAGAGAGTGGCATCTTTCTCGATGATGCCGACAACAATATACTAACAACAGTGAATTCGTTCAAGTGTCCTGTGGACTACTTTTTGCTTGCCTCTTGTCCAAAATCTCCTGCATTTGCTCTTCCGTGAAAAGGGGAAGCCCCATTTTGGTGAGGCTATCGACCATTTCCGGGTTGCTAAGCTGAAGTTTTTTGTAGAGTTTTGGATGTATCGTAAACTTAAGAAACTCATATTCAAAAAGAAGTTCACTTTGGCACATCTTTCGTGTTGCTGCCGGGAAGAAAAAACGCTTGTAGACACGTGGTTGTCCACCGACGAACTCTCCTACCACGACACCACCATAATAAAGATCTTCTCCTCCATCTTCGCTTAATTTGATGTCAAAAACATATAGACCGACCGAAAACTCCTGAGACAATATGCCATGGGTGAGTTTCTTTACTTCGGCAATTTCTTGTTTGGAAATTTTGAAACGGATCGTGACGGTGCTCTCAGATCGTTCAAAGGTTGGGAGTCTAAAATGAATAACGTCTTGGGCTGAATATTGATCGTTTGTTCGAGAAAGATCCATCAAGTCCTTTTTCGCAAAAGAAGCCTCCGTTTTCTGGGTGTTAACAATGTCAATAAACTGATTGCTAATATAACCGTCGCCATCGATGTCGGGAAGTGACTCGACATCGAAAAACTCTTCCTCAGAATTAAAGGATTCGCCGAACATGAATAGTAGTATATAGTAAGACCACGAGCCTTGTCTAGAAATCTAGGGGGCTTGAAACCGTTACTCGCTTGCTTTCCTCTCGGCTATAATCGCCTGCATTTCTTCTTCAGTAAATAGCGGTAACCCTTTTTTGCTGAGTTCGCGTGCCATATCGGGATTACTTACAACGAGGTGTCCATACAGCTTTGGATGGATCGTAAATTTAAGGGGCGCATATTCAAAAAGAAGTCCATCTTGGCACATTTTCAGAGTTGCTGCCGTAAAAAAAAATCGCTTATAAACCCGAGGATAATTATTAATAAATTCTCCAACCAATGTGTCACCGTAATAAAGATCTTCTCCATCCACCTCATTGTGCCGGATGCTGAAAATATACATGCCTTCTGTAAATTCTTGCGACAAAATACCCCCCGTAAGTTTTTGAACTTGAGCGATTTCCTGTTTTGAAATTTTAAAACGAATCGTAATAGTATTGCCAGATCTTTCGACGGCTGGTTCGCGAAACTGGACGGGATCTGTCGGAGTATACTGCTCATCTGTACGAGAGAGATCCATGAGCTCTTTCTTCTCAAACGCCTCATCTTTCTTCTCAGTGTTGATAATGTCAACAAATCTATCCTTAAGGTCGTTGTCACTGCCAATATCTGGAAGAGATTCTATGTCAAAATATTCTTCATCAGGATTAATCGATCGTGCGCACATCAGTAAAACTCTAGTCGCCTCTCAATTATTTGTCAAGGTCTCTGTCAATTCTAATTATAACTTTTGTTGCTCCAAATTGCCGCCTCACCCACCCCTTCGGGGAGCCCTCTCCGCTCGCGGAGAAGGCCTCTCTACTTGGGGTGCGTCCTTTCTCCGTGAACGGAGAAAGGTGCCCGGAGGGCGGATAGAGGCGGAATTATTCGGCATTAAATCCCATAATGAGAATTGCTGCAAGGTCTCTGTCAAATTTGCGTTTTCCACCTAAGTCGAATATAATTTGAATCAACAGTGGGCTGTTAATGAATTTTATTTATCCTGATTCTGCAATAATCTCCTGTTTTGTACGATATATTTAATGAGGGTGATTCATGTCAACAAAAACTACAAAGACCAATAACGCCACAGCAACAACAAAGGTTGTTATTGATAATCCTGATATCAGGGTTGTTGAGAAAAAAAGTGTTTCCACTAAACAGATAATTCAACATC
>CAYHOI010000082.1:0-8549 GCA_964358175.1 uncultured Candidatus Marinamargulisbacteria bacterium | reverse complement strand
CGCTCGAGCTGGCAAGATTGAAAGCGCGGTCGAGTTGTTCGCTAACGTCATGGGGGAATGCTCAGAGGACGTCCTTAAAGCGTTGATTTTTAAGACATACAACGCTGATAGTCGTCTGGGACAGTTTTTATTTTAATTCGCCATTCGTGGTGTGTGAAATAAAAATTTTGTTGTTGACAAGGTCACCCATAAAATGGTAAGGTTTTGCTCGGTTTACCTAGGAAAGAGAAGGAGTTAAAACGTTATGTATGCCATCATCGAAGTTGCGGGAAAACAATACAAAGTCATCGAGGGGCTGAATCTCTATGTGGATCGTTTAGAGGCAGAGGAAGGCCAGACGTTGAGTCTTGACAAGGTGCTTCTCATCAAATCCGAAGAGGACGTTCAGATTGGTATGCCTTATGTGGAGGGTGCCTCGGTCTCTGCGCTCGTAACCACCCCTGAAGTGAAGGATAAAAAGGTGATCGTTTTCAAGTATAAGCGAAAGACTGGCTACCATAAAAAACAGGGTCATCGTCAGAAGTATACCTTGCTAAAGATCCAAGGGATTCAATCGAAGGGTTCTGTCGTGACTTCAACGGAGCCGATAGAGACGGAAGTTCCAGTAGAATCATAAACGTAATAGTGGAGGAGCCACATGGCACATAAAAAAGGAAAAGGAAGTTCGAGCAACGGACGTGATAGTAACCCGAAGTTTCTTGGGGTTAAAAAGTTTGGTGGTCAGGTTGTACGGACAGGGAATATTATTTTGCGTCAGCGCGGGACGCAGATGAAGCCGGGAGTCGGTGTTGGAATGGGGCGCGATTACACGATTTTTGCAATGCAAGATGGCGTGGTCATGTTTGATGCTGTGAAAGGGAATCGCAAACGAGTAAACGTCGTTGCGAGTGATAAGGCCGTAGTCTAGTTATTCGCTCTCAATGTGAAATAATGTGTAAAGGCGGACTTTGTCCGCCTTTTTTTTTGAAGGTGCAGAGGAAGGAAATGTGCTGATGTTTATTGATAAGGCAGATATTGAAGTGAAGGCAGGGGAGGGTGGAGCAGGGCAGGTTTCCTTTCGCCGCGAGAAGTATGGTGCCAACGGGGGGCCGGACGGCGGTGATGGTGGAGCAGGGGGAAGTGTGGTTTTTGTAGCGGATCATAACTTGAAGAGTCTCATGGATCTGAAATATCAGCAAAAGTATCATGCACCGGATGGCCATCCAGGCGAACGTCGAAATCGGTCAGGTTGCGATGGGGAGGATCTGATTATTCGATTGCCAGTGGGGACACTTGTGATGGACATGGCGACTGGTCTTCCGTTACACGACTTGACGGTTGATGGCCAGCAGATCATCGTGGCAAAGGGTGGCAAGGGTGGCAAAGGGAATGCGCGATTTGCCACGAGTACCCGTCAAACGCCCTACTATGCGCAAAAAGGGCTTGCTGGTGAGTCTTTCGAGGTTATTTTGGAATTGAAGCTGATCGCGGACGTGGGAATTATTGGACTGCCAAATGTGGGGAAGTCCTCGCTCATCTCCAAGATAACCAGTTCCCGTCCGAAGATTGCGGACTACCCATTTACGACGTTGGTTCCGAATTTAGGAGTGGTTCGGTACAGGGATGGGAAACAGTATGTGATTGCGGACATTCCTGGAATTATCGAAGGAGCCCACGAGGGACACGGACTGGGGACACAGTTCTTGCGGCACGTGGAGAGAACCACCGTTCTATTGCACATGCTGGATGTCTCTGACTTTTATGTGCGCGATGTCGTAGCTGATTACCGGTTGTTAAGTGAGGAACTGCGCCTCCATAATCCTGAGATTTTAAAGAAAGAACAGCTGATTGTTCTCAATAAGATTGATGCAGTTCAGGACAGAGCACGATTGATTCCTCTGAAAAAAGCGTTCCCCAAGAAAAAAGTATACATGATTTCAGCGGTCACAGGCGAAGGCATTGAGGAACTTCAAGAGGCAATTATAAAAAGAGTAGAGATCTTATAGGCCCTTATGAAGTCCACAATCTACTTGTTTAACTTGTTTCTTTTGGCGGTGACCGTTCTCTTGCTGGCTCAATTGATTCGGGATTGGTTGCGACGGTCGGGAGCTCATGTCCGTCAAATGATTACCTTAATGGATCCTCTCTCGGTTTATGATTTTATTCAACGCAAGGGAGAAGACTATGTTCTCATAGATGTAAGATCTCCCAGAGAGTACAGTCGGAGACATATTCGCGGGGCCATAAATATGAGCGTGATGGATTTGAAATTTTCGAAGGAACTTCGGAATCTCCCCAAAAAAAGAATTTATATACTCTACGGTCAAGGAAATTCGAGATGCCAGCGAGCATTTGATCAGATGAAAAATAGACGATTTCCTCAAGTATACATGATGGCTGGTGGTTTGTTGGAGTGGTCATTGCTCGATTTGCCTGTCCAAAAATAATCTGCTATGAATATTTCGAAAAAGTAGCTAGAATAGGGGCGGGGAATGCGGGGGGATATATTCTGACTTTGTAGTCGACTAAATCTTCTTGGGATTTTCTTCAGTTTGTGCCGATATATTAAGAAGGACTATATTTGCCAATTAAAGAATGAGGAGGAAGCTTGTGCTGGATCGAGATATGAATGTATACCATTTCCTACACAAACTTAAAGTTCAGCTTGCTTATTCAGCAAGGGGGATATATTCAAAATTAGCTGGAAAACGCGAAATAATAACGTTTTCATTGGTGAAAGATCTACTTTCAAGTCGTTTGATTAAGGAAGAAATGGTTTACAGTGGTAAAATTGACGTTGGGGTAATCCGTACCATGGATTATAAATTCTATCTTGAACCCATCGCAGAAAAAATTAGATTACTCCTGATCCACTCCTCGCCTTACCTCTCAGAGGAGGTATACAAACAATTGTGCGATAACACAAAAAGACTTGATCGGGAATTGAGTGATGTGACCTTTAAAGTCGAGAGATATCTGCTCGTCCTTGAAACGATTGAAAGGCAACTCTCTCGGGACGAACGAACCCCTCAAATTGACTTGGATATCATTATTCCCCGATTAAAGGCAATACGCTCTCAAGCCTCATTTAGCTTCAGGCCTGCGGGGGAGATAAAGACAAAACAGGTTTTTCGCCAGAAACTCCTTTCCCTGAAGGACGCTTCTCAAATGTATGGTCTCGGAGAGGTTCCTCGGTGCGAGGTGATTCTTGCCGGTGGAGACGCGACTCGCTATTTTCGCTTACCCCGTGCGCTGACCGCTTTAAAGGATGGGGATATGGTCAGTCCAGACACATTGACCGAACTCGCAAGTCGATTGTCAGATCAGGAGCTGGTAAAGTCGATTTCTATTCAAAATGTATTGCGTTTATTCCAGACACCTGTTTTTCGAAGTAGCATCCCCAATGGGGGAACTCTTTATTCCCAGATAGACAAGGGGATCAGTGTCCTTCGTTTACGAGAGGCCTTGGATTGTGTTTTCGCCAAGTTCTCACCGGAGAATGTACCCAAGGCTCTCAATTACGCATACATTGTTTCACTTGAAGGCCAAGACATCTATCTCAGTTTTTTTATGAGTTCATTACTGCGAACCTATGTCGATATTCTTGCCGAGGGCGGACAAGGTCAGCAATTATACTATATTGTGAGAAATTTAAAAATTAGACAGGCATTGGAGGAGGTTATTCGTACCCTTAATAAAGAAAAACTTTTGGACAAAGAGATTCTTCAGGTGCGATTTATGGATAGCCTCTCTGACAGCATTGCAGTGTCCTCTGAAGATCACTTTTTGCTCTTGGACGTAGACTGTCATATGATGACAACCAGTACTGGACATGGACCTGCTTTCCTGAAAACAGTGGAGACTTTATTTGCGGATCTTCCGGCGGGTGCAAAGACGGATGTTTTATTCTCTGTACGGACCATGGATAATGGCGGTACGCATCTTGGATACTTTACTGGGTTGGCTCAACGGGGGGTTCTTGCTGAAAACAAACTTCGAGATGAACTGGTCGAAGCTCTTTCCCGAAAAGACTACAAGAAGGTAGGCCGCATCATTGGACTGAGGGGACTTCATTTTCACGCAGAGAAGGCTCTGATGAACCGTTTAATTTCGTATGTGGACTCTCGGTGGGATTACCATATCCAATCGACGGAATCTCTTGATGTAGCAATGAACGAAATTCGCTCACTCCCCATAACCCTAGCATTTGTGATAAGTGATTACGAATCATCTGGTGGAGGATTGTACGTGAGTGAGGAGGGGCAAATGGCTATTCTTGACAAGTTCCATTGCGAGAACCACGCTGAGCATCGATCTCATAAGTTCAATCCGATGTTATATGCCACGCTTATGAAAGAACGTCTCGCTTCTTCCGTTGAGAGTGAACTAATCTTCGTTGTGTCCAAGAATAAAAAGGGAACGACTATTCTGCAAGGGGAAAGCGCAGCCACCCATATCGCTACACACCCACAGCAAGTCCTTAAACGAATCATCAATCTCAAGCCCAATCAACTTGAGAAGGTTTTTATGGAACAGAAGACCGTGGAACAGTCCCACCCTGAGGACACACAGCATATGACCAGTGCGCTTCGCAACGATATTGAAACGTTGGCAAGACGATCTCATCGATCTGTTGACGAGGTGGCGAACGTGCTCAACCAAACGCAGGAAGAGGCGATAAGCTTTCTCAATAGGCACAGCAAAGTTGTTTTAAGTGAAGTGCTAACCCGTTAGGGAGAGTTGGACTGACAGGGACTACGCTACTCTTTTTTCAGTAAACGTTCCTCAATTCTCTCAGACAAGTATATGCTGGTGAGTGATCCTGTTTTCATGACTTGTTGATCTAAATGAAATTCCGCATTTTTAAGGGAACGGAGCGGCGTCGTTGCGACTTCCTTTTGCGTTGCGATATCAATGATACGGAATGCTCGTTCTTCATTGTTTACCAGATGTTCGATCCGGCTGGCATGATGGGCGACATCGATGATTGCACCTAAGCCCGCAGCAAGGTAGATACCAAATCCCTTCAAGCTGAGCGCACTGATGTAAAGCGTGTCCATTTTTCGGAAGTTCCCTGATATTTTCAAGCTCCCATCCTCTGTCAACATCCAATGACCCTCCGCACCCGCAAAGAATATTTCCTTAATATGCTCACGTAGTTCATAAATAAGTTGAAGAATTCCAGAGGATCGAAAATTAATCGCAAGCAAATTGTTCTTGATGACGCCATTCTCGCTATATTTGAAATTTTCTGATGAATTGATATAAGCCTTTGGGGCTTTACTTCGGTGAATGTCGACGGTTAAGTCGGTGTGCGTTAGGTCATCCATTTGGATAGTTCTTCGCACTTCCGTCCGATCATATATATCATTAGGATAACCTGTGACCCGCAAATCGAGTTCAGCTTGGTTGATGAGATCTTCAATGAGGAATGCTCCTCCGTAATTGAACTCTCCAGGGTAGTGGGTATTCAACGAGTCATCTAGCGAAAGGACTTGTGAGCTCAAAACAAACTGGTCATTACTTTGGATATACAGAGGGACATTCTGAAGCTTTGCATTAATCGGCTTAACATCCAGCCCTTTCATTATAAAACTGAGTGCTACGTTTTCCAGAGGCTCAAACACCCCAAGTGCTACCTTATCAACATTCTTAGCGGCAACCTGGACGCCGTGTTCATGAACATATTCTATGAGCTGACGATAAGTAAGGATCATTTCAGAAACTCCATTTCGATCGCTTTGACTGGACAATATTTCAAGCACAAATCGCATACGATGCAGTCACTTTTATCAAAAGAGACTTCCCATGTGTCGCGGTTAATGGTCAAAGCTTTCGTTGGACATAACCCCACACAAAGACCACAGTGAATGCATTTATTAATGTTAAGGTTGATGCCTTTTTCCATATCAACTACATCGATTTCCTGCGTAACGAGAAAAGCGTGTGCATGGTCAATATCTTTTCGGCGTCCAACGACCTCGAGAATCAAGAAGGAGTCTTTTTCATCCATCGCACTGGCCTGAAGAATATTGATGACCAGATTATAGTCTTTGACCAAGTGGTATGCGATCGGCTTGTCCACCTGATTGGAGGGGAAGTGCAGTACCCATTTTTTCCGAATCTTGTCGCTCATCACGACTGATTGTACTCATTAAAAATAAGATATGCAACCGGCGGAAAGGGTGTTGCCACCTACAGTTTCCAAAAGCACCATTACACTATTACTATCATGCATTGCTTGGCGCAACCGGATATAGTTCCTTTGATCGATGCGTTCAGGGATGTAATTACCACGAGCGCAATCAAGAATTGTTCGAAAAATACGGTCATTCCTCTGTCTATAAGTCCTTAGAGAGGTTGAAAGGTGCGAATGTTGAGAAACGAGCTCAAGAAATAGTCTCACTCTTCCCAGAGTTTAACGAGTTGGCGCATAATTAAAACATGGTTTATCTTCGAGATCCGTTTATTGTTGTTCACAATAACCGCTACATTATGTATGCGACAACTGGCGATTACTGGAGTCCGATGCAGGGTATGTTAGATATTATTTGACCTATTTTTGCCTTTTTCTTGTTCGCACATTTGGTCTTTGGACGCATTCGGCAAAGTGTTAGTTTAGGGGGCTTTATTTTTTTGGACTACTTGTGTATAATACCCTCTAGGATGTCTTCGCGTGTGTTTTTATTTCCAAATCAACTATCAGGGAAATAGAAGCGTTTTGATGGGTCGGTCTTTACAGTGAAGTCATTCAGTAAACTAGAGAATTAAAGGAGAGTGTTATGGTTAAGAAGTTATACATAGGTGGTTTGTCCTACAATACAACAGACGATATTTTGAGAGATGGTTTTGCTGAAGCAGGGACTGTAGAGTCTGCAGTTGTAATCATGGATAAGATGTCCGGTCGTAGCAAAGGGTTCGGATTCGTTGAAATGAGTACAGAAGAGGAAGCTGCGAAGGCTATTGAGCTTTTCAATGGGAAGGATTTTGATGGTCGTCGAGTGACGGTCAATGAAGCAAAACCTCCACAGAAACGTGAGGGTGGTTTTGGTGGTGGCGGCGGCAACGGTGGAAGCCGAGGCGGATACCGCGGACGTGACTAGTTCTAGTTTTTAAGAACTATAGAAAAGGGCAGATCATATGATCTGTCCTTTTTTTTGATGTCCAGATAGGGCAAGACGGATCTAATGAGTCCAAATGGTCGCGCTTTGCTGGCATATCTGTACTCCAGTATTCCCAGATTCAATCACCGTAAGGCTTTTAGGATATTCCAATAAAAGAGGTCTAAATTTTACGTCCATTATACAGCAATATATGCAGAGCCTTACTTTGCTACATTTGTTCTTTATTTGTTCTCTGAAGAGAGCATTTCATTTTCCACATTTATTAGATATAATTGGATAAGATTGGATATCTAAATGATTAATATTAACAAATTAACAATTACGCCAGAAATCCTTTCGATCATCAGTGAGATCGATGAGTTTAAGGGCTCATGGAAGGCATTCAAGGTGCTCTCGCCGGAACGGTTAATCGAACTAAAAAAAGTGGCCACCATTGAAAGCATCGGATCTTCAAATCGAATTGAAGGCAATAAGCTTTCAGATAAAGATGTAGAAGCTCTGCTGTCTCGAATTGATCGTACATCTTTTACATCACGCGATGAGGAAGAGATTGCGGGCTATGCCGTACTCATGGATACGTTATTTGATCATTTTGAAGTAATTCCGTTTACTGAAAACTATATCAAACAACTTCATGGCATCCTTTTAAAATACAGTCACAAAGATGAGGCTCATCGAGGAGAATATAAGAAACTGTCTAATAGTGTTGCCGCATATGATCCCGACGGCAAACAACTTGGCATCATATTTGAAACAACAACCCCATTTGAGACCCCCGCACAAATGAGAGAATGTGTAGACTGGATTAGGACAACGTTAGCGGATGGAGCCCTTCATCCTATCTTAGCGATCGGAATATTTGTTGTTACGTTTTTAGCGATTCACCCCTTTCAAGATGGTAACGGGAGACTATCCAGAGCATTAACAACGCTACTGTTATTGCAATCAGGGTATGCCTATGTCCCCTTTAGTTCTATTGAAGCCATTGTGGAGAATAACAAGGAGGGCTATTACAGAGCACTTAGACAAACGCAGTCTACCTTTAAGACAGAATTGGATTATGAACCATGGATACTTTTTTTTCTGCGAACATTGCAAGCACATAAAAGACATTTGGAGCAAAAAATTAAAGGGATCAACGATCAATTATCAACGCTCACCGCCCTGTCAGAACAAATCATGAAATTATTTGATAAAAACGAACGAATAACGTTGTCTTTTGTTGCAGAATCGACTAATGCCAATATCAACACGATAAAAAAACATCTAGCAGAATTAGCTTCATCCGGTTATATCACAAAGCATGGCCACACACGCGGGGCTTGGTATGTGAAGACACCCCCTACAGAGACAACATTCCTGCCAGGTTTTAGGGGATGAAGTTTTTGTGATGAAAGCGGATTAAGCGATGATTCGTTTGATAAGATAGGGCATCATTCTTACTCC
>CAYHOI010000081.1:0-8633 GCA_964358175.1 uncultured Candidatus Marinamargulisbacteria bacterium | reverse complement strand
GGGGTGGGTGAGGCGGCAATTTGGAGCAACAAAAGTTATAATTAGAATTGCTGATAAATGTTTTAACGACTTCGTATTCCGACAGACTAGCCGATATCCCTTGAACTCATAATCAAGTATAATGACGAACATCATGGCTGAAATGGATCGCAAAATTCCTCCTCAAAACTTGGACGCCGAGCAATCGGTTCTTGGAGCTATTCTCATCGACTCCACCGCCATTCAGAGAATAGTGGAGTTTGTGAAGCCGGATTACTTCTACAAAGATGCCCACCGAATTATTTATCTGGCGATGCTGGAACTCATGAATACTTCCGAGCCGATTGACCTCGTGACGCTCACAGAAAAGCTTCGAATCCGAAAGCAGCTCGATCAGGTCGGAGGGGCTTCTTATCTAGCTGAGCTAGCGGACACCATCTCTACCGCTGCAAATGTGGAATATTATGGCAAGATTATTGACGAGAAGGCGATGCTCCGCCGATTGATTCAGACCGGATCTGGTATCGTGGAGAGTGCGTTTTCTGAGTCTGTCGAGACCACTTCCATCCTGGATCATGCCCAGCAGCAAATATTTGAAATCGCGAATGATCGTCATCGCAAAGGTTTTGTTCATATTAAGGATGTTCTTCATACCGTTATGGATGAAATAGAAAATATGTACAACAACGATTCTGCTTTGCTGGGGATCTCCTCAGGATTTACAGATCTGGATCGTTTTACCTCTGGGTTTCAGAACTCTGACTTGATCATCGTTGCGGCAAGACCTAGTATGGGTAAAACAGCATTGTGTCTGAATATTGCAGCCGAAGTCGCTATCAAGCAGAAGAAAACTGTCGCTATATTCAGTTTAGAGATGTCGAAGGAGTCCTTGGTGCAGAGAATGCTTTGTTCTGATGCGGAGATCAATGCCAATCGAATCAAAACCGGAAATCTTCAGGACAAAGAGCTTAAGAAACTGATGCGATCACTCGGCCGCTTGGATGAAGCCAATATATATATTGACGATACTCCCGGGATCAATGCGATGGAGCTTCGTGCAAAAGCCAGACGCATGAAGATGGAGAAGGGGCTGGATTTACTGATTATCGACTATCTGCAGCTGATGCAGGGAACCCGACTCCGACAGGAAAATAGAACTCAAGAGATTGCAGAAATCGCTCGATTACTGAAGTCCATTTCGCGAGAGCTTAATGTCCCACTTATTGCGCTGTCCCAACTGAGCCGAGCTGTTGAGCAGAGAGAACAAAAGAAGCCGAAGCTCAGTGACTTAAGAGAGTCTGGGGAAATCGAGCAAACTGCGGATCTGGTCATTTTCCTGCATCGGGAAGACTACTATGAGATGCCTGTAGGCCCGACCAGTGCCACCGAACTCATCGTCGCGAAACATCGAAATGGTCCTACTGGGTCTGTAGAAGTTCTTTTTCTCAAGGAGTTTACAAAGTTTGTTCCCAAAGAGCATAAGTTGGATGTCTAGAACGCGAATCGCTTCTCTCATGATCCTTTTTGGACTCTCACTTTCATTTGGTCTTGAAGTGACCGCTAATGGGTTTATTTTGGATATGAATCAGAATAGAGTCCTGTTAAGCGAAGATGTCAAAATACAGTCAGGTCAATATCATTTTTATTCAGATGAAGCCTTTCTGGACTTAAACTCGAAAATCATTCGAATTGACAAACCATTTTCAATTTTATATCAAACACAAGCGATAAATGGTGAGAGAATGATTCTTGATAATGAGCAGGCAAGCCTCACCGCGAATCAGGTATCAATGTTCTTTAATAAATACTCTCTTAGAGGCCAGCAGATTTGCCTGGCTACCGGAGACGTTCGGTTGACAGACGCTGTTATTTCCTCTTGTAGGGGACGAAACCCCATTTTTTATTTAAAAAGTGGAGAGGTCCTTCTCTATTCTAAGTTAGGTTTTTTGGTCGCGTTTAATTCGATTTTGCATGTGTACGATGTGCCTGTTTTTTATTTTCCTGCATATTTTATGGGAGATAAACGGTTCAGTATTTTTGCTGAAAATACAATTGTTCCTGAACTAGGATCGAATCTTGTAGAGGGGAATTTTATTAGGGAAAATATCCCCTATTATGTGAATGAATCAAATAATGGGGTGTTTCATATTGGCTATATTGAGAAAATGGGCATAAAGGTTGGAGTGGCGCACCACAGTATTCTGGGCAACCCCAAGCAGAAAGGTTCGGTGGCGGTGTACTATACGCCAACTCTTTGGCAGGGACACCTTTCATTGACTGTTTCTTTGTTTGATGAACAGACCCAGGATCAATCATTTCTAGGGCTGCTCTTTAATGAGGCGACTTCGAAGAATAAAACAGGTCAAGTCGATCTAACGTATTTGCTGAGCTATCATGAATTGGTCAATAATCAATTGGTCTGCAAATTGCCAAGTTGGAAGCTATCGGGAGCAACGGATATAGACGAGTTATCAAAAGTCGAAGTTTCTTTGGAGCAGTCAAGTGTTCTGGAAAATAATATTACTCGTAACAATAAAACTTCTTTGATGGGGCAGCTCAATACATCCTATTGCGCTGGGTCGCTGCGACTGGGAAATGCTGTAGAGTATGTTCACAATCGTTATGAGAATTTTGGAACCCAAGAGCGGTTTCAGGACAAGGTTCTGCTGGAGTACACGTTGCATAACAGCCTGCTTTCGGGGTTGATCGAACATGTTTTCTACTTTCAGGGAAGTTCTCCTTTTGCCTACGATATGTATCAGGTAGATGGGTACGATAAACTTACCGTTGGCCTCAAGATAAAGTGGCTGATGGGGGATGTGGAATATAGGATAAAAAAGAGACTTGATCAAGAGGTCTACTATTCGCGAAGGATTGAGGTTACAATGCCCTTCGAACAGTGTATTGACTTTCAGTTGTATTATGAGGATGTTGAGAAAGTTTTTGGAATTTTAGTGAAACTATAAAGGCAACGATGAAACATGGATGCTAAACATCATTTGAGATTGCTGAAAATTGACCAATTGATAAGGGCAGGAGGCTATCCCAATTGTGAAACGCTTCGAGTGCAGCTAAAGGTCTCAGAACGGACGCTTCTTCGCCATGTGGAGTCCCTTAAAGAGCTCTTTAAGGCTCCCATTAAGTATTCAAAGCACCACAATGGCTACTACTATGATCGGGACTTCTCGATGACTGATTTGGTCTTGACGCAAGGAGATTTGATTGCAGTACTTCTAGGGCGAAGCTTGCTCTCTGCTTATGAGGGAACTCCTTTTCACGCCGATTTGCAGAAAGCTTATCAGAAACTGTCTCTCCTTTTGCCGGATCATGTTGAGATGGATGGCAAGGGATTTGCCCCTGTTTCTATTGAGCTGTATTCTGCCATGCGTACGGATCCTAAGTCGGTTAAGGTGATGCAGTCGATCGTAGATGCCTGCAACTTACATAAGAAAATGAGAATCGAATATCGCGATTCAATGAAGAAAAAGCACTCAGAGATTATTTGTCCTTACAAGCTGAGTTTCATGAATGGAGCCTGGTATCTTTTGGGGTATCATGAGGAGCAGAAGGTGATGAAGACGTATCGGATTCGAAGGTTGACGCGCGTTAGAAAACTGAAGGATTGTTTTGATTTATTAACTTTGCCCAAGGAGGTGTCCACGGCGATTCCTGCTTCGGAGATTACACTCGTAAAAACACGATTCTCTCACAAAATTGCAGACACCCTGATTGATCGCCTTGAGGGGCTTGAAGATAAAATGGTGAAGAATGCCAAGGGTGATTTGGTTGTCGAGATTCCGACTGCTGACGTAGATACCACTTACTCTTGGTTGCTGTCCTTTGGTTCGCTAGTGGAAGTGCTTGAGCCTCTTTCGCTACGTGTCAGATTTCGCAAGGATCTGGTTGCGATGATCTCAATGTATTAATTTTAACTCCAGATCAAGCCGATACCTTTGTTGCCGTCGACATTTTGTGTGCTCACCGTACGCGCAGTACGGTTCCGCCACAAAAGTCTGGGCGTCGCGGTCTCGACCCGCCTGAAATTGAGATTCTTCCTTGAAGCGGGATTGGTGCAACAAAGAACGACGAGTGTATTAAACTGATGCTGTAAGTGCGTTGACCTTTTTAGCCAGACGAGACTTTAATCGAGCGGCTTTGTTCGGATGAATAACCCCTTTGCGAGCAACCGTATCAAGCACTTTGGTGGCTTCTTTAACGCTCAAGGCTATTTGATCAGGCTCTTTGGATAAGAGGGCAACATTTGCTTTTTTTACAAACGTTTTTGCTTTGGTGCGATGCGCCAAATTCTCTTCTGACTGTCGCTTGGTTATTTGGATTCGTTTCTTTGCTGACTTAATATTGGCCACTCGAACACCTCACTTTATGATCTTTACCAAGACATTATGATAGCAAACAGTTGCTTATTGCACAACCGCCAAGTTTTCGGGAGGCAGGGCAGGCAAGATTCATTAAGTAGATTCCCTTTAATATTCGTGAAAATATAAATATTATATTGATTGAGGAGCTTATTCTTGAATTATGTGGAGTAAAAAATGCTAAAAAGTCTGCATATCTTAGAATGATTCTTGACAATAGAGTATAATCGCCATTAGTATCGATATATCACTATTAGTAAAGGGAGGAAATAAGTTATGAAAAAGACACTGGTTTTGCTTAGTATTGCATCAGTTCTGGTTTGGGCGACACCATCGACGCAGATTTGGAACCCTGCCACCGATGTGCAGGCGAAGGGGACGTTTCACTTGGGAATTGATAATTATTTTGGGATGTCGGGTGCGTTAAGTGCTTCCACAATGTTTCCCGTTGATCTGGGTCTTGAGTATGGACTAATGGATAATCTTGAAGTAGGGCTAGATTTGTTTTATCCAAACGGTGATGCTCCGGTCGCCCTGAATGCGAAATACGCGATTCCAGAAGCGAACGGTTTGCCAGCGATGGCGGTGGGTATTTTTTGCGTTGGCCTTAAAGCCAATGATGGGATAACGGATATGAGGACGATGTATGGGCTTTTTTCAAAGAATTTGGGCGAAATGGGGCGGGTGTCTGCGGGATACTATTTGGGGAATGACAAGGTTCTTCTGGATATTTCATCGGCGGTTGATAATAAGGGGGTAATTCTGACGTACGATAAAGCTCTTAATGACAAATGGTGGGTATGCGTAGACTATGCAGGCGGGAAATCGGCGATGGGTTCTACGTTCGTCGGTCTCTCCTATGCCTTTTCGTCCAATACGAGCGTCATTGTGGCTCTTGGGAGAATGGCGTATGATGACTCTACTAAGTTAACGACTCAGCTGGATATCAATCTATGAATCTATGACTGTACCGCAGCCTTATATCGACTTTGGGAACACCGCGTGGGTGCTCATGTCGACGGCTCTGGTCATGCTGATGACCATCCCGGCGTTGGCACTGTTCTATGGCGGTTTGGTTAAACGCAAGAACATTCTGAGTGTACTCATGCAATGTTTCGCGGCGATGTCAGTGGTTAGCTTGATGTGGGTGGTGGTTGGCTACAGTCTTGCTTTTTCGCCCGGACGGGGTGTTCTGTCCGGGTTTATCGGTTCCTTTGACTGGGTGCTTTTAAGACATGTTGGATTTGAGCCGAGTCCCTACACCATTTCACAGGCCACAGCGCGTATCCCGCACCTAGCATTTATGATGTTTCAAATGATGTTCGCGGTGATTACGCCGGCTCTCATCATCGGTGCATTCGCGGAACGGATGAAGTTCTCCGCATTTCTCGTGTTTACGGTAGCTTGGTCGCTGTGTATATACACGCCGATTGCTCATATGGTGTGGGCCTCTGATGGGATATTGTATAAACTTGGTGCACTCGATTTCGCTGGAGGGACGGTCGTTCATATCAGTTCGGGAATGGCTGCACTTGCTGCGGCGCTCATGATAGGGAAACGAAAATATCTCAAGGCAACTCCTCCTCATAATCTCGTGTTTACGGTGATCGGGACAGCGATGTTGTGGTTTGGCTGGTTTGGGTTTAACGCGGGGAGTGCACTCGCGGCAGATGGCCTAGCTGCCAGCGCGATGGTGGTCACACATATCGCGGCGGTCTGTGCGGCACTAACGTGGGCAGGTCTCGACTGGTTCTTTCACAAGAAACCAACTTTGTTGGGAGCCGCGACGGGCGCGGTCGCTGGTCTGGTTGCGATTACCCCTGCGGCAGGGTTCGTGGATGTGAGCGGAGCGATTATGATTGGGGTATTGGTCAGCTTTATTTGTCGATTCTTTGTGGTGGCAGTCAAGAACTTTTTTGGATATGATGACGCGCTTGATGCATTTGGCGTTCACGGGATGGGCGGAGTGGTCGGCGCGATTGCCACTGGCTTCTTAGCGACACCCACGATTCAGTCTGCTTATAAGGGGTTATTCTACGGGAATCCTCATCAGGTGGTCATCCAACTCTACGCTGTTGGTATTTCAATCGTGTATTCGTTTGTAGGGTCACTGATCCTTTTCAAGGTGATTGATCTTGTCATCGGACTGAGAGTGGATGACGATGAGGAAATGATGGGACTTGATGTTACGGAACACAATGAGAGGGCTTATACGGTGATTGAATGATTCCCTATATAGACTCTGGGAATACTGCATGGGTGATGATGGCTACGGCAATGGTTCTGTTGATGACCGTGCCAGGTCTTGCCTTTTTCTACGGAGGACTCGTAAAGCGAAAGAATGTTCTGAGTATTCTGATGCAATGTTTCGTGACCCTTTCGGTGGTTAGTTTGCTTTGGGTAGTCTGTGGATATAGCCTGTCATTTTCACCTGGCAAAGGAGCTTTTGCGGGATTTATCGGAAGCTTGGACTGGGCGATGTTACGGCATGTCGGTATGGAACCCAGTCCCTATACCATTGCACAACCCAATGCCCGAGTACCCCATTTGGCCTTTATGATGTTTCAATCCATGTTTGCGGTGATCACCCCGGCATTGATTATCGGGGCGTTTGCGGAACGGATGAAGTTTGCGTCTTTTCTCGTCTTTACCGTGCTGTGGTCACTCTGTGTTTATGCACCGGTGACGCATTGGATGTGGTCTAGTGATGGATGGCTCTTCAAGATGGGTGCGATCGATTTTGCGGGAGGAATCGTGGTTCATGTGAATGCTGGGATTGCGGCTCTGGTGACTGCGATCATTATTGGCCGCAGGCACAATTTGCGTCCAACCCCGCCCCACAATCTGACTCATACCGCGATGGGAACTGGACTACTCTGGTTTGGTTGGTTTGGCTTTAACGCGGGGAGTGCTTTGGCAGCGGATGGTCTTGCGGTGAATGCGTTTGTGGCGACCAATACGGCTGGAGCTGCCGCCGCGCTGACCTGGTTTGTCCTGGATTGGGTCTTTCAGAAACGAGCCACGATGCTGGGTATTGCAACCGGTGCGGTTGCGGGGCTTGCGGCGGTGACGCCGGCGTCAGGCTACGTGGATGCTGGCGGAGCAATGGTCATTGGCTTTGGGGTCAGTCTCATTTGTTATCTTTTTGTCATGGTGATGAAGTCAAGATTAGGGTTTGATGACGCGCTGGATGCGTTCGGTGTCCATGGACTTGGCGGAATATGGGGATCACTGGCCGCAGGTCTTTTTGCAACCCCCTTGGTTCAGCCAGCGGTGAAAGGTTTAATATATGGAAATGCTCATTTGTTCAAAGTTCAGCTGATTGCAGTGGGTGTGACCATTGTATATTCGTTCGTGTTGACTTATGTCATCTATAGTGTGATTGACATCGTGATGGGTGTGCGCGTTAGCGAGAAGGAAGAAGCCATGGGCCTTGACGTTAGCCATCACAATGAGCGAGCGTATACGGTGATCGAATAACCGGATAGCAGGAAAAAAAAGGAGATGAAACGATGAAACTAGTCATTGCGATTATACAGCCCCATCGATTGGAAGAAGTGAAGCAGGCATTGTATGCGGCGGATGTTCACTTGATTACCGTGAGCGAGGTTCTGGGGCATGGCCGGCAAAAAGGTGTGACTGAAGTCTATCGTGGCATGAGAGAGAGCGGTAATTTGTTGCGAAAGATTCGCATAGAAATTGCTATCAATGCGGCATTTCTTCAGCCCACGATTGACGCCATTATCAAAGGCGCGCGTACCGGAGAAGTGGGCGACGGTAAAATCTGGGTCATGGATCTCGAAGACTGTATCCGAATTCGTACAGGAGAACATGGCTCAGCCGCGATAGGGTAAAATAGTTTGAATATCGGCGAAATCCGCATTCACGAGTCCAAGCTTGGCAATCAAGGTGGAAATACCATAAACCGTCCACTTTAACGAGTTTGCCCCATTTACTTCTTCTGTTTCAATCCACGCCCCCACGCGGGGGGCGACCATTGCAAGACATGACTTTGCTGATACGGTTCAAGTTTCAATCCACGCCCCCACGCGGGGGGCGACATCTAAGACTTGTTGTGCAGCAAAAACCGCATAACGTTTCAATCCACGCCCCCACGCGGGGGGCGACCTTTAATCAGGTAATAAAACCTACCTTATCATCTCGCTATATCCATACGGATTGTAGGGATACCACTCATTATATATCATGGCATAAGCCCGGCCGCAATCATCTCGCTATATCCATACGGATTGTAGGTGGCTTGGGCCATATCTTCTG
>CAYHOI010000080.1:0-8729 GCA_964358175.1 uncultured Candidatus Marinamargulisbacteria bacterium | reverse complement strand
ATATCGTGAAGGTAATTGCTGAGGGACGTGTGTGAGCCTTCTTTCGGCCTGGGAGCTTCCCGAAGACAGTCAGATCATTCCCTACGAACATTGTCCCTTAAGAGCCACTAGCGCTTTTGAAGTACTTTCGGGCTCAAAGCGTTACATGCTTTTTAATTTCCCAGCAGATCGGCGTGAATCTCTCTTGCACTCTATTCATGTCGCAAACGAAGCCAATACACTAGGAATTCCAACCGTTCTTCCCATTCGCACCCAACAGAATGAATTCGACTCCCTGAGCGATGATACCTTTTCAATCTTATATCCTCATGTTGGGCTCACTCTCGCAAAGGTAAACCTTTTAAGCGATGAGCGATTTGCTTCTTTATTTGGCCATATCTTCGCGCGTCTTCCCTTGATTTCACCCGTTACACATCTGCTTCCACCTTCCACTCTTTTTAGTCCGGTATTTCAAGAAAGTTTACTTAGCCTCGTCAAAGAAGAAGATCCACTCGACATTATTTTGGACATCTTAGAGTACCTTAGAAAAAACTTTGAACCCGTGTTGCCCTTTCTCGATCAAGAGTTTGTGCATGGAGACCTGCATCCCGGAAATCTCTTCGAGCACAAAGGGGAGATTCTCTTGCATGATTGGGAATATGCCCGACAAGAACTTTGCCTATACGATGTTATGTTTCTACTGGGATGTCTTAACCTCATCGCTGACCTTACTTCGCCTTGGACACTTCAACTGTTGCGCACTTACTCTGCTGAACGTCCGTTAACGCGGTTAACGGCTGAAAATGCGTTTGAACTCTTGCTGTGTACTCGGCTCCATTGGCTTCACTTGTGGCTCAGTCAAGGAGACGCTTTGCAAGTCTCTCAGGAGGCTGAGTATTTGAAATCTTTGTTATCCCAAGCTGAAGTCATTTGTACGGCCTGGAAAGACGTTTGGATTTTGAAAAAACCAATTCAAAAGTGGATTATCACAGATGCCGTTATTCCGGCTCATTTACAAGCTTGGCTTTCAGCCCATACGATGGAACTTGTCGCGGACCTTCCCTTCGAAGAGTGGCCACTCTTAATGATCGCTCTGGGAAAAGCCGGACGATTATCGGACATGATACGGTGGATCGATCAACTGGTTGATAGTTGGTTTCAGGCCGAACTAAAACTTCCGCTTGAAATTCTGACTCAGATGATGGCGAATTTATCCCTTGATCTTGCAAAAAACCTTCAAAAAGTAGCCCTATATCGACTAAAAACCATGTTGGAATGGATGCAGGATGAAGCCACAGATTCCGAGTATATCCTGGTTGCCCGAGCCTACGTTCAACGAAATCTTTCTACCTTATTGGGTGAACTCGGAGAGGCACTCGCCTGCTACACCGAAATAGAAGTGTTGGCGGTTCTGTATGAGACTCATCCTGAACAACCCGCTATTGCCGAAGAAATGGCTAGAAGCTTTGCAGGTGGGATTGTTACTGCCCTCTGCGAAGGAAATATGAAAAGGGTTCACGAATTTTCACAACAACTCGAGGGACTTCATCTCAATTTCCCAGCTTCGGCGAAAATAAAAAACGCCTGGCAAATCAGCCTCAAACAGATCAGTTAACTATTTTCAAACCATTATTTTGCCTTTCGGCTTTTGAGCTCTTCTAAAATGGCTTGTTTCTTCTTGGCGAATTCTTCTTTTTCTTCCGTGGTTGGCGCAGGGGGATTTACAACAATAATCGGTGGGTTCGGTTGGATTTCTACCGTATTAAAGCGATAAACATAGGGAGACGGGTGACGCATAAAATAACCCCGATGAGCATGAACCCCATATGGGGAAGTCGCATAATTTTTCTCCAGATAGACCACATGGGTCTCCACAGGCTCATTATCACGTCTAATCTTCAACCATTGATCCTGAAGATCCTTTAATTCTTTCTTAGCCAACAGAATTTTCTCATCGATATCCTTAATTTTTAACTCCCAATATTTTATTTTTCGCAACTCAGCAGCAAATTCGGCACTATTCTCGTCTAGATCATTTTTTTCGTAAAAGGCATCCACTCTTGCTTCAAGCCTGTCTTGTTTGGTTTTGAGTTCTGTCATTTCGGTTTGAACTTGTTCGATCTGAATCAAAAGGTCTTCTTGTTCGCGGGTGTATTTGTAAGAGGCAGATTGTCCCTCGGCAGACTCAATTTGCATGGGAAATTCGAAAAGCCCGCCTAATGTGATCGTTGCTAAATCAAAATTCTGTTCCGAAGGAAAAAAGACTTGGGGCACATAGCGCTGGCAATATTCAGCGGCAAGATAGAATGTATCGCTAACTCTTAACCGAATGCCACCTAACAGATGACCTCCAAGCTTAAAGCCGGATTCATACGAATAGATGTCATCCAAAATATCATAAAAGTATCCCCCCACGCCGATGCCAACGTAAGGTTGAATAATTCCTCCCCTAAAATTGTAAATGAGAGAGGCACATAACGGCTTCACGTTGATTCGGAGATTTTTCGCGATATCGGACAGACTATAATGGCTTGTATCACGATACCATCCTAACTCTCCCCTCGCCTCCCAGCCGCTGTCGTCCACAAATCCAATCACACCCTGCCAGTAAAAGTTCGAAGCAAAGGTTTGTGTCGCCAACAAGTCATGGTTAGGAAACATCGTCCCACCACAGAGTCCGACATCAAATTTCGGAACCGCCAAGGTCAGGCATCCGATGACCATGAGAAAAAAAAGAAGAATTTTAGACGTATTCATGTTGGATTCTATTCCCATTATCGATGTTTCATCCCGTTGTTGCAACTAGCTGTTCCTGATATAATTCTCTCTACCCAACACGTGGTGAATGTAGCTCAGTTGGTTAGAGCCCCGGCCTGTGGAGCCGGTTGTCGGGGGTTCGATTCCCCTCATTCACCCCAATCTTTTTCAAGTCTACTTGATTATTTAGCAATTTCAGGGTAAATTATAAGGTATGCTTGAAGATTTCAATATATTATTAAAAGACATCGGTCATCCTAGAACTGATTACCTCAGCCAAATTACATCAGCACTTAATACCCGCTTAGTAAAGGTTCTCATGGGGCAACGACGATCGGGAAAAAGCTACATACTTAGACAAATGATCCAGTCCCTTCTAGCCAAAGGCGTTCAATCCGAAGAAATCTTTTATCTTAACAAAGAGCTACATGAATTTGATGAGGTATCCGACTACAAACAATTGATACAGTTAATCGAAGATCATAAAAAAAAGCACAAAGTCGATAACAAAATGTATGTCTTGTTGGATGAAATTCAATGGATAGCTGGATGGGAAAAAGCGGTTAACTCACTCTCTCAGCATCCCTCTAACGATTATGAACTCATTATTTCAGGCTCAAACTCCGATCTTCTACATGGAGAATTAGCCACTCTTCTCAGTGGGAGGTATATTGTCTTTGAGATACTTCCTTTCAGTTATAACGAATACATAGGAATAACAAAGCAAGAAAAAAATAAAGCAAGTTACATAAATTATTTGCAGCAAGGTGGTTTACCCGAGATATTTCATCTACAAGGCGAAGAGCTTCGTAGGCACTATATCATGGCACTTCTTGATACGATTATCCTCAAGGATATTGCCTTTCGTTATCACATCAAAGACACCTTTTTGCTGGAGAAATTATTCCTATTTTTAACAAACAACGTCAGCAGCCTTTTTTCTGTAAAAAAAATTGTTGATCATTTAATAAGCCAAGGAATTAAAACAAATATTGAAACTTTATCCAACTACCTAAGCTATCTTACCCGCACCTATTTGTTGCATGAAGTAGATCGTTACGACATAAGAGGCAAGGAGATTTTGGCTAGTAATCGGAAATATTATTTAAATGATCTTGCATTTCGCAGGTATCTCTCATCCCAATTTGATCCAAGCATGAGTAAACCCCTTGAAAATAGTATTTATTTATATTTCAAAAGAAAAGGTTATCAGCTATATACGGGGAAACTTAATCAAAAAGAAATTGACTTCATCGCTGAAAAAAATAACGAGCGAATCTATATCCAAGTTGCTCATACTCTTACGGATGAAACTGTCATTGAACGTGAATTTGGCAACCTTGAGCTCATTCACGATGCACATAAGAAAGTTGTCATCACGCTTGATGATATTTCATTCGGAAATCGAAATGGAATTGAGCACCTTTTAGCATGGGAGTTAGACAACAGGTTCTTCTAAGCCCTTAATGAAGTCAGCATTTGCGCAGCTGAGTTTAGGGATTGCATCGTTTTTTGGCGGAGAGAGAGGGATTCGAACCCCCGGTACCTTTCGGCACAACGGTTTTCAAGACCGCCGCGATCAACCACTCTGCCATCTCTCCGATTCGCTATATACTCTTGCGAAAATGGTTTTCGCCGTTGTCATTCGCCGCTCATTTACGCACAGTAAACGTCGCTCCTCATTCCTAGCCGAAAAACCATTTTCGCTAAGAGAAACAAAAAACCGTAAACCAATCCGTAACGAGTATAGTTTAACCTTATTGGGATAGAGTCGACAAGATGGTATCGAGACGCATGAATGGGACATGTAGCAGGTCAGGATCTCGTGTCCACATAGTCCACAATATCCTTCCAGGATCTTGCGAGAAACCCTGAATATGTTGCAGGAGCCGCCTTATCATAGGTCAGGTAGATGGGGTGGCCGACTTGCTCGAACATACTGAAGTCACCGGGGCTGTCTCCTACTGCCAATGCATTTTCACTTTTAACATCGTGTTCAGCGAGGAGTCGTTGCACCTCGACGCCTTTGCCATGATAGGGGAGGGATAAGGTGATCTCACCTGTCAGCCTTCCATTCTCGATATGAACGGGATTGGCAACGTATCCCGTAAGGCCATGGAGGGTCACTATGTGGTCTGCCAGCTGGGCAATTCCATTAGAAATGAGATAGGTGAGCGTCCCACTTTCTCTGAGAGTATTAAAAACCTGAATGGCTTCGGTGAATAACGACACTTCACGAAGAGCCTCCTTAAACTCGCTTTCTCTAAATCCTTCCCATGCTTTCACATCAAGTCGAGCAAAGGTCGGGTAGTCGATTCGGCCTGCCAGGAAAGCTTCCCAATAGCTGATGCCAAGCGTATCCCAGGTTCCGTTCTTTTTGTGAATAATTTCCCAAAGGGTCTCGCCATGATGGAGCGTTCCATCAATATCAAAAAAAGCGATTTCGATCTGCCTCACATTATCCGTACTGACTTGCAAGCATACCGCAAGCTGCTTGAATATCTGCGCCTTTGCTATAGCGAACGGTTACATTGATCGAGGCTTTTCCCAAACGTTGTGCTATCTCAGAAACTTGCTTTTTGTCTGGGGATGTGTATTTTTCAACGGCTCGGTTGTAGGGAATCAGATTCAGATGGAATCCGCTGTATCGAATCAGTCGAATCAAAGCATCGATATGCTCATTTTGATCGTTGATACCCTTAAGCAGGATGTACTCGAAAGTAACTCGACGCCCAGTGGTTTCCATATAGGCTTTGGCTTTTAAGACAAGTTCAGTCAAAGGATAGGTGCGATTGATCGGCATGAGATCGCTTCGAAGACTATCCAGCCCTGCGTTAAGTGATATGGCCAAATTGAGATGGAGATCACTTTTCATCAATTCATTCATTCCAGGGAGAACCCCTGCCGTGGATATTGTAAACCGGCGAAGTCCGATCTTCAGGCCATGTGGATCATTCAATATTCTGATGGCTTTAAGAACATTCTTTAGATTGAGAAGTGGTTCGCCCATTCCCATAAAAACGATATTGTGAATCATATGACCTTCCTGAAAGGCTCGAACCACTTGATAGACGATCTCACCTGCGGTTAAATCTCGCAAAAACCCCATCCTGCCAGTTGCGCAGAAGCCACACCCTAAAGGACACCCAACTTGGGATGAGATGCATAATGTCGAATCTTTGTGTCCTGGTATGACCACCATCTCTGTTGCAAGTCCATCCGAGAGCGTGAGTCTATACTTGGAAGTATCCTTACCCTTAGAACGATTGAGATCAAGTCGAGGCCAATCGATGATTTGCTTTAAATCTGCACGTTCATGTAAAGACAGACTTGATAATTCGTCGGCAGATACCAGATACTGGGAGTACAAACCGCTGTACACGATATCAGCTTTGTAGGCTGGCCAACCATTTTTAACAAGGGTGCCCTTGAGTTCCTCAAGAGTTTGATCGTATATCATTGAGGAAGAATCTGATTTCGCAACGAAGTCCTGTGCGATTTAAAGCTGGGACAGTGTTTTTCAACAAGCTGCCAAAATCGAGCTGAATGATTCTTGATTGTGACATGAGCCAACTCATGGACCATCACATAGTCCCGAAGGGGCTCAGAAACGAGCATGAGACGCCAACTTAGACAGATAAGATCAGCCCTGCAGGATCCCCACCGTTTTCTTGCGTTGGTGATGCGCACGGTACGGTATTGCATGCCTGTTTGCTTGGAGAGCTCATAAAGCCTGCGCGGTAAAATATCCTCTGCGTGTTCTCGATAAGCTTTGATTTGTTCTGGGGATAGAGCAGGCGCGGCATAAATCGCCTGGAGAGATTTGTGCTTAAGAATCCAAGGGGTTTTTGTTTCGATAAACTTGTGAATCACGGGGAGTGGCAAACGATGAGGTGCACGAACGATAACCGTTCCTGATCGATTAAACTCAATGGCGAGAGTTTGTCGCGGACTTCTAATGAGCTGATCGTAGAGAACCATTTTTATTGAAAGAGAATTTTATTAATATGAGCATCAAGATCCTGCATCACCTTCCCTGTTCCGTAGGCAACGCTTGAAAGAGGGTCGTCAACAAGATTGGTTTTGATTCCCGTCTCCTCTGTAATGAATTTATCGAGACCATAAAGCAACGATCCTCCGCCAGTGAGATAAATGCCTTTTTGTAGAATATCTGCAGAAAGTTCTGGAGGCGTTTGTTCGAGAGCAAGCTTGATGGTCTGCACAATGGTATTCACTGGCTCTAAAAGAGCATGGCGAATTTCAGCTGTGGAGAGAGTAAACGTTTTCGGAAGACCACTAATTAAATCACGTCCCTTTATTTCCATCTCTTTTTCGCTTGTTTTTGGATAAGCAGAACCAATTTGGATTTTGATCGCCTCGGCGGTTCGTTCCCCGATAAGGAGATTGTAGTTGACTCGACAATGAGCAACAATTCCCTCATCCATTTCATCCCCTGCCACACGTATCGACTTTGACACAACGGTTCCACCAAGAGAGATCACCGCAACCTCTGTGGTTCCCCCTCCAATATCTACAATGAGGTGTCCGGTCGGTTCATCCACTGGAAGCCCTGATCCGATGGCGGCAGCCATGGGTTCTTCAATTAAAAACACCTCTTGCGATCCAGCCTGAAGTCCCGCCTCAATGACCGCTCGTCGCTCCACATTGGTGATACCCGAGGGAACTCCGATAATGACCCGAGGCTTAAAAAAGGCACTCTTGGGATAAACTTTCTTGATGAAACTTCTAATCATGTATTCTGAAATGTCAAAGTCTACGATAACGCCATCCCTCAAGGGACGAATTGCAATTATATTGCCTGGAGTTCGTCCTACCATGAGCTTAGCCTCATTGCCGATGGCCATCACTTGACGAGTATTTTTATCGATGGCTACAACCGTAGGTTCACGTAAAACAATCCCTCGATCTTTGACATAAACGACAAAGTTCGCTGTTCCCAGGTCGATTCCGATATCTTTCCTAAACTGACTAAAAAAACGGTTCATGGGGAGGAAAAGGGCACAAGAAAACTTTCGATCCCCTTCGCCTTTAGTGATAGCACCTTGGCTCTCACCTCCGCGAGTGAGTTGTATGAGCCGGCAAGCACCCTAAAGTAAGAGACATTATTTTTTGAGATCTCAATAATCTGAGGTTTGTATGACAGTTTGCTTAGCGAGTCTACAATGAGTTGGGCATTTTCACGTTTTGCAAATGTTCCTGCAACCAAGGAATAGTTGGGGGTTCCAACGATATTCACAGTCTCAGGAGCTTTAACTACTGGCGCTGGAGTTTGTTTAAGAGCCTCAACGGTGACTTTTTTGAGTTCTGGCTTTGGTACAGACACGGAAACTTTCTTCGATTCGACCTTAACTTCTGGTTTAACGGCTTCTTTTTGTAAAACTTTGGGCTGTACAAGGGTAGGTTTCGGTGGTTCGGGTGCAGGTGGTGCCTTCGTTACAGTGGGAGTCAGGGAGGCGGCAGTGTTAGATGTTTGAGAGGCTACCTGATCCTGTGCTGGAACGATAACGACATTTTCAGTCGGAGCAACTTCTGCAGGAACAGGGCTCATTTCGGATAATTCATCTGACGGTTTCGAGGAGGATGAGTCCGTTAAGAACATAAGTTTACCGATGGTAAAACTTGCGAAGAAGACAATAACACTGACAATGAGAACAATGAGGGCAAAAGTAATTTTTTTCACAAGGAGCATAACGACACTCTCCCTCTCTTTAAGCATATCTCCTAAGCCAACTTCCTTGTCCAGATCATCAAAGCTAAATTCTTCAATCTTTTCTGAACTTCTGGCTGGCTCTGGTTCCTCATCACGGATGATGGGGGGGGTTGCTCTCTCTACCACGTTTTGCCTCCTTGTATACGCTTCTAACAAAGAAGATTATATGCTGAGTGAACCCAATTTACAAGGACAGGTGCTACAGCAACAAGGCAACGTCAAAGTCGCGACAGATTGAGTTTGCGTAACATCTAACGAGCCC
>CAYHOI010000079.1:0-8853 GCA_964358175.1 uncultured Candidatus Marinamargulisbacteria bacterium | reverse complement strand
CCCGGCAAAGCTATTTATGGGGGATTCTGGGAGTCTCTTGTTGGGACTAAATATGGCTGTTTTGTCTATCCCCGGGATTTGGAATACCTCACAAGTTATTGCATTTACGATTCCATTTTTAGTCCTAGGTATTCCCATCTATGATGTGATGACTTCAATAGCTCGGCGATACAAAGGAGGCAAACCGTTGTTCCATCCAGACGGGCAGCATATTCATCACCGAATCATGTCATTGGGTTTCTCTCATAAGCAAACAGTTATTGTAATTTACATGGAAACGATATTGCTTTCCTTTGCGGCAATTTCCCTTATTTTAATTCGTGATAACTCAGCTCTCGTTCTTTTGGTGGCTATTTTGATTCTTATTCATTATTCCGCTACCTACTTGAAGCGCTTATACAAGTGATTCGATTCGTTCTGATCCTCATGGGGTTGCTAAGTTTTTCTATCCCATTTTATGCTGCTCAGGACGCTATTGTTCTTTTTAATGGGAAACGGTTGGATTTTCGTCAACCCTTACTGGTAAATAACAATCTGCTCACGACGCCGATAGGCGAGACAGCGAAACAGCTTGGGATTGCCTATTTGACAGATAGGCAAACCATTACGCTCAAGGATGGCCTTAAGGAAGTCGTTTTCTACAAAAATCACGACAGGGTAGTCGTGAATGGACAGACGTATTATTTACCCCAGAAGTGTACGGAATATCAATCGGAGTGGTACGTCCCCCTTAACTATTTTTCATGGTATCTGGGGTATACGTTACATAGAAAAGATCGATTTTGCTATGTGTCAAAGCTTTTGAGTAAGGCTGTCATAGACGAGAAATCAGTTCAGCTTATTTTTTCCAGCAAGCTGACCGATAAGGACGTGGAATGGACAAGGGAGGATGAGTCCCATTACTCACTCTTATTGAAAGATACGGTGCTTTCTTTTCCAAAGATTAGTCAGGCAAATGCTACCTTTCAGGAGATTTATCTCGGGCAAGTCTCACTGACACCCGATCTCGCAAAGATGGTTATCGTTTCAAAAAAGGAACTTGAATGGAGTCGACAAAAAAACGTTATCGTGATTAAACCGGTTGATGCACCCGTTGAGGTGACCACAGAGAAGTCCGCTTCCTTAGAGCCACAAAAAATGATCTTGTCCAATTTGCAGACTTCGGTGAAATCATCCGAAATGGCGACAAAGATACCCTCTTTGAAAGGTGTTAAAAATATTCTGTTGAGTGTGAAAGGAAAACAGGGTGTTGTGTCAGGGCTTGTTCGTTACATGGGGGAACAACTCCTATTGCCTGCAGATGAGGTGCTTTTACCCTTTGGATATGATTATTCGGTGAGCACTACTGGGGAACTCCTTGTGAAATATGGTGACAAAGAGGAAATACATACAAAGCTCCCTACGTACAAGATCGGAAAAATAATTTATATTCCCATTCAGTTGCTCGCGACAGCCCTTGGAATGGGGCTTAGATGGGATTATCGAATTAATACGCTGTATATTAATCCTGTTGTTTATGCTGTTCACTATGAAAAAGGGGAGAATGGAGAGCAAATTAGCATTCACTCCCAAAGCGAAATAAACCCAAAAAGTATCTTTGAGCTGAATAACCCTTCAAGGTTGATCCTCGACATCCCCAATGCAGTTCTTGATATTGCGAGTCGAAACATCCCGATTTCAAGTAGCAATTTCCTTGCCGTTCGAGTGGGGCAACTTGATGAAGAAACAGTTCGTGTCGTTGTGGACTTAAAGTTATCAAAAAGCTATGGATTATCTTTGTCTGATGATGGATTGACTGCTTATATTCTGGGGGCGGGAAAACTTCAAAAATTAGGATTTGTGGAGCGAGATTCAACAGCGCAATTAACTTTTTATTCGAATCGACTGGCGTCGTTTAATGTGTCCTCTCAAGATCAACAGTTGATTATAGATTTTGAAGATACGATTTATGGCGCGAAGCCCGCCTATTTTTTCCAAGGGGATTTCCTGGACAAGGTTTTTGGAGCGCAGCATTCATGGGATCCTCTTTCAACGCGAATGAATATCTATCTCAAAAAAAATGTGACTTATAAACTGGACAAAGTGACAGACAACGTGGTGCTTACTTTACGTAAAGAATATATGACGTCTCCTGGAAAAGAGAGGAAAATCGAGCCTGTTGTGGGAGCGCATACCAAGTTGCCCCTTACAGGAAAGACCATTGTTGTCGAGTCTGGACATGGTGGACTCGATGTTGGATCCATTGGATTCGGCGGTCTTTACGAAAAGATTTTTACGTTGGACATTAGTAAACGAATTCAGTCCAAACTCATTCAAGCAGGTGCAACGGTTCTGATGCCTATTCAAACGGATCAGTACTTGTCTTTGTCTGCGAGGACTATGTTTGCCAATAGAAATGGTGCTGACTTCTTTTTGAGTGTACACCTGAATAGTTCAACTCGAGCAGATATCAAGGGCACAGAGACTTATTATTACAAAGAAGAAGATTTACCGCCTGCAAGAATTATCCATGAGGCTTTGCTCAAACATCTTAAGCAAGCAGACAAGGGAGTGCGTAAGGCTCGTTACTTTGTGCTATTTCACACCACCATGCCTGCGGTGCTTATTGAGCCGGCCTATCTGTCCAATTTGGAACAATATAATTTACTTCTTACGGATGACTTTAAGAATCAGATCGTTGACGGCGTTGTCGAAGGTATTTTGAAGTATTATGAGAAGTGACCCACGTCCCATAGGAATCTTTGACTCCGGTATCGGGGGTTTTACAGTTTTAAAGCAGCTGCGAAAGTGGCTCCCGCAAGAGAGCTTTGTTTATGTGGCAGGAAATTCATTCCAACCTTTTGGGGATAAGAAACCTGAATCAATATTAGAAATCAATGACCGAATCATCACGTATTTACTCCGGGAGGAAGTAAAGCTCATTGTGATCGCGTGTAACACCTCTTCCTCCATTGCCTTAGAACACAACAAGATCCATTATCCTGTACCCTTTGCGGATATGTTGTTGGATGGACTCTGGTTTACACAGGGGCTTCCTGCTTATAGCAATATTGGGGTGATTGCGACGCAGGCAACGGTAGACTCTCAATCCTATGTTCGTACCATTTTAAATTTTCGTAAACAGATGATCGTTCATCAGCAAGCCTGCCCAAAACTGGTTCCCCTTATTGAGCAAATGATCTTTAGTTCTGACCTGAAAACACGAGCAATCGAACAACATGAGTCCCTTTTGGAAGTTTTGTCTTCCTACCTAACTGCTGTAGCAGACTGCGAATATCTTGTCATGGGATGTTCTCACTACCCCTATTTAGCAGCAGAAATCGCCAGGATTCTTCCCGCTTCAAAGATTATCGATCCGGCAGTATTTGTTGCGGAGAGAGTGAAAGAATATGTGGAGATTATTGGCAAGAACAAGCAGAAACCTATACAGACTTTCTACTATACCCAGGAGGATCCAGCACTGATTCAAAACGCAACACGCTTTAAATTCGACTCCTATCAATTGGTGAGGGTCTGAGAAGTTTCTTGCCTTCAGGTTTCAAATAGATTAAAATGTTGCCTATCCTATGAATATCGTTGAAAAAATACTTAGCAACCATTTGCTTGAGGGTGAGTTGGGCTCTCAAAATGAGATTGGCATTCGTATCGATCAGACGTTGACCCAGGATGCGACCGGTACGATGGCTTATCTCGAGTTAGAGGCCATCGGTATTTCTCAGATCAAAACCGACCTTTCTGTAAGCTACATTGATCATAATACCTTGCAGGATGGTTTTGAGAATGCCGATGATCACCGATACCTGCAGAGCGTTGCAAAAAAGTACGGACTGTACTTTTCAAAGGCTGGAAACGGAATTTGTCATCAGGTGCATTTGGAGACTTTTGCATGTCCAGGGAAGACGCTTCTGGGCTCCGATTCCCATACCCCTACGGCTGGGGGAATGGGTATGCTCTCGATCGGTGCTGGAGGCTTGGATGTCGCTGTTGCACTTGCCGGAGGACCTTTTTACCTCCCTGCACCCAGGGTGATGAAAGTGAATCTTGTGGGACGATTACGACCTTTTGTGACAGCTAAGGACGTGATTCTGAAGATACTACAGATTTTGACCACCAAGGGAAATGTCGGCTTTATCGTGGAGTACGGTGGCGAGGGTATTGCGCAGTTGACCGTTCCAGAGCGAGCAACCATAACAAATATGGGGGCGGAGTTGGGGGTCACTAGTTCGGTATTCCCTTCGGATGAGGTAACACGCCTCTTTTTACGCGCCCAAGGCAGAGAGCAGGACTGGGTCTATCTGCAGGCGGATGCTGATGCACAGTATGACAAAGAGTTGACGTTGGATTTGGCAACCTTGAACCCCATGATTGCTTGTCCCCATTCACCCGATCAGGTCAAGGAGGTCGCCGAGGTTGCGGGGCTTGCCGTTCAACAGGTTCTTATCGGAAGTTGTACCAACAGCTCCTATAAAGATCTGTATACGGTCGCAAAGTTGCTTCAAGATCGACGGATTGATCCCGAGGTTTCTTTTGGAGTTGCTCCAGGATCGAAGCAAGTCTTGGAAATGATTATGGCGCAGAATCTGCTTCTGCCCATTGTCGAGTCTGGGGGACGTATTTTAGAGTCTACTTGTGGGTTCTGTATTGGAATGGGGCAGTCTCCAGCAAGTAACGCGGTTAGCCTCAGAACCAATAACCGAAATTTCTTTGGGAGGAGTGGCACAGAATCTGCCCAAGTATATCTAGTGAGTCCAGAAACGGCCGTGGCTTCTGCTCTCAATGGGGTCATTACGGATCCCTCATCATACTTTGACGCAGATAAGATCCTCTTTAATCAGCCGGAACATTTCAGAGTGGATTCGTCACTAATCATCACTCCGCTGCCCCCCGAGGAGCGAGAGCGGGTGATGATTATTCGTGGACCCAATATTGGGGCTCCTCCTGTAAATACGTCCTTAGAGCCGAACTTGAAAATGCGAGTGGTGCTCAAAGTGGGGGATAAAATAACCACAGATCATATTATGCCTGCTGGCTCCTATTTGAAGTACCGGTCGAATATTGAGAAATATTCTGAAGTTGTTTTTAAGAATGTTGATTCGAGCTTTGCAGAACGTTGCAAGACCAATCGTTCAGAGGGTTATGGGAATATCGTTGTCGGGGGGCAAAGCTACGGCCAGGGATCCAGTCGAGAGCATGCGGCGATTTGCCCGATGTTTCTTGGGGTTAAGATCATCCTAGTCAAAAGTATTGAACGCATTCACCGAGCCAATCTCATCAACTTTGGGATTATTCCTTTGACTTTTGAAGCTCAGGACGATTACGATTTTCTTGAGCAAGGTCTGGAGATATCTGTAACGGATATCCCCTCTCAATTGAAGGCTGGTCGAGTTAAGTTTGTCGTATCAGGGCGGGATATATATGCACAGGCCAGTTTCTCTGATCGTGAGATGGCTTATCTGTATTCCGGAAGCAAACTAAACACGCTGAAGTCCAGCTAAATGCGTTACTCCCGTTTTTTTGTTCCGACGCTTCGTGATGTTCCTTCTGATGCTGAGATTCCAAGCCAGAGACTGGCTCTGAGGGGTGGATATATCCTCAAAGTTGCAGCAGGAATATATGACATTTTGCCACTCGGACTTCGGGTTGTCCGTAAAATTGAACAGATTATCCGTGATGAAATGAATAAAGCTGGGGCTCTTGAGGTTTTTCTACCCTCAATGATTCCGGCCGAGTTGTGGCAAAAAAGTGGGAGATGGCAGAAGTATGGCAAGGAGCTGTTGCGAGTGAAGGATCGCTCAGGGAGAGAGTTTTGCTACGGGCCGACCCATGAAGAGGTGATCGTGGATCTGGTGAGCCATCATGTCAAAAGTTATAAACAATTACCCATAACACTTTATCAAGTTCAAACAAAGTTTCGCGACGAAATTAGACCTCGATTTGGATTGATGCGTGCGCGAGAGTTTACCATGAAGGATGCGTATAGTTTCCACGCAAGTGAGGCGAGTCTTCAGCAGACTTACGAGGATATGTTTAACGCTTACACTGCTATCTATCGACGATGTGGCCTAAGATTTCGTGTTGTGAAGGCAGATTCAGGCACCATTGGGGGATCTGCCTCACAGGAGTTCATGATCATGGCAGATACCGGTGAAGATGCGATCATACATTGTCCATTATGTGACTATTCTGCGAATATTGAAAAGGCCTCGACAATCGTTGAAAAGCAGTCTGATAAAGTTCTTCAGCCATTGAATGAAGTGAAAACGCCTGAGAAACGATCCGTTGATGAGGTTTCTGAATACCTCAAAATTGGAAGGGATAAACTGATCAAAACGCTTTGTTATCGCTATGTGTCCAAAGTGGATATTGAAGAGTTTAGTTACGTAGTCATTTGTATACGTGGCGATTTTGAGCTCAATGAAACCAAGCTCGGAAATGTTTTGGGTGCACATGTGACAGCCCTTGCAAGTGATGAGGAACTTGAGCGTTTACTCCAATCACCTTCAGGCTTTCTGGGGCCGGTTGGGTTGCCAGAGGGTGTTCAATTGCTTGTAGATGATTCTGTGTTATCCATTGTCAATGGCGTGTCCGGAGCGAATAAGAGGGATGTTCACTATGAAGGAGTTAATCCAGGGCGTGATTTTTCTGTCGAGTATACTGTGGATGTGAAAACTGTCAGGGTAGGGGATCGTTGTCCAGAATGTTCTGAGGGAAATCTTCTGCAAGAACGAGGCATTGAAGTTGGCCATATTTTCAAATTGGGAACCAAGTATTCCGAGAGTATGCATGCTGTCTACCTGGACGAGCATGGCAAAGAGCAAGTGTTTATCATGGGGTGTTACGGGATTGGGGTAGGACGAACAGCTATGGCCGCCATTGAACAGTACCATGATGAGCGTGGCCCGCTGTGGCCGATCAAAATTGCTCCATTTGAGATCATTATTATTGTGGCTAAATCGGATGATGTCCAACAAATGGCTCTTGCTCAGTCCCTGTATACAGAGCTGCTAGCGAATCAAGTGGATGTCTTGTGGGATGATCGACCAGATCGAATGGGTGTCAAATTTAATGACGCCGATCTTATCGGAGCCCCGCTTCGGATCATTATTGGAAATAGATTGACTGACGGATTTGTTGAGCTCAATTATCGTTCAGGCAAGAAGGAAGATATTCCGGTGGATAGACTTGCCCAAACTATTTTGAAAGTTGTTGCAGAACTCAAAGCTTAGGAGTAGACTCTTATGAACTGGGCGTCCGTCTTTGTTGTTTTCATGGTCATTTTCACGATGTTCTCATCCTCTGGGCAAAGTCCTTCCTATCAGGTGTTGAAAAGTGCGCCATCGCCTCTTTTGAGTACGATGAACGTTCGTGATCAATATTTGCCAACAGGGTCTGAAATTCCGACCTATAACTCCGCAGATCTCAACGCTTATCAGGTGATTATCAGTTACATCATGGACAATTATAAAAAAGTCTACCTAGCCGATGTATTGTCTATAGCCGAGAATATTGTCAATTATTGTGCTGAGCATAATATTGATCCTCTTTTTATCACTGCAGTAATCGCTGTTGAATCGGAATTTAATAAAAACGCGGTGTCTTCTTCCGGTGCTAAGGGTCTTGGACAATTAATGCCTTTTAACTTGAGAAGCTACAAGGTGGAGGATCCTTTTGACATCCAGCAAAATGTTCGGGCATCTGTCCTAATGATAAAAGGTCTATTGGTGATGTGGAAAGGAGATGTATCCTACGCACTCGCTTCCTATTTTGAGGGCGAAAATGCGATCAAGAGGAAGAAGGAAAGTGGCTTTAGTCCCAAGACGACACAATATGTCTATCGAATCCTTAGCGTTTATGACAAAATTAAACAATATTTGTGAGTAGCATCGACCTGTCGGTTGTGATTGTGCATTACAATACACCGGATCTGCTTTGCCAATGTATACAAAGCATTCAGGCGTATACAAGAGAGGTGTCCTATGAAGTGATCGTCGTGGATAATGCTTCTTCTTTGCGAGTTGAGCCTACTCATCTTCAGGGGGTGCATTGGATACAAAGTGCAGAGAATCTAGGTTTCGGACGAGCGAACAATGTTGGGGCTAAGCAGGCCAAGGGGAAATATCTCCTGCTTCTCAATAGCGATACGCTGCTGATAAACAACCTGCTTCTGGCATTGTATCAGGAGGCTTGTTCACGTGAACGTTTCGGAATCATCGCGCCCAGACTTCTGAACCCAGACCATTCTACGCAGTTGTATGGCAGTGTGATGGGGTGGTGGCAGTATAAAGGGACTAAGTCTTCTAAGGTTTCCTTTGTTTCAGGTGCCGCGATGCTGATTCCACGAGAGCTTTTTCTGGAGTTGGGAGGCTTTGACGAACGCTTTTTCTTCTACAATGAAGATGTGGACTTATGCAAGACCATTCGGCGAAGAGGGTATCCGATCTTCTATGAACCGTTGATAACGGTCATTCATTTCGGAGGACAAAGTACCCGAAAGTCTCTGCGCCTTCAACTGCAAGCGTTTCGGAGTAGTTGGTATTTTTTTAAGAAGCACTATTTATCTTTTATGCTTTGTATCATCTTTTCGTATACCTTTGCTTCTTCAGAATTGAAATTATACAAGGTTCCTTCGGCTGAAAGTATCACTTTTGAATCGTATACGGTGTTGCCAGGTGAACAGATGGGGGTCGGTGGATTTCTCTATCAACGATTTATCACGCCGGAATGGTACTGGGGAGGGGCGGGATATGGTGCGCTGACGGGTGAGCGGGGCGGGTATTTTATTGGAGGGTTTATTCTGGGAACCCATTATGAGTGGAATCGATGGGTCTTAGAGCCTCAGTTATTTCTTGGAGG
>CAYHOI010000078.1:0-9123 GCA_964358175.1 uncultured Candidatus Marinamargulisbacteria bacterium | reverse complement strand
ACAACCACATCTGTTAACAAGTCTTTGTTCATCATAATGCTCTAATTTTATCGAACTACATTCTCATTGTCAATGAGAATGTAGGCATCTAAGCTCGCGTTCATAATGAAAATAGTTGATTGATAGTATCGAGAATTATATCGGACTGTTTTTTGGGTACTATACTTCGACCGAATTGGTTTTGACGCTTCGCTAGATCTTGCGATGGCGGTTTTTCCAAAACCTGAAAACCAATAGCACTTCGACAAGCTCAGTGACCGCTCAGTATAACTAAGACTAAATTGATCCGAAAATCAATTAAGTCTTAGTATAAATTGCATAAAATTCCGCCTCACCCCCTAGTATCATCCGATTTTCAATAACCATTTCCAAAGCGGGACAACATTAATCGTTAAGTCTCCATCAATTATAGTAGTCGCTTCGTCCATGGTAACGATAATTAACTCATCACAATTCATGGTCTTTGCTAATTTGAACAACGGGCGTGTTTCACGATTAACAACTTTCTGTTCCGACAAGCAATAACATGCTTGGATCAAATCATATCTATTCCCTTCTTTTTTAACAACAAAGTCAACCTCATACGAGGCATCAGAATAATAAAACATATCGCGTTTTCGTCGTAATAGTTCGATATAAACTACGTTCTCCATGAGTCTGCCAATATTATCAGAAAAACGTACCGTTAAAGCATGGATCACCCCTGTATCAATAGCATATATCTTTTTTTCTTTTGCCACTCGTTCTTTTGATTTATATGAAAACGGATACAGCTGAAAGATCATATATACCTCTTCAAAATATTTTAAATAGGTTTGAATGGTATGAACACTGCCTACTTGAAAAGTTTCCTTTAATCGCTGATATGATACTTTTGATCCAAAGTAATCCAGCATGTGGATCGCAAGTTCTCGAATCAACTTAATATGCTTGACCTTAAAGCGGTTTATAACGTCTCGGCTAAGAATATTATCATAAAGATTCCTCAGATAAACCGAGCGGGCGGGCTGATTGATAGCCTCAGGAAATCCACCACCTTCGATATATTGCCGCATAAAACTACTAACTCGTGCAATAACTTCGGTTGTTGGCCGCAGGATAATATCCTCCAAAATCTGTTTATCCTGATATGCCAAGAATTCTCGAAATGAAAAAGGGAAGACCTCAATGATAATATGCCTCCCTGTTAAGTGTGTTGCGAGTTCTTTACTGAGAAGGTTTGCATTACTCCCAGTGATGATGATGTTGTATCCCTTGCGTATAAGCCGATTGACAAACAACTCCCATCCAGCGACATTCTGTATCTCATCAAAAAGCAATGTTGTGACAGACGCAATCTCAAGAAGAACCGCTAAGACACGATTAAGATCTTCCGTGGATAAACTGATAAGCCTTTCATCGTCAAAATTAACATACCCATAACTCCGGCCTTTTAACGCCTGATGCGCCAATACCGATTTACCCGATCGGCGTACCCCGATGATTACCTTCGCAAACGGGGCATCGATAGATTCACTTAATGTTTTGAGTTGCTCCCGCGTAATAAAGCTTTGATTGGAGTAATATTCTATATCACTTCGCTGATCGAGAAGTATTTGTCTGATCGATTCTTTTCGAAATTCGTGCTCCATGATGCACAATAATACGAATAATTGTGCAGTCAGTCAATAAGCACGATCATCCCCCTTCCTTACATCTTCTCCCCGCGTCGAATCACCCAGGTTTCATCAAATACTTGTCGATATGCACTAAAAAGTCCTTCGCTGGAATCAACAGCACATCATTTCTATAGATCTTTTCCTCTCCCCGGTATATACAGATACATTCCGCCATGGGGTAATCTTCTTTAAATGATCTAAACGCATTCAAATCATAGGAATTGACCTTTTTGGCGTTCTTCACTTCAATCGCAAGAAATTTTCGATCACCATAAATGATGAAATCAATTTCAAGACCCGCCTTTGTGCGCCAAAAGAATAGCTGGTGATTCGGCAGTACATTGTCGATATAGGCTGCAAGATTTTGGTGCACAAGTCCCTCAAGTCCTGCACCATCAATTTCTTCCGGCTTATCAAGGGGGCCTCTTGGCCGTAATGCTTTATATATCCCGGTATCAAAAAAATAGAATTTAGGATGACTCACTAAAACCCTCTTCGCTCGTTTTGAAAATATAGGAAGACGCACACTTAATAACAAATCTTCAAGAATATTGATATAAGATTCAATAACCTTTCGCTCGACTGCACACTCTCTAGAAATATTGCTAATATTTATAACACTTCCATGGGAAAAGCTAATGGCCTCAAGAAAACGGCTGAAATTACCAATATTACGGGTTAGCCCTTCCATTTGTATCTCTTCTTTAAGATATAAACTTACGTAAGCATCCATTTGTTGAATACTATCATCAGAACTCATAATGACAGGAATTAACCCATGTGAGAGCGCCTTACTTAGATCAAAAAAAGCACCTAACTCGTAGGCAGTGAAAGGATACATTCTTTTTAGCATTGCACGACCTCCCAACAAGTTAGCACTTTCTTTTTTGAGCTTTCTAGCACTTGATCCTGTCAGAATAAACGTTAACGACTTATCTGCCTCCATAAGATGATGAACCACCGGTAGAAGCGCCGGTATACGCTGGATTTCATCAATAATAATTATACGGGGTTCTGGATTGGCTTTTACAAAATAAATCAACCGATCAGGGTCGTTCAAATAATTCATGTACTCAGAATTTAGAAGCAAATCTATATACAAGGCTGAGGGAAAGCTTTGTTTTAAAAGAGTTGACTTGCCCGTTCCTCTGGGGCCAAAGAGGAAAAAGCTTTGAGTTGGCAACCTCATAATTCTCGTAATTGCATTCATTTCATATGATACAATACGAAATCTTTATGGAATCGTCAACTCCATATTAGACGACGATATGGAGTTTGCATGGGAAGATGTTTAACAAACGTTGTCTTCCCAGATTGACGAGGCCCCGTGACGATAACAACAGGAAACTGCTGCCGTATTAGATTAAAATACTCTTCTGCTTTTCGGCTTACATACATGCGAATATTTTGAATCACTGCGGGTCATATTCCCCGCGGCTTGTGGCGGGGTAATTCATTGGAAAGCAAGCAGTAAATTTCATAATTAGAATTGCTGGGCTATGCCACACATTTATGAATTACCCTGCACAATATTTACCATTAGAGACTTATGAGGTCTCTTAACCCTTCCCAATTCATGACGGCTACTTCTTTGTAATCAAATTTCTCTTTTTCTCCACCATAAACTATCGTTTTACGGGGCTGCTTACCATATATTTTTTCAAAGTATTTTATTCCTGAAAGAAAATTATCATTAAACGTAGCTGAAGATTTCACCTCGATAAGATCCACATTCTCAGCTTTCTCGAGCAAGAAATCCACTTCATTTCCCTGATGATCTCTAAGAAAATATATATTATCAGGAATTGATTGATTGTAATGTTGCTTCAACAGTTCCGAGAAAACATAGGTCTCATATATCGATCCCCGTAAAGGATGAGAAGCTACTTGATCGGCACTGTATATATTTAGCAAAAAACACATCAACCCTGTATCTAAAAAAAATATCTTAGGATTTTTCACTAATCGCTTATTAATATTTTTATAATAGGGATGAACAATTTTCAGGATATAACTTGCTTCTAAAACAGATATCCAACTTCTAATCGTATTATGGCTAACCCCACATTCATTCCCAAGACTGTTCGTATTTAATATTTGCCCACTCCTACCAGCCAACAGCTTTAAGAACACCTCAAATAAAGTTATATCCTTTACATTTATCAACTGTCGCACATCACGCTCAACATAGGTGTTTATATAAAATCGCATTGCTTCAGTAGCATTAATATTTTGGTCATATATTCGGGGATACAATCCTGTGTATAAAAGTTCATTTAAAGTATTAAATTTATACTTTTCATAAACTTCACTGTACTGAAATGGCAATAACTTTAATATCGCCGTTCTTCCTGCAAGTGATTGCGTGATCTTTTGCATCGTGTCAAATTGTTGACTACCCGTAAGAATATAGATTCCATTAATTTTCTTATCATCCACAATCGTTTGAATATAAGAAAATAAATCGGGACAACGCTGTACCTCGTCGATAATTGCTCCATCCCGAAATTGCGACAAAAAGCCTCTTGGATCTTCTGTTGCGTAGCGTCTAGTTTCGATGTCTTCAAGAGAAACATAAGGCTTGGAACTAAATATATGCCTACATAGCGTTGTTTTGCCCGATTGCCGAGGGCCAGATACCGTTACAACGGGATATTGCGACGCTAATCTTTTTAAAACTGGTGAAATTTTCCGGTCAATCATAGGACTACTTTAAGCAAATCGTTAAAGTTTGTCAATTCGATATACATATTTTAATAAACGCGCTGATCGGCAGGGGTATTTTCCAGAATCCGCTTAAGTTACGCATAATATACTTCGACCGAATAGGCAAAGCCCTGATGAATTTGATCATCAGAGAACCGTTTCCTATTATCCAAAAACCACTTTCCAAACCGTAGCAACATTAAAAATAACTTGGGTCCAGTCTAAGAGAGACTTCAGCCAGTCAACTTCACGAATCTCCCGAACGGGAATACCAATACTGTCTCCAACGGCTATGGGATATCCCTGATCCGAAGTCCGAGAAACGGTTCCATCCACATGCGCAATAAACATTTCTGCGGGGTCGGCGTCTTTTCGGAAGTTTCCCGCTTTCATGAGATAATAGCCTAACGTTTTGTTGGGCTCGTAGAGAAAGAGTCCCTGATTATAAACGGCTCCGACTACTTTTACTTCATGCGGCATCAAATCAGCAACAATACGATCCCCGTTCAATAAAGGGAAATCATTCTCTTGATTCTCATTTACTTTGGATAGATTAATTCGCAGTCGCGTAAAATCGGCCATGCTAATAATGGACTCCATATAGCTAGAAGAGACCATTCCACTTTCTTTACTCAAAGCGGGTACTAATTTATCCTCTGGGATTTTGCGATATATCGCCACACCAGGAAGAAAGGCTCTACCCGTATAACCACCCACTCTTTCAATCAATTGCAAATAGGTTTCCCCTCTGACAACGGGATAGACCCCAGGTCGGACAAATTCTCCCTCAAGCGTAATAGTTCCCTCAATTTTATTTGCCGCTTTGGCTGAGACAAAGATCTGATCATCGGCTAAAACATGTGTGTTTTCAGAAACAAGCTGAATCTCTGTCAGACCAGCCTCTGTAACACGAGCAATCGTTATATCCACAAGTTTATCTTGCTCGACACTTAAGCCACCACACTTCACAATCAACTGCTTGATGGTCAACCCTTCTTCAAAAGGGAAAGTCCCGGGGTGCTTGAGCATCCCATAGATCATTACATTTGAGGGGATAATCATTTCCTTTTGAGAATACACGGTCACTTCATCAAACTTACTAAGCAAAACATTAGCCCATAAATCCTGGTTTACAGGAACCTCCTGAATCTGGTGTCCCCCAGTCACATTCGTTCGACTAACATCAATATGGTAAACAGGGTCGAGAGTACCTCCTGCCAGCTTCATGAGTTTATCTACGTTGCTGGCTCTAGAATAATCATACATACCAGGGAATCGGATATTTCCTTTGATTTTTACCCAGTTATCAAGTTTCCCCCCAGTTGATTTGATTTCAAGGACATCACCATCTGATAAGTCAACTTTTTTAGCTAGCGTTATGAAATCATCAATAGACTTAAAAGATAATGAGCGAAGTCTCAGGGTGTCTGAGAGATTGTCTTTCTGAATCAGATTCATCTCCTTGATATAGGTGGTTCGTGTAAATTTACCAGCCATCGCAACCAAGTCGTAGAGATTAGTTCCCTCCGTAATTTCAAAAATACCTGGTGACTTTACGTCTCCCTGAATAGCCACCACTTCTCCAATTTTTGGGACAAAAACCGTATCACCCTTTTTCAGGAGCGAGTCACATGTTTTATCCCCATTCAAAAGAAGATCATATAAATCAACCGTTTTATATAATCTTTGATCCCGAATGATCTGAATCTTTCGCAGAGAACCTGCTTTGGTGGGTCCCCCCGCAGAATACAAGGCGTACAAAACAGTGGATAAAGAGTTGAGATTATACCTACCGGGTAAGGTGACCTCTCCCAATACAAAAACTTCTATGGTTTTTAGCTTGCCCAAGGTAATATCTAAATAAAAATTCGCAAAATTTTTCTCGAATAAATGCTGAATTTCGATTTTTGCTTGCCCGATGGTCATTCCAGCTACAGAAAAACGTCCTATTTTCGGCAAATAAACATTCCCATCCGTGTCCACATCAAAATAAAAGCTTTGCTGCATCGTTCCCCACATATTCACGTTAATCTGATCTCCAGCTCCTAAAACATAATCAGAACCAACAGAAGCATTTTTTAAAGGGATAAAGCTAACTGCAACTGCTCGGAAATTATCATATCCAAACTGAGAAAGTCCCGCTGGAAATCGTGTTTCAATAAGAGACCTGACCTGGGAATTCCTGACGGTTAATGCTTCAGGAGAGAGGAGGGTCTCATCTGAAGTTTTTTTTGCTTTAGATTTCACGCCTGCTGAATTTTGATTTTGATCCTGAGCTGGGGCAGGAACCTCAGGATTCAGAATGGGTTCTGCAACATAATCCTGAGCCGCTTTTCGAATATCTGAATCTGACATCCCCCTTGATCGGGCAATATCTATGGCTTGTTGAGGACTAGCGGCAAATAACACAGAGGCGAAAAGACAGAAAAATAGGATAAATTTATTCATTACAAGCCGGAATTTTAGCATAAAACGGGGAGATGGAACATTCCCAAAATGCATAAAATTTCCCGATACTCTGGGGATCTATTTTGGCTTGTTTCGTTTACGTCGACCGAATTGGGTTTCGGCTTGAACGTTCTATTATGAATCTTGTCTCCTTAAATCACTAATTGCTGAGAGTCCGTCTGACTTGAGGAATACTCCACAGTTCAGTCGAGCTACTCATGTCTCCAGCGCCTAACTAATTGTAAAACTCTAAATACGCTTTCCTGGGCTCAGGGTTGCGATAACGTTGCCAATAGACCAACAATCACGTTAAAATAGCATAGAACATGGGCACCCCAGACATTATCCCCACCCAAACCTTTAGCGGCTTTGAGAACGCACAGATCGACAGCATGAAGACCTATCATGCCTTGTATAAGCGCTCCACGGAAAATCCCGAAGCCTTTTGGGCAGACATGGCCCAAGAGAATATTGACTGGTTTAAAAGCTGGGACACTGTTCTGGAGAGCGATTTGAGTGTCCCAAAGGTCTCTTGGTTCAAAGGGGGCAAGCTCAATGTTTCTTACAACTGCTTGGATCGGCACGTTAAATCTTCACGCCGCAATAAAGCTGCGTTGATTTGCGAATCCGAGTCCTCGAGTCAGACTTATACCTATCAGCAGCTGTACTATAAGGTCAATCGTTTCGCAAATGTTCTAAAAAAACACGGAATTCGTAAGGGAGATCGAGTTACGATTTATCTACCCATGATTGGTGAATTGGCAATTGCCATGATGGCCTGTGCCAGAATAGGTGCCATTCATAGCGTTGTGTTTGCAGGCTTTAGCGCAAACGCCTTGAAAGACCGCATTCTCGATTGCGAGTCCAAACTTCTCATCACGGCTGACAACTTTTCGCGGGGCGAAAAGACAATATTTCTGAAACAAAATGTCGATGAAGCCGTTCATTTTTGTCCTTCAATTAAGAAAGTCATCGTCGTCAATGTTTCGTCCCACTCAGAAATTCACATGAAATCCGGTCGGGATTCCTGGTGGCACAATGAGATCAACGACTATTGCATCGAGAATTTCTGCGAACCCGAGTGGATGGACGCCGAGGATCCTCTATTCATTCTCTACACATCCGGCTCTACAGGCAAGCCGAAGGGAGTAGTCCATACCACAGGAGGGTATCTGCTCTATACACATTTAACCTACAAATGGATTTTCGATTATCGGGAAATCGATATTCATTTCTGCACTGCAGATATCGGCTGGGTCACCGGACACAGCTATGTGATTTATGGCCCCCTCAGTAATGGAGCCACAAGCCTTATGTTTGAAGGGACTCCCACCTACCCTGATCCCGGAAGATTGTGGAGCATTATCGAGAAGCATGGAGTTAATGTCTTCTATACGGCTCCCACAGCCATACGCGCACTGATGAAAGAGGGCGATATGTGGGTACAAAAGCATGATTTATCTTCCTTACGATTATTAGGCTCCGTTGGAGAGCCGATCAATCCAGAGGTCTGGATGTGGTACTTTGAGAAGGTGGGGCAGTCCAAACTGCCGATTGTGGACACTTGGTGGCAAACGGAAACCGGTGGAATTTTGATCTCCCCTTTTCCAGGCATTATGCCTCTCAAGCCAGGTTCAGCGACTATTCCCTTCCCTGGAATTGTCCCAGTGATCCTGCGTGAAGATGGCTCACGTGCTAACGTAGGCGAAAGTGGCTACCTTGTCATCGAAAAACCCTGGCCAGGGATGATTCGTGGCACCTATGGCGATACCCAGAACAAGCGCATCAAGGAGACCTATTTTTCAAGATTTCCACTCATGTACATGACCGGTGATGGCGCAAAACTCGATGAAGGTGGTTATTATTGGTTGCTGGGACGTATGGATGATATTGTGAATGTTTCTGGACATCGTTTGGGCACCGCGGAGGTAGAGTCTGCACTCGTAAGTCATGATGCTGTCGCTGAAGCTGCTGTCGTTGGATATCCTCATAGTATTAAAGGTGAAGCACTGTACGCCTATGTAATCCTGAAGAATGGACATGATGCCTCTGACAGCCTCAAAAAGAACCTTGTTTCTCAAGTGAGAAAAGTCATCGGAGCCATCGCTGCTCCAGACAAGATCCAGATCGTCCCCGGACTTCCCAAAACCAGAAGTGGGAAGATCCTGAGACGTATTCTTCGCAAAATCGCCCATGGTGAACTGTCAGATTTCGGCGATACCAGCACCCTTGCAGACCCTGATATCGTGAAGGTAATTGCTGAGGGACGTGTGTGAGCCTTCTTTCGGCCTGGGATCTTCCCGAAGACAGT
>CAYHOI010000077.1:0-9137 GCA_964358175.1 uncultured Candidatus Marinamargulisbacteria bacterium | reverse complement strand
CTCTACTGAAATTGGTTTTCGGTTTTGCAACTCCTCGCTTGCTTACGCACAGTAAACGTCGCTCGTCGTCGCTTCACCGTAAACAAATTCGTTACGAGTATAATTTGAGACAAAAAAGGGGTTCAAAAATGTCTAAAAAACAGAAAACATAAATGTCCTGAATTTTCCAATTGTTAATATCAAAACTATTTTCACTATTATTTGGATATCTTGACAGAGCCTCAACCAACCCCATCAGAACCTGATGATCCAGATGATTTCTTCCTGTTTCACGGAATTGAGCCTGCCGATATACCAGATGGATACCATGTTCCAAAGTTTCACAAAGTTTCACAACTTCGGTGAAATTATTTCATTTCCTGTACGATAACTTAACTATAAGCAGTTGAAATGACCCGACCACTTGAGTTCGCATCTGGGAGCTCGAGGGCGTAGTCCTCGACTACTTGAAATATAGGGGGTCGGTTAAGAGAATCTTCTCTCCTGCAGGTTTCCCAAGGATAGCGTCCAGGACGGGGCCTTATGGGTGAACCCCCCTAAGCAGAAATCGAGACATCTTGACTACGTGGAGGCAAGAGCGTTTGTAAATAGGCCAAAAAGTCGGAAAGGGGATGACATATGAGCATAACGAAAATAACGGTTAGTACAATTGAAACAAAAAATAAGGTTATAGGATCCAATGGGGATATGGCCGGGATAAAGATATCTGAAGGAGTCAAAGACTACCTTATAAAAAATGGGATTTTAGACAAAGATGGAAAAAAACTGTCTGACGATGTGAATAGATATCTTTCACCGAAATCTTCAACGGGGTTGATACGTAGAGCTGCAGAAACAAACTTATTTGGCAGAAAATTGGTGTTGTCAATGTCTGAAGCAAAATGTCTGGTTAAATTGATAAAAAAAGAAATGCTAAAAATAAGATCCACCACGCAATGTTTACTTGATATTCGAATAACCTTAACAAAAAAAGCCGAAGAACACCTCAAAAGAGAGGGAGTAATCACAGAAGATAGATGCTATACAAGTGAAGCATTGGCGAAACTGGGGGACAGGTATGCCTTGGATCAATTAGCTTGGCAAGCTCAGCACCATGCTTTCTTTGGAAATAACGAAATACTAAATGAACGTGAGGCAAAATACTTTATCAAGAAGCTGAATGGGGAGAAAATTCCGACTTCGAACATAGTGAACAAAAAATTAAGAGATCTCTCGATAGCACTTACAGGGGATGCAGAAAAATACCTGATCGAGCGAGGGCTTTTAGCGGAGGACGGAAGAAATTTCACCGATAAAACAACGATTGATCTTGATAAGTTGAACCGAATGCTAAGAGCTGCAGCAACTCATTCACGTTGGAATATTCCCCATGATTCCAAGAGAGTACTGGACTTGAAAGAAGCGAAACTTTTAGACAAATGGATGACAGGCCGAGTAGAGATGCCCAAAGACGTAAAAGAATTATTGCAAGAAAAGGATGTATTGGCTAAAGGGAATGCATCTTCAATGGAATTCCAATTTAGTGAAGAAGCCATAAAGGCAATAGGTACCGATAGATTAAAGGATATGATGACGAAGGCTGCCGGGGACGAAAAATTATCAATGAAAGGGGCAAAACGTCTCGTTGAGGATCTGGACGCCTTGAAAGCGAAAATTGAAACTGATAAATTAATTACAGAGGTTTATAAGAAAGACACTAACCCCTACAAGAACGAAACTAGCCTCTGCGGTGTCTTGCTATGTGAAGACGCTGAAACCTTATTAAAACGAAAGGATATTGAAATTTTAGATGCAAACAACAAGTTATCACCTTGGGTTCTGACGTACTACTCAGAGGAGGACTTTCGGAAAATAATGGAATACCAACCATCATGTTGCCTCCCGATGGAGGGTTATATCGGGAATGGATTATTAGATTATGGTGAGGCAAAAAGGCTGGTTCGAATGGTGTTAAAAAAGGCCAAGAAAGAAATTCCAAGTGATTTGCGTGAGAGCTTAGGGGATATAGATTTGAAAGGTATTTATCAAAACGCTAAGAACGATAATATGCTTGCTGGCATAAAAATAAATGATGCTACTGTTGAAAAATTGAAAGGATATCAGGTATTAACGAAAGACGGTTTGTTTTCGGATTGGGTAAAAGCTTGTATCGCAGATGAAGAGCTAGTTGAACTCATCAGAGATATTAACAATAGGGAGCCGATTTATTTCGGAATAATACTATTTACTGAACTATATAAAAGAGACAGAAAAAAACCGGAAGAGGCTAACGACTTCTCCCATGAGGATCAGAATTTCGTCGAGACAAAGCCTATTATTGTCGGTTCTGAGACGTGGCAATTTGAGCTCGCAGGTGGGGATAAATTGGGCAGGTCAGTTAAATTCGATGAATATTCCAGGGCAGTATTAATGAAAAGCACTATCCTGAATGGGGAGGGAACAGATTTCTCGCCATGGGTGAAGGCTACATATACTGTTGATGAAATAATGAATGAAATTCGTATATCTGCAAAAGATGATAATTTGGAAGAGGGGTTACATTTTTACTCGAAAAATGAAGCAACCCAATTAGCTATTTCATTGATGACAACAAAATATGAAGAAGCTAGAAAAAATGGCTTAAAACCAGAAATAGTTGGATCCTTCCTTTTTCACTTTAGACCTCTTTTTTGGGCAACGTCATATACGGATAAGGATTACTTCCGTCACTTTATTCCTAGTCGAGGAAGCTACCATACAGATCTACCAGGGAGGTACCAGATGACGCTACCAACAAATAGACGATGGATGCTTAATCCTGAAGAACCCAGACGCCTATGGACACAGGAAATTTGGCCGGGCGCGATGATGCTTCTAGAAGACTTAGGAATAGTTACAATTTCTGATAATCATGTCATTCTACCTGGCAAGAACTTTAACAAAGAAAACTATGATAAGTTGGTAGCAATCACTGAAACGCCTGATGCTCCATATATCATGACCTTTGAAATCATTTACAACTTGTTCCCTGAGTTGAAAGATAAGCATAGGCAATAAACTCGTTAGAACGTACGCTCTACCTATCGTGTGGGATAAAATCCGTCATCAGAACCAAGTTGAGTATGATCAGCATCGAACCGAGATACTATCGGTCATGCAGATTGAAGTTGTCAGGTTTACAAATAACGAGATTCACGAAAATATTGAGATGGTTGGAACTTCGATTATGTCCTTTCTCCGCGAGCGGAGAGAGGTGGCCAACAGGCCGAAGAGAGGCGGAATCTAGATGCAGTCGTCCTGTCGGGAAACTTATTCGAGATTGGCACAAAAACACGGCTTAATGTTAGAATGTGACAAATGTCCAAACATCTATCCCCTATCCTACTCCTTTTCTTTTTCTCATTTATCATTGCTTCTGCAACAGAACCCTCTGTACAAATCGCAAAGGTACTCACTCTCAATGGAGAGGTTTTGTATCGCGATTCAGGTTCCTTTTACTGGGAAGAAGTTCACGCAGATACGACGTTTACAGACTATGATGAAATTGAGACCGACCATGGAGCCTTCTGTGAAATCCAGTTCACTGAAGGACATATCATTCGGGTGGAGCAAAAATCAAAACTCGTTTTGAGGGGGCAACAAAAAGGTTCTCATAAGGGAATGCTGAAGCAACTAAAGATTTCTGTCGGAAAGGTCTGGATAAAACTTGTCAAAGGAACCGATGAGAAGGAGCAGCTCCTGATCGAAACCCCCTTTGTCTCCGTGTCACAGAGGGATACACTCTTTTCTGTCTCAGCCCCCGCAGGAAAGATCTCAGCCTATCGTGGGAATTTGGAGGTGATGAGTGGACGTAAGAAGATTGTCATTGCAGAGGGGTTTGAGAGTGAAGTCAATGGAGATGGCACTCTGCAGGAAAGTCAACCTCTCTCTGCTGAGTCGCTCGAGAGCTTTGCAGAGTTTGCAAAAAAGAGTAGTCTTCGGTCTGGGCTTCTCGATGACCTTCTATCGCGACTACGTAGCAGGAAGTATGTCGCAACGGGAAAAGTGATTTCAGAAAATGTAGAAGAAGAGCCGAAAAAGGGGCTCTTTCGACAACTGCTTAATCATCTGGGTTTCAAGCCAAGCACTTCCCACGTAAAAAGCGGCGATTCTATTCCCTGAAGCCTAATCGGATCCACACTCCTCGTATCAATTTCGTGAGACACTTTGGACTGAGTGGTCTCGCAAATCAGAAACCGACAAAGGCTTCCACGAATGCGAGAAACAACCCGAGTGCTTTCCTCAATTTTCTGGGCAATGTTCACGGTATTGCCCACCACGGTATATTCCTTGTGTCGATCTGCTCCGATCGATCCCGCAACGGCCTCTCCCGTCGCAATCCCGATCCCAACATCTAAAAGGGGGCGACCCTGTGATTTCCACTTTTTGTTCAATTCAGTCAAAACGTTTAACTGTTCAAGACCCGCTCGTACGGCTAACAAAGCATAATCCTTCTGAGCTACCGGGCTTCCCCAGACAGCCATGATCGAGTCTCCGATATACTTATCGATAGTCCCTCCAAACACAAAAATCACTTCGGTCATAGCATTCAAGAACTCATTGAGTTGTGCGATCACCTCTTCTGGGGTTCGACTCGCGCTAAAGGGTGTAAACTCTCGAATATCAATAAAAAGAACACTTACGTCCTTTCTGACCCTCGGCACCTCAAAGGCTCCTCGACTTGCCATCAACTCCCGAAGAATTTCTGGAGAAACGTATTGGTTAAAGAGTGTTTTGATATACTGTTTTTGACGCTCTTCATCCCAAAATCGAAGCAAAATAGATACAAAATAAGTCATGAACAATGAGGAGAGTATGGGAACGCTCAATAAAATGATTCCCTTGTTAAAAGCAAGCTTTGAGGTTAAAAGAACCGTTACGCACATCAAAAGAAATACACCGAGACTCAGCCCCAACCGACTCCGACTGCTAAGAAGGGTCAAAAGAAATGCAGGGACAAAGATAAGAAACAAATATCCTATATGTGGCAATGTTCTCAGGAATTGGCCAGAAACGAGAGTATCAATGGTATGCGCCTGCACCCAGACATCCTCCGTATTTTTGGAGAGAGGTGTCGCATAGGTTTCTTGAAGCTCTGGTGCACTTATAGAAAACAAAACTATTTTCTTGTCAAATACATTTGGGTTGTGTTTTAGAAAGTTGGGAGCCAGAACTTTGTAGAGTGGAATATTCGGATATCCTTCAGCTCGAAAGTGGATCAGCATTTTGCTCTCTTTATCCAGCGGAATAATCTTCTCGCCCAGCAGAAGTTGGTGTCCAGACAACACCACTGCGGTTTTACCCAGAGGCGTTTCACGATACTTGGCAAAAACGGCCAGCGCAAAGGACGGATAAATCCTTGCGCCAATTCGGGTAAATGGCTTTGCACGCCTCACATATAAATCAGGATCATAGACAGGTCGAACAAATCCAACTGAACCCTCTTCTTCTGCTGTCAACTTATTTCGCCCCCACTGAGCCACCTGCCAGGCAAAAACTATATCTTTTTCTCCATGAAGCTGTCTCACAAAAGTGTCATCTGGTGGCTGCTCCAGCGCAATCACTTTGGCTTTCCCTTTTCGCAAGGTTTCCAGTAGGGGATCGATCCAATCGATCCTTTCTTTGTTCAAATATTTCTGCGAGTCTTGATCTAGGAGAATCACCACCACCTGGGATGGAACATGCGACTTCTTCTGATGCCTCGCAAACAGATCCGTTAATCGGTGATCCAGTCCCAAAAATCCGTCAAAGGAGAATATAACAAAAGTGATCAGGGTAATTACCCCGCTCACGGCTATCAATCGTTTCGTCAGAATTGATCTACCCATATTCATTCATCTCCATCTTAATCAAAGTGACGCTGAATGGGAAGAAGGGTGGTCAGCTCTAAAATCTTTTTCTGAAAAAGGAAGTTCTGTTCCTACTATTGCGTCTGAACAGAAGGCGACGGTTGCATTGCTCTAATCTTTTTACCCTTCGGAGAGATCTGAACATGAGCTTTAACGGAAACAGTAGTTACCTTCTCTTTAACGGAAGCAGTAACGACCTTCTCCATCTTCGCTACTGAATACCCTAGTGAAGCCAGTCCCATTGAACTAACAATTGTTAATACGAGTAATTTTTTCATTTATTCACCTCCCTTCTTTAGGAAATAACAAAATATTTTATGCGGGTTCTTTGGCACGGATAGTCTCCAGTAACATCGAGAAACGATTGAATAGGACATTGGTCGGCTCCGGTGCACGCTTCTGCTCGACACCAAAGATTGTATGCGCAACCGTCTTGAGGGTGATCCCCACTTTGGTTTTGGGATACTGCACGGATATAGGTCGGCGGCTCTGAATAGATTCCTTGACCGTCAAAGCATCCTCAAAAATCTGTCCATAGCTAGTCAACTTGTAGTTGAGGAACTTCTCAGCCGCCATATAAATCTTCTTATACACCGCCTCCGCTTCACTGAGACTGCGTACGCGATTAATCACGACCCCGATGTAGTCATTACTGCGTCGAGAACGCATCACTTTGATGATGGCATAGGCATCGGACAGTGCCGTTAAGTCAGGCGTCGTCACGATAACAACCCTATCCGCAATGGAAATAAATTTCATCACATTGTGAGAAATCCCAGCCTCAGAGTCAATGATGATGACATCATAATCTGTCTCGAGCTGACTAAGCTGTTCAATCAGATTCTGACGCTTCTGGTGAGACAGATTTGATAATTGGAAAATCCCGGATGCACCAGGAATAATGTGTATGCCTCCTGGCCCTTCTACAATCACTTCTTTTATCGTTTTTTTGCCTTCCACCACATCCATAATGTCATGTTCCGGATAAATCCCTGCCATGATATGAATATTGGCCAAACCAAGATCGGCATCCAGAACCAAGACCCGTTTATTCATTGCAACAGCCTCGATAGCCAGGTTTATGGAAAAGAGGGTCTTCCCAACGCCACCCTTCCCACTCGCGATGGTAATAATCTCAGCTTTTTTACTCTGAACTGGTGGAGTCAAGCTATCGCTTGGAGTATCCGGTGGAAGAAGAACCATGGTTCCTAGTATATCCATTTTAAAGGCGATGAGCAATGTCTTTTTAAAATGTATCTGTGCTTTCCCCAAGTTACCATTTATAATATTATTTACTTCTTATTGTTCCGAATCATGAGTCAAGGAAAAAAAAGGACACCTTCTAGTGAAATACATTATTCGAAAAGCTCACCTTGCAGATAGCGAGGCTATTCAGCGACTCGTCCAACACTACGCCAAAGAAGGGAAAATGCTCCCAAGATCCCTTCAATATGTGGTAGAGCACCTACGCGATTTCTGGGTAGCAGAAATACAAACAGAAATTGTGGGAGCCTGTGCCTTCACTATGTCCCAGAAAGACCTGGCTGAAATCAAGTCTCTTACGGTCTCCCAAGAACATCATCATCTGGGTATCGCAACAGACCTAGTCAATACGGGAATTACCGAGATAAAAGCCCTTGGCATTAATCGTGTATTTTGTCTGACTTATGTACCTGAATTCTTTGAAAAACTAGGATTTTCACAGCTACCCAAGGAAGATCTCCCCCACAAAATATGGACAGAATGCATCCATTGTCCATCCTTTCCTGATTGCGGTGAGATTGCATTGATCCGGATGGTTTAGATGCGCTCGCCCTGAGCCTTTACGCCAAGCGATACTGTACCCCAAATCCTCCTCGCGGGAAGCTCCAGTCGATGTTGTCTGAACAACACGCAATTCGGCAAGCACCGCACTCCAGACACCCCTCATACCCCACGATTATATGGTTCTCCTTCCACTCATAGACACGTGCAGGACAGAAATTTAAGCAGGGTCTTTCTTTACAGGCTCGGCAAACATTTTGATCTTTAATCACCAAATGCGGAATACTGTCCACGATAAACCGATTTAAAAAGAGTTTGTCTTCAATCTTTACTTCTTGAACAGGGCTTTCCATTATTGCATCGCCTTTCCTAGCTTCAGGATTTCCCAAAGCACCTTGAGTTTGGGACGTCCATGAAAAAACTGTTTGACAATCAGCCCCTGCTTTTGTCGTTTTGACTTGCCATCCACAGTGAGAATCTCTCGCATCGAATCATTAACTGCGGGAAGATGATGATTAAAATAGGCAGGATTATGTTCCATAATATGCACTGCATCTTTGTATTTTCTTAAGTCTTGCAACACATAACTATTGGTTAAGAGGGTGTGATACACCGAAAGAGCACGTTTGTCGTACTCTCCAAGACGTCTTGCCTGCAAAATCGCTTCTGCAGCAAGCCTACCGGACGTCATTGCCAAATTTGATCCTTCGCGATGGATACTATTCACCAATTGGGCTGAATCACCGATCACGAGCACACCATCTCCACATAATCGGGGCACACTTCGATAACCTCCCTCGGGGATCAGGTGTGCGTAATACTCTACAGGTTCACCTCCCTCAATCAAGGGTTTGATGATGGGGTTTTGCTTAAATCGAGCAAGGATGTCATAGGGTTTCCCCCCGGACTTACTCAGCTGAGACAATAACGTGCCGCATCCAATCGAAATATGCTCTTTGTTGGTATAGATGAAGGCTGTTCCTGTGAGGTTTTGGGTCGATTCCCCATAAATCTCAATGGTCGTCCCAGTTTCTTTGCCTAGATTAAATCGCTCTTCAATAACGTTTGAGGGAAGTTTGATCTCCTCCATCACCGCAAGAGCCACTTGATCTGCCCGCCATTCCTTATGAAAACCCAATTTTTTTGCAAGCAGTGAATTCACCCCATCAGCAAGCACCACGACATCGGCATAAACGTCACCCTCAGGCCGATTGGTTCGGACACCAACCACTCTATTGTCTTTAATAATACAATCTGTTACCAGCGTTTCATTAACGATCAGGGCTCCGACTTCTGTACATTTTTTAGCAAACCACTGGTCAAATTTTGCGCGAAAAACTGTAAAATTATTATAAGGTGGCTCTCCCCAGCTCATATCTCGATAGGCCGATTGCGTCACAGATTCTTTGCCAAGCAACCAAAATCGCTGTTCAATGATTCTGCGTTCCAGCGGAGCTGTTTTCCAGAACTCAGGAATCATCTCCTCCATCATCTGACGATAGAGCA
>CAYHOI010000076.1:0-9274 GCA_964358175.1 uncultured Candidatus Marinamargulisbacteria bacterium | reverse complement strand
GCCCTTTTAGGGCTTACCGTTCAAATACTTCCTCCAGGCTCTTTCTGGGAAAAATCTGACGGTCTACGGAAATGGGAGTCAAACGCGATCTTTTTGCTACGTGGATGACTTGGTTGAGGGTCTCATTCGAATGATGAATCAGGACCAATCCATTGGCCCCATCAATCTTGGAAATCCTAATGAATTTACCATACTGGATCTGGCTCAGCTGGTCATTCACAAACTTGGCAGCAGGAACAAAGTTGAACAAAAACCCTTGCCTCAAGATGATCCGAAACAACGTCAGCCGGATATCACTTTGGCGAGAACCCTTCTGAACTGGGAGCCCAAAATTATGCTCGATCAGGGGCTCAGCCGAACCATCGACTACTTCAAGGCAAAGCTCGCCGTCCCCCCCCTAGCCCCTTGAAACGCGACACAACATCGGCAATCGTGCTACTCAGTGGTGGGCAAGATTCCACCACAGCATTGTTCTGGGCTCTTCAACGATTTGATTCGGTCGAGGTGATCACCTTTAACTATGGCCAACGTCACATTCGCGAGCTTGACTGTGCAGCACAGATCGCGAAGATCGCACACGTTCCTCAAAAGATTATTACGCTAGATGTTCTAAGCCAACTCACCTCGAACGCAATGATGTCGGATCATCCCATCGAAATAAATAAAGAAAGCCAGCTTCCAACGACCTTTGTTCCAGGGAGGAATTTACTATTTGTCACCCTAGCGGCTACTTATGCTTATGAAAGAAAAATGCCAAACATTGTCATAGGAGTATCTCAGGTGGATTACAGTGGGTACCCTGATTGCAGGGAAGAGACGCTGAAATCGCTCGAAAAAACGATCACCCTTGGGATGGCGTTCCCATTCATGATCCATGCCCCTTTGCTCTACAAGAGCAAACAAGAGACGGTACTCCTTGCTAAGGACTTGGGGGCTCTGGATTATATGGCTTATACACATACCTGTTACAAGGGCGAAAGCCCACCCTGCGGCCTGTGCCCCGCCTGTCAACTTCGCGCGAAGGGATTCGAAGTAGCTGGCATCGTTGATCCAATTTATGATCAGACTAGACAACGTTCCAACCCTCCCGATATACTACCGCAATGATCAAACGAACCATTGATTGTGGAAAACTTCGCGCCGAGCATATCGGACAAACAATCTCCCTGAATGGGTGGGTACATCGTCGTCGGGATCATGGTGGCGTGATATTCATTGACCTTCGGGATCGATCAGGCATCGTCCAGGTAACGATCGACGCAGTTCGTTCCAGCGACAAAACGCACCATCTCGGCGAGACCGTTCGTAGCGAGTATGTTTTGGCTTTAACAGGGGTCGTAACAGCACGTTCTCCAGAAACCATAAATCCAAAAATGGGAACGGGCGAAGTTGAAGTTGAGTGCAAAGAATTAGAAGTACTCAACACTTCCAAAACCCCCGTATTCAGTGTCGCCGATGATGAAGAAGTCGATGAGACCCTCAGGCTTAAGTACCGCTATCTCGACCTAAGACGACATGCGAACCTGGAACGATTCATTCTGCGCCACAAAATTGTCCAAAAGGTTCGAGAGTTTTTGGATCAGGCAGGGTTTCTGGACGTGGAGACACCCATCCTCACCAAAAGCACCCCTGAGGGAGCCCGAGATTATCTCGTGCCCAGTCGTGTAAATCCTGGCCAATTCTTTGCCCTACCTCAGTCACCACAACTCTTTAAGCAAATTCTCATGGCGTCCGGATTTGAGCGTTACTACCAGATCGCAAAATGTTTTCGTGACGAGGATTTACGTGCAGATCGCCAACCTGAGTTCACTCAGATAGACATTGAAATGTCCTTCGTGGATGAAAATGACGTCATGGATCTCACCGAGGGAATCATTCGCGAGGCCTTTTCAGCGATAAATATCGATGTAAACCTTCCAATTCCCCGCCTAAGCTACGACGAGGCAATCCGGCGGTTCGGCAGCGATAAACCTGATCTTCGATTCGGATTTGAACTCGTGGATATTTCTGACCTGTGTCATTCCGTAGAATTTAAAGTATTCCACGATGTGGCTCATTCCGGCGGTCTTATCAAAGGAATTAATATAAAGCAAGGGTATACCCTCAGCAGAAAACACCTTGATGAACTGGTTGAGTTTTCCAAGAAAAATGGAGCCAAGGGAATGGCATGGATCACCATCAAAGAAGACAGCCCGCGTGATGAGTCCCAATATGAATATCAATCCCCCATTGTTAAATTTTTCGCACCTGAACAATTGGTCGATCTCATGAAACGCTTTGAGGCGAAACCAGGGGATGTCTTAATTTTTATTGCTGATACAGCATCGGTGACAAATGAAGTGCTCGGACGTTTACGCCTAGAGGTGGTTCAGCGCTTAGGGGTTACTCCTTACACAGACTATGCATGGACATGGATTACGGATTTCCCAATGTTTGAAAAAGGCACTGAAGGACTGACGGCGATCCACCATCCTTTTACAAAGCCTCGCATCAATGATGTAAGTGAATTAGAGGGTGATCCGCTTCAGCTCAAATCACTTGCCTACGACATTGTCCTTAATGGGGTAGAGTTAGGCGGGGGGAGCATACGTATCCACCGTTCTGATATTCAAATGAAGATTCTCAATCTCCTCAACATCTCACCTGAGTCCGCACAAGAAAAGTTTGGATTCCTGCTACAAGCACTCGACTATGGCACGCCCCCTCACGGTGGATTAGCACTTGGGCTTGACCGGCTTGTGATGATGATGACTGGATCTGAGTCCATTCGAGATGTCATTGCCTTTCCGAAGACTCAAAGTGCCATATGCCCGCTAACATCGGCTCCAGGAAGAGTCTCTTCTGACCAACTACGTGATTTACATATTCGCCTTAGGGATATTCCAACATAACAATGAAGGTTTTTGGAACTCTTAGTGAAAATGGTTTTTCGGCTAGGAATGAGGAGCGACGTTTACTGTGCGTAAATGAGCGACGAATGACAACGGCGAAACCCATTTTCGCAAGAGTATGCTTCTGATGTCCGGCAGAGCTCAGATCGTCTTCCTGTGGCACATGCACCAACCTTACTACGTAAGCCCTGTCAGTGATATCGCATTACTGCCCTGGGTGCGCTTACACGCTATCAAAGACTATTACGATATGGCTAAACTTGTGGAGCTTTTCCCTCGAATGAAGGTTAATTTCAATCTGGTTCCATCCTTGTTGGTTCAAATTGCTCAATACGTCTCAGGGGAAATCTCTGATACTTTTTTAGACTATACCCGAAAATCTGCAGAAACACTGAACTCTCAAGAGAAACAGTTTTTGCTTAAAAATTTTTTCCTCTGTCACGAAGACAACTTCATCAAGCCCTATCCGCGTTACCATGAGTTATTTCTTCGGCGTGGCCAACCTGAAACCTTTAGATCACAGGATATTCTAGATCTACAGGTCTGGTATAACCTGACTTGGTTCGGAACCTATTCCAAACGAAATGACGAAACCATTCGATCCCTCATTACCAAGGGAGGAAATTTTACTCAGGAAGAGAAAACCGCTCTTCTGGATAAACAATTTGAGATCATGAAACAAATTCTACCCTTATACAAGTCCCTGCAGGATAAAGGGCAAATTGAAATTTCTACCTCACCGTTTTATCATCCCATTATTCCACTGATCTGCGACAGTACCATTGCCAAGTCATCTGACCCTCAGGTATCTCTCCCCACGACATTTAATCATGCTGTCGATGCACAACGTCAACTCCTGCTAGCCCTTAATTATATTGAAAAACTTTTTGGGATTCGCCCCAAAGGTGTCTGGCCCCCTGAGGGAGCGGTTTGCGATGCCTCAATAGCCCTCATCGCCAATCAAGGAGTCCAGTGGATTGCCACAGACCAACGTCTGCTTCAACTCACACTTCAAGATCAACATCTCAACGTAGATGTAGATAGTGGGTATCGTTGTTATGATTATCGTCCCAAGACGTTTGACGGAACTATTCATCTGTTTTTTCGGGATTCCTTTTTGAGTGATCGAATTGGGTTTGACTATAAAAACTATAGTGCTCTGGAGGCCGTTGAAGATTTTATGGATAGAGCATTAACCATAGCAAAGCATTCATCTTCTCAAGATGAAATGCCCATTATTCCGATTATCTTAGATGGCGAGAACGCCTGGGAACACTTCGCAGATAACGGATGGGATTTTCTCTACAACCTTTATGCCGCCCTTGACGAGGATGAACACCTTACATCGACCACCATCAGTCGTTATATTGAACGACATCCTCATCACCACAACCCATTACAGGATATTCACCCTGGGTCGTGGATCAATGCGAACTTTAATATCTGGATCGGACATGACGAAGACAACAAGGCTTGGGAGTTTCTGCGACAAGCACGACATGACCTCGAATATTGGCAAGAGCTCAAGGGAGGCAACTTTACCCATGGAGAGTTGAAAAGACTTGGGCTGGCATGGGAAGAAATCTATATTGCAGAGGGTTCCGACTGGAACTGGTGGTATGGAAATGACCATAGCAGCAAAAATGATCAAGAATTTGATGAACTTTTTCGTCAACATGTGCTCATGATTTACGAGGTTATCGGAATGGTTCCCCCTCAAGCGCTTTTTTTGCCTATTAAAAAAATCTCACAAATCCGTGAAGAGAAAAAGATTCAAGGGATGATTTCTCCTCAAATAGATGGACGGGTCACCGATTATTATGAATGGCAAAATGCCGGGGTTTATGACACACAGAAAATAACGGAGGCGTACTGTGAGAAAAGGCTGATTAGCAAAGTCCATTTTGGGTACAACCAGGAAAACATCTTTATAAGGGTGGACTTCAGTAATCTGCTGGTTGATGTTTTCCGTTTCGAAAAAATAGCCTTGATTATTAACTTTCTTTCCCCCAAACCTTGTAAACTTACGATCCCAATGGAGGATGCCTGTCAAAAAAATCTTTTACAATGCAGAGAAGGAAAAGGGTATGTTATCTGCCCATTGAGCACAATTGAAACGATGTGTCAAAAGGTTTTGGAAGTGAAAATTCCACTTCTCGACATTGAAACCTCTCTCGGGCAAACGATTCAGTTTATGGTATCTGCCGAGCGCGTAGGACGTGAAGTAGAACGTTGGCCTATGGGGAATCTCTTCGAGATACCACTCCCCTCGGATGCAGAAATGGCCAGCAGATGGATGGTTTGAGTCTCCAGGGAACGGAATTTGCCCACTAATGATGGCAAGAGATACAGGTCATTCTCTACCCGCAAAACAGGACCCAAAAAAACGATGGATTCATCTTTCAACTTTTCTTCGTGTTGAATTCGAGGATCGGATAAGTCTATGACTAATTCACCTCGTTTCAGTGCATCATGAAGAAATTTGCCTAATTTCTCAGTAGCTTTAGTTTTCTTCCCGTATTGTCGACCAACCTTGTTGTTCCATAAATCCATCCGCTTTGAAAGCTGAGGATTTGAGGAGAAGCTGCCATAACCATTTCCCTGTAATTCCCAAAGGTCTCCGACAAGTCTTGCAAAAAACTCATTGTATGATTGCACATACCTCCCACTTACATAAGCGTGTCTGAATGCATCAATGTTATTATCCCACGTTTTTGAGTCCAGAGTGCCATTCACTTTAATATGCTGATTAAAATAAGTGGTTGCTTCATTTTCTGCCTCGTCTTTTAAGTCATACCATTTAAACACCGTGGAATCTCCTTGAACCAAATACCCTTTGTCCTTTTAATTCGCTATTCTTTTGAATAATCTTAATGAAACATAACAAAAACACACTAGAATTGGAGAACCCATAACTCGAAAAGCCAGAATATGTTAACCATAAACCAATAGTCAACGTAGCGAGTAAATAAGCACCAATCACCCACTTCATAAGTTGATTTAATGAAAAAACAAGCCCCAAAAATACAGGAACATGAAGAACTATAAAAATCAAACTAAGCTTGATATAGCCTGGTACTATAGACCAATAAGTTGGGTTATCTGGTGATAGTCCTATATTAAAAAACAAATAGCTAGAAGAACAAAAGTTAAAAAAAATCAACCCAAATGTTACCTTCGATAAGAGAGACAATCGCCTAATGTTCTCAAGGATTTTTCTTTTTAATTCCATCATTTCTACTCTTTCTACACGGTTGTGTGTATGGAGTGTGTATGAACACTAAAATGAAATAACCCCCTATCTTTTGGAGGTCGCGTATTTACTGGTTGCGGGGCTGGACTTGAACCAACGACCTCCGGGTTATGAGGCCGACGAGCTACCAACTGCTCTACCCCACGATAATGGCACCCACTGAATCACGTACATTCTAGAACCCAACAGGCAGAGTGAGTATAGCATTAGTGGGCTTTAACAGCAATTCTATTTAGTTTAGTGTCTGAGCCAAGGCAACGTCAAAGTCGCGACAGATTGAGTTTGCGTAACATCTAACGAGCCCTTTCTGAGGTGGTTTGCCACAAATGCAAGCAAATTCAGGACAAAAGACGAAATAATAGGCATGCGAAAGCTATGCCAGAGTGAATTCTGGATGACAAAGGAGTATTGGATTGCCTGCGGTCGCTGTTTTTCTACAGGCCGATCATTTTCATGGCGATGGAATCATGCGGGGACTAGAAAATTGTCTTTTCAAAGTCGGAAATAGTTTTAATGTACTGGTAGCAAATGAAGAGACGTTCAGTCCTAAAAGAGAGGGTGGAAGAGAACTTGTGCTAACTACCATGAATGAAAAGCTACCTTTTGGAAAATTTGGTGGAATATGGACTCCTGTTTTCCACGAAATCCAGATAAGCAGAATTGAGGGAGATTTGAATGATTGCTATTTGGCAAATTTGCACGAAACCTCCGAAGAACGTAAAGAAATTCTAACCTATATTCGAGAATGTACATCTGCTGAAGAATTGCTAACATACTTAACAGAAAGGTGTCTAACGAGAAATACAATCAATATATTGCTTGCCGAGTTAGGTGTTGGGAAAGGGCAACACAAAGAGGTACTTTTACAAACGTTAAAAATGATTAAGGAGTACCTTGAATCAGGTTATACTCACAACGATGGGCCCCACTTTCAACTTTTCAATCAAGTAATAAAACAAAATCCAATAATTGCCGAAAAGTATCGAAGTGAATTCATGCCTAGAATTAATTCAGCTCTAAACATCGGTTGACATTAGGCCTAATCTGCTATGGAAAAACAAAAATGGACACATTCTGGACACATATTCAAAATAATTGCTTTGTAAACATCGCAACTAAGGGGTATAATGCCCTTCGATGTCCGAATTACGAAAAGATCCTATCACCAATCGCTGGGTAATTATTTCCCAGGAAAGAAGCGCAAGACCGTCCGAATTGCGTACGGGTGAGTCTCGTCATCTGGAGAATTCTTTTTGCCCCTTCTGCGAAGGGCACGAAGACAAAACGACACCGGAAATCCTTGCCCTTCGTGCTGGAGGGGGGAATCCTAACAGCCCAGGCTGGCAAGTCCGCGTCATTCCTAACAAGTTTCCCGTACTTGAAAGTGCTCACGACCTTAAACGTTACGGCATCGGCCTGTATGATGCCATGTCAGGAACGGGAGCGCATGAAGTTGTAATCGAACATCCTCAACATGTCCTGAATATGGCCGATTTTGAGCCTGATAGAATCCAGGAAATCTTAAAGGTCATCAAAGGACGGCTCATTGACCTGTACAAAGACAATCGGTTCCGCTTTGTTATGGTCTTTAAAAACTATGGCGTTTCCGCTGGAGCCTCCATTGCTCATGCCCACTCCCAGATTATTGCATTACCGATCGTGCCCTGGAACATCAAGGTTGAATTAGAGGCGGCTCGAACCCATTTCCTGCGCAAAGAGCGCTGTTTGTTCTGTGACGTGATCAAACAAGAATTCATGACGCGAGAGCGAATGGTCGCAGAAAACTCAGACTACGTCTCCTTTACGCCTTTTGCATCCCGTTTTCCCTTCGAAGTGACGATAGCCCCCAAGAAACATGCCTGCCGATTTAGCGACATGTCTGATGAAAGTTTCGGCCATTTGGCCTTTATATTGAAGGATGTTTTGACCCGACTCAAGGTGACACTCAATGACCCCGCCTATAACATCATCCTGCATACAGCACCCAACATTGTTGGACGTCCAGGCATGGCTGACTACTGGACATCCATCGAATTGGATTACCACTGGCATCTTCAGATCATGCCACGATTGACCAAAGTGGCTGGATTTGAATGGGGAACAGGTTTTTATATTAATCCGACCCCTCCGGAAGAAGCTGCTGAATTTTTGCGAGATTACGAAAAGTACATGGTTCTGTAAAAAAGAAAGGAGAAAAAGTCATGAAAAAGAAAGCTGTAATTCAAACTCATAAGGTGCAATTCAAGCTATACGCACCGACTGCAACGGCAGTCTCCCTGGTAGGGGACTTCAACAAATGGAGTCCTGTCAAAAAACCTCTGAAAAAAAATGCGAAGGGAGAATGGCTAACGAGAGTGATCCTGCCTGAAGGTGAGCATCAATATAAATATATTGTTGACGGAAATTGGGTAAACGATCCCGGTGCCGTTAAATTCTCTGATAATTGCATGGGGGGATCAAACAGTGTGCGAGTCGTCTAAGTAGCCACTGATAAAGAAAGGACTAGAATCATGATTGAACAGAAACAAGACCTTATTCGGCTAACCAAGCATGAGCTGTTGCGGATTGCCACGGATCTTGATGTGAAATACCGTACACGGATGGGCAAATCTGAACTCGTGGACAACATTATTGAGGTTCTACATATCAAAAAGAAGGACATTCACCCTGATGAGGAGAAAATGCTTTCAGACCAGTTGAAGGTATATCAATCTGAGGAGCCTGAAGTGGGTCCAGCTAAAGAGGCCATGGAAGCCAGCAAATATCCTAGTCTTGACTTGCCTGAAAAAAATGAAAAACCCAAGATTCATGCAAAGCCACAATTCAACCAACCTGCAGGGGGAAATGATCAGTTTATTCCCGAAGGGTACGGGGATAATCAGATTACCGCCATGGTGATTGATCCAACCCATCTGTATGCGTACTGGGAAACAACCGAGCAAAAGTTAACCTCCCTCTTGAGTTTGGCTCGTGCAACAGACCAACCTTATAACATGGTCGTAAAAATCCATGATGTCACCGATATTGCATTTAATGGACAGAATGCCTGGAGCACAACCGATGTCTATACGGGGTATTCGAAGAATTGGTATCTGGCCGCAGATACGAATCGTAGCTATTGCCTTGAACT
>CAYHOI010000075.1:0-9375 GCA_964358175.1 uncultured Candidatus Marinamargulisbacteria bacterium | reverse complement strand
GGGCGGATAGAGGCGGAATTATTCGGCATTAAATTCCATAATGAGAATTGCTGGGGAAAGTTCTAACCATTTGACGAAAATGTGGAACGACGTATAATGACGTGTAATGGAAACATCAAAATGGAACGAGGTTGCAATGATGGATGAAGATAACTTTTTGTTTGAGTTTCTCGAAAGGGATATTGAGGAAGCCAAAAAAGAGATCAAAGCGGGGAACGGCTTAACCCAAAAAGGTGCTACGGCAATGTTGCTCAAGGGCATGTATAATCATATCGCTCATTTAGATCAGTCTATGGTGACGAAAAGTGAGTTTATGAGTGCAATAAATGGGCTGGAGCGAAAATTTGGCGGAGAATTTGATGGACTGAAATCACAATTTGATGGACTGAAGTCACAATTTGATGGACTGAAGTCACAATTTGATGGACTGAAGTCACAATTTAGTTTCATGCAATGGGTGATAGGTCTTGGGTTTGCCGTCATCGCGATTTTGATAACGGTGATGCCATTTATTAAAAGTTAGAAGTCTGTAGCGAGACTGTAATGAGATGAGAAAAATGTTTAGCAACTTGGCTTGTATACTTCGACCGAATTGGTTTTGACGCTTCGCTAGATCTTGCGATGGCGGTTTTTCCAAAACCTGAAAACCAATAGCTCAGCATAACTGCAATCAAGATTTGGTGTTTCGGAATACCGAAAACCAAATCGGTTTTAGTATACATATGAGTTTGGCCCTTACAAGGTTTTCGAGATAAACGAAGGCAAGCGGAGACTCACCCAGGCACCCTGCTTTCGGGATCGTGTAGTTCATCACGCTGTTTGCAATGTTGTCGAGCCGATCTCTGGAGAAAACGTTCATTGACACGACCTATGCCTGTCGGAAGGGTATATGAAATTTTTGGTTTGGGTTTATTTATCTTGTGATATAATCTTATACGAAAAGGAATAGTATGCCAGTAATATCAAGGTTTTATGGAATAGTTATTTTGATGTATTTTAATGAGCATAATCCGCCTCATTTTCATGCCAAGTATGAAGGGCAATTAGCGGTATTTAATATTAAAACTGGCAGAATAGTTGCTGGGAAGTTGCCTCCAAAAGCTAAAGTTTTGATTAAAGAATGGATGAAACTTCATAAAGAAGAGTTATTGCTTGATTGGCAAATTGCTCAAAATGAAGGGGAATTAAAAATTATTGAACCCTTACTTTAAGCAGGGAGAAAATTATGGAATTACATGAAATTATTGATGCAAAACTAATGAAAGATTATCAAGTAAAAATTGTTTTTGATAACTTAAGTGAAGGAATAATAGATTTAAAAAAATACTTAGGAAGAGGTGTTTTTGCTGGTTTATTAGATAAAAAAAAATTTAATGAATTTAGAGTAGACGCAGAGTTAGGAACAATATGCTGGCCGAATGGTGCTGATATTGCTCCCGATACTTTATACGAAGAAATATTCCCTAAACACAAATCAATTCGGTCAAAGGGTCGTGCGGAGTTTGCGAATGTTTAGTAACGATGTATTTGAGAAGTGGTTAGATACAAAAAGCGAAGAAATCATGGAGAAGATTGGCTCAGGGAAGTCGTTGTCATCCGAAGAAATGATTATTCTGGTGCTCAAGGCTCAGTCGAACCACTTTGCTCATCTGGATATGGATTTAAGAGCCGATATGAAAGACCTTCGAATGGATGTTTCAAGGGACATGAAAGATCTTCGTGTGGATATGGATAAGCGATTTGAGCAAGTGGACAAGCGATTTGAGCAAGTGGATAAACGATTTGATCGAATCTTCTCGTTCATGAAGTGGCAAACGGGGCTACTCTTTGCGGCTCTGGCTGGTTTGTACGTCAAATTGATTCTGGGATAGCCCCCCTTGAAAGTGCGTAATATCTTTATCACCGGCGTGACCGGGGCGGTTGGCCATTATCTGATTGAGGAACTGGCTCGCGATGAGCGAAATCATATTTATGGACTTCTTCGGGATCCCTCCAAATTTAAGATTGATGTTTCGCAGTATTCGAATGTGACCCTGGTTCTCGGAAATCTTGAGGATATTCATGAGCAATCTGATATCTTGCAAAAGACAGATTTTCTGATCCATGTGGCGACCAACTGGTGCGGGCACGTGGATGCGAACATTATTCCCGTTCGAGAGATGTTGTCACTCCTTGCCCTCAAGCGAATCCAGAAAATCATTCTGTTCTCAACCGCGAGCATTCTCGGAAGAGGGAATATCTTGCTCCCTGAGGCAAGGACTCAAGGCACGGCTTATGTGCAATCCAAGTATGAGTGCTATCTGGATGCGCAATCGTCTTCCTTGCATGACAAGATCATCCATGTCTTTCCTACCGTCATTATCAGCGGAGATGAGCATCACCCCTTTACCCATATTGGTGAAGGGCTTTCTCGTATGCGCCATCAGATTCGTTGGCTCAAATATTTCTATATCGATTTGGGATTTCACTTCATCCATACGCAGGATATTGCTCGTATTGTCGCCCATATGCTGGATCACGAGATGCCTGAGCATGATTATGTGCTTGGAAACGACTATGTTTTGTATAAAGACTTTATTCGTGATGTAGCGGCCAGCTATCAGAAAAAACCGATTTTTCAGCTAAAGATTCCTCGTTGGCTTATTCGCCTGGTGATCAAACTTGGCCGGTTACAAGTGGAGCCTTGGGCTTTTTTTTGTTACGAGTATAAATATTTCAAGTATAATACCGTCAACTGCCAGACATTTGGATTGCCCACCGAAAAAATGTCTGCGCGGGGAATGTTAGCACAGTTAGGAGAAGTAGCATGAAATTACCAAAAATCGCCTCCGAGATATATAAGCAGGTTGCCAAAGATGAGCAGATTCCCGTTGAGCAATTAAAACAGCTCATCGTAGCAGGGGAGGGGGTCATCCTCTGTAATCCGCACCATCCAGGGGTGAAGCCACTCGGTGTGGGCAAAGGGCTTACGGTCAAAATTAATGCGAATATCGGTGTATCTTCGGTTTGTCAGGATGTGGAGCTTGAGATGGAGAAGGTGAGGCTGTGTGAACGCTATAACGTGGATGCAATCATGGATTTGTCGCTGGGGGACTCCATTGGTTCGTTGCGACGTCGGATTGCCCATTCTACTTATATTCCCTTGGGGACAGTGCCTTTGTATGAGCTATTCTATCGCCACCAGGATAGTCCTGAAAAGATGATTGATCCTTTCCTTAAAATACTGGAGGAAAATGGCAAAGATGGCGTTGATTTTGTAGTTATTCATGCAGGGTTGTTGCAAAACCATCTTGAGCTGGTGAAATCACGTTTGATTCCCGTGACAAGTCGCGGAGGATCGATGCTTATGAAATGGATGAAAAAACACAACAAGGAGAACTTCCTGTATGACCATTTCGACCGCATTATGGAAGTTTGTCGGGAGTACAACATGACTATTTCGCTTGGGGATGGAATGCGGCCAGCCACGATTATTGATGAGACCGATGCGGCTCAAATTGAGGAGTTAAAGAATATCGGGGAATTGGTTCTTCGATGCCGGTCAGCAGGTGTACAGTGTATGGTAGAGGGTCCAGGGCATATTCCCTTTCACAAAATTGCCCTCAATATGGAACTGCAAAAGGAGTATTGTCATGGCGCGCCTTTTTACGTGTTAGGCCCACTGGTCACGGATATCGCGCCAGGATACGACCATATTACCTCAGCGATTGGTGCGACCATGGCGGCCGTGAATGGTGCGGATTTTCTCTGCTATGTGACCCCCTCCGAACACTTGGCTCTCCCGAATCTTGCCGATGTGAAGGACGGAATCATGGCCTTCAAAATTGCGGCACATGCAGCTGATCTTACGCGAGGTAAGGGATGGGAACGTGATCGTGCGATGTCTACGGCCAGAGCGAACCTTGACTGGGAGGGGCAGAAAAAGCATGCCCTGGATCCAGATTCCTTCGATAAATACAGACAGGCTATCCCGCAAGATCTTGATGCGTGCACCATGTGTGGCGAGTTTTGTGCCTTGAAATGAGCTGGGCATGAATGAGTTCGAACTGATTGATTATCTGACGGATGGTTTTCCGCAATATCATGCCCATGTGGTTCAAGGAATCGGCGACGATTGTGCCGTCTGGAAAGAGGGGCGTGAGACCGTTCTCTTTACGACCGATGCGATGGTGGAGGGCGATCATTTCTTCAAGAGCTGGTTTTCGCCGGAACAAATCGGAGAGCGTCTTATAGAGAGCAATGTGAGCGATATCGCTGCAATGGGAGGCGAACCTGCCCATCTTTTCTTGTCTTTGATTATTGATGATCAGACCCCCCCGGAATGGCTCAGAAAAATGTACGAGGGTGTCAAGAAGTCATCCCAAAAATATCAGATTTCTCTCCTAGGCGGAAATGTGACACATGGGCTTACGCTATCGATAACGGTCGGGCTGTATGGATATGGTCGCGGGAAATTGTTGTTTCGCCATGGTGCGAAGGCGGGTGATCTCGTTGTGGTCACAGGGACGATCGGATCGGCTTGTGTCGCGAGGCTCATGCTGAAAAAGGGGGCTGTGCCTCCACAAGCTTTGTTTAATCGTTTGGCTTTGCCCCAAGCGAGAGTTTCTGAGGCTCTTCAGATTAAGCCCTATGCCAATGCTATGATTGACATCAGTGACGGGATTGCCTCCGAGGCTCGTCATTTGGCCAAAGAAAGTAAGCTAGGCGTGAGAATTGATGCGACCAAAATTCCCTATCAGGAGGAAGCCTTGGGTTGTCGAGATCAACTGGATCAGCCTCTTCTGGACTGTGCGATGCGCGGTGGGGAGGATTATGAGCTGATGTTTACCATTACGCCCAAGAAATTGCGTATGCTCTATAACCATTACGCTCTGAAAACACCGCTGACCGTGATTGGCGAAATGACCTCGAGTTTGGATTGTCTCTATCTGGATGAACTTGGCAAAATAAGGGAACTTCCCGCAGGGTTTGATCATTTTGGAAAGAATATTAATCTATAACACTCCATGAAGACCTACAGCTTTATGCTTTACAATATTCGTTATGGAACGGGCAGTGGATGGACTTTTCATTGGCCACTTCCTTTTAGCGGTTTTTTGAGAAGAACCGGTCGAAACATTAGTAAAATTACAGGGTTTATTGCGAGTTGCAATCCGGATATCGTGGGATTGATCGAAGTGGATAGCGGATCTTATCGAACAGGGAGCCGTTGTCAGGTGGAGAATATTTCTGCCGAATTGGGATATGAACCTAGCTACAATTCAAAATATCATGAGCAATCATTTGCACACAGTATTCCGATCATGAGAAAGCAGGGAAATGCCTTTTTGACTCGCCCCACGATCGTGAATAAAACGATTCATTTCTTTGACAAAGGGATTAAACGTCTTGCCATCGAACTGGAACTTGAGGAGGTCACTATTTTTCTGGTGCATTTGTCTCTCTCCTTTCGAAGCCGTCAGTTTCAGTTGGGTCAATTGCATCAGATTATTGCGCAAGTGCGAAAGCCTGTGATTGTTGCAGGCGATTTGAATGCTTTTTGGGGAGCTGGAGAGATTGACCTCTTTCTGGGCGCAACGGGTCTATTAAGCCTGAACAGGATGAATCATCCAACCTATCCGAGTCACAAACCAAGTCGACAGCTTGATTTTATTCTGCATAGTCCCGAGGTCAAAGTGCTACGCTGGAAGGTCTGTCATGAGGCCACATTCTCAGACCACCTCCCGATTCTTTGTGATTTTGAAGTGGGCTAATTGTACTCTGCGTTAATCTTAACGTAGTCATAGGAAAGGTCAGTGGTCCAGCCGGTGAAACAGGCATCCCCTTGATGAAGGGTTACGGTGATGCAAAGATCTGGTTGCTGCATATAGGTGTCCAGTAACGACTTCGGCGTGTCCACGGCTGCACCTTGCTTGACGACATAATGAGGCCCTAGCTGCAAATCCACGATTTCTGGATCGAGCGAGGTGTCCAGTTTTCCAATCGTACAAAGTATCCTTCCAAAATTGGGGTTTTGTCCGAACCATGCTGTTTTGACTAGGGGGGATGTCGCAATAGCCTGAAACATCTTTCGAGCCTCCGAAACGGTCTTGGCGCAGAGAATTCGAACTTCAACAAACTTTGTCGCCCCCTCGCCATCACGAACAATTTTCTGTGCCAATTGAATAGCAACGTTGGTTAATTCGGTTTGAAAATCCGCAAGATTCTTGGCCGTAATCTGAGCCTTTTTGTTGCTTGCGAGGAGAAGAAAGGAATCATTGGTCGACGCGTCTCCATCTACCGAGATCGCGTTAAACGATTTGTCGGCAATGTCAGGGATCATTTGTCGAAGGGTTGAAGAGTCGATGGTTGCATCGGTCAGGATAAACGAGAACATGGTCGCCATATTGGGTTGGATCATTCCGCTGCCCTTAGCGATACCAAGGATAGAGAACGTCTCTCCTTCACTCTCCCATTGATGGTACACGATTTTGGGGACGAGATCAGTGGTCATGATTGCTGTTGCGAACGATTCAGGATTATCAGTAAGGGATTGGGTGAGCTTGAGCATCGCCTCTTGCATAATGCCGACGGGAAGAAATTTCCCAATGATTCCCGTAGAAAGCGCAAGACCTTGTGTGGGCTTTACATTGATATGTTCTCCCAGGGTGCGAAGAAGCGTCAAGATATCCTGTGTGCCCCTTTCTCCCGTGAGAGCGTTTGCATTGCCGCTGTTGACAAGAATAGCTTTGAGGAGGGTTTCATTTTTTGTAATTGCTCTTGTGTAATGAACCCCTGGTGCAGCGAATTTATTTGTCGTGGTTACGCTTGCGAAACTTGCGCCATCTGGAGCATAGATCAAGGCAAGATCCTTATTTTCCTTTTTGATGCCGGAATGTATTCCGGAGAATTGAAATCCTTTGACACTTTTCATAGTTTTTCCTCCTCCAAAAACAGGGTATTTAATAGTCCGCCATTTAAATACAGATTATAGAAATATTTTCGGAGGGGTTTAATTTTAATACCCAACTGCTTGGTGCGATTCTGGATAAAGGAGAGCTTTAAGTCGATTTTTAAATCATCATTTTCGTCGATGTAATCTGTGTTGGCAATCAGACAGAGCAGTCCGATACTAAACGCGTTTTTGTAGAATCCCGCAAAAAATGATTTCGCGACAATGGCGATAACCCCGCTTTTTTGCAAGGCCAGTGCTGGAAGTTCTTTCGAGGAAGCGAATCCGAAATTCTCGTCAGCCACCAAGATGTTGCGGGAAAAGACATCCTCCATAAAGTTGGGCATTTTCTTCTCAAAGGGGATGATTTTGCTGATATCGTGATAAGACTCGGTCATGTCATTGCTGACAATATCTTTGGCTGAGATGGGTCCGATGACCCGCAAAGCCTTCCCTGACAATAAATCTTTCTTATTTTTCATAAGGGCTTATCCTTTTTAGCATCCCAAAATCTCCTCAATCGGTGTGATAACGCCTGTAATCGCACTTGCGATAACAGTGCTGATAGAGGCATTATAGAAGGATCCGACAACCTCCTTGAGCTGTATCGATAAGTCATTATACCCGGTGGCCAGAACTATGTCTCCTGCGAGGGGGACATGATCATTTATCGCGGAACAAATTCCGGTTGCAGGGGTGAGCAGAATGCATCCACTATGGAGAATAGTTGATAGGTATCCTTGCTCAGTGGCCTGTTGAAGCACTTTGTTGGAAGAGGGGGTTATATAGCAGGTAACCAGTACCTTCTTATCCCGCAAAACCTCGGCTAGAAATTTCATGTCATCGAGCGAACCCCCAACACTGTTGCCAATGTAGATGCGATCGATGCGTTTCCCGACCATTTCTGAGAGTTCCATAATCACCCCGTTGACGTCGATAAGCGAGGTTAATTCCGTAAGATCAAAGCCGTAGGACTTGTGGTATTCAGCAATATCGTCGGGGAAAACCCCTTCATGATCTTGGATTATTTGAGGGAGTGGGGGAAAAATGAACGCAGCACGATTCATCGTGTAATGATGAAGGGACAAGTCAAATAAATCCTGATCAGAAAGTTGCGAAAGAAGTGGGCCCGCAAATTCAAGTATAAATGAACGGCTAACCACAAGATTAGAAAGTTCTCGTTTAAGAAATAAGGCAATGTCTTTCCCCCCTACGTAGGGATGAAGTAATCCGGTGAGAGTTACTTTAATCACCTCTGGAACCACAAAGTCATAGGTTTGTGTGACGATGGTCTTGAAAATATCGTGTATGCCGGAGCTGATGTTTAGGTTGTTCAGAGGTGCGAAGTAGTTAACCGTTGAGTCGCGTGCTAGGAAGGTTGAGCCTGGACGAATGATGCCTTTTTCCCAGAGATTTGTATTCCAGAGCCCCTTATTGTTATCTAGGATATGAAACTGATATTTTCTTGCGAGGTCAATGATTCGTCTTTGTTTTTGGCTATATCCAGGTTCGTGCTGATAATGATAGTGGGTGAGTGCCAAGTATATATTCTTGTGCTGAGGTTTAAGGTATTCATGTTCCATAATCTCAAAAATAGGCATGGCGGCATTGTCTGGAATAAGCAAGGTATCAATGTGGAGGGGAATAACCTCGTCAGGCTGTATCGTTTTGGCATGCGAGTGGCTTCGCAGGATCTTGTCGAGAACGGTTCCCCTCATTGTTCGGCTGACTTATAGGCAGTATTTCGGCCTTGGCCGAATTTGGTGATGAGGCATTGAGCCAGAAGCTCACTCAGCTCTAAGTGAGCAGTTTTGTGTGAAACTTTGTAAAGTTCCCTGAAGACACGGTTTGTAATATGGTCATGGGTCTTTAAGTAGGCCAGAACTCGATGTTGGCGCGTATTGAGGAGACTCATTGAGGTGGACGTTGTATCTCCCTGTCGGATTATTTCCTCTTTGTTGACACGCTTATTTTCTGCGCCAGAGCGTTGATAATACTTGTGGCGGTAAGAGTACGGCTTGCTTTGACCAGGCGGAATCGTGATCAGGAGAAGTGTTTTATCCAGACGCTTAACCTCATCAACTGAGAGGGAGGGGGCGGGGTCAATCTTTTGGATGGCTTGATCGATGAAGTTTCTTGAGATGTTGCTCCCCACAAGGTGATTGTTTTTGTCGTCGATACCGATGATGATTTTTCCGCCAGATTGGTTCAGAAAGGCAATGCAATATTTCACTAATTCTTCCGCAGAGCCTACGCTGGAGAGAAATTCAACCTGAGAGCCTTCCCCCTCTCGCAAACAATCTACGATATCTTTCCAAGGCATTATTTATTATTCATAACATAAAACAGCTGATAGTTCAAATGTGGCGAGAAAACAGAAAACTTGAAGATCAGGGCGAGCGCATCTAAATTCCGCCTCTCTCCGGCCTGTTGGCCACCTCTCT
>CAYHOI010000074.1:0-9441 GCA_964358175.1 uncultured Candidatus Marinamargulisbacteria bacterium | reverse complement strand
CAAGCCTCAGTTGGATCAATGGCTCTGTGTGCCCGAAAATGAAAACCTGACGATGGATTTAGCAAGTCTTATGGGTATCACTGCTTCCGCTCACGGCATTCTTAATCTTTCAGATGGGACAATCGCTTATATCGTACGACGATTTGATCGCGAAAATAGCCACAAGGTCGCGTTTGAGGATTTTTCTCAACTTTTAGGGTTGCCATCGGAAGAGAAATACAATGTATCGGTGGAGCGAATGTCTTCGGTAATCGATCTGTTTTCAGTTGCACCAGGGTTAGATAAAATTGAATTATTTAAACTTGTTCTTTTCAACTTTCTCGTTGGGAATTCGGATGCTCATACAAAAAATTATGGCCTCCTGAAATATCCCCATGGCTACCGCTTAAGTCCTGCGTATGATCTGGTTAACACCCACTTGATTATTCCTGACGATAAGGACGAAACAGCCTTAACCATTAACGGGAAAAAGAGAAATCTTAAACGGTCAGATTTTGATATTTTAGCTGAATATTTGAAGCTTTCAGATAAAGCCACGATCAGTGTTTATGCTACCCTCAGGAAACTACAGACAGAGGCCTCTGCCGTGATTGAAGATTCGTCGTTGCCAGCCAGCCTTCAGAAGAGATATCAAGATATTCTTTTTAAGAATATTGAGAAGATCGGGGGACGCTAACCTCCTTCATTGATTTTCTAAATCATGTTACGATGCATCCGATGTAATGGAACATATTCCCCCTATTAACCCAACGGCAGAGGCTCCCGAGAGTGAACTCGAAACGTCCCTTCGACCACAGTCTCTCAAACAGTACATCGGGCAAGACAAAATCAAACAAAATTTGACGGTGCTGATACAAGCTGCTCGCGAAAGATCCGAAACCGTCGACCATCTTCTGTTCTATGGCCCACCGGGGCTTGGCAAAACCACACTAGCCAATATTATTGCTCATGAAATGGGTGTTCATATCAAAACGACCTCGGGGCCTGCTATCGAAAAACCAGGGGATTTGGCAGCCATCTTAACCAATCTTCAGGAAAATGATGTGTTATTCATTGATGAAATTCATCGTCTCAGCCGAAGCGTAGAAGAAGTCCTCTACCCATCCATGGAAGACTTTAAGCTGGATATTATCATCGGCAAGGGGCCTTCTGCTCGCTCGATTCGCCTCGACGTTCCCCACTTTACCCTAGTCGGAGCGACAACAAAGGCAGGCATGCTTTCCTCTCCGCTTCGAGATCGATTCGGATATGCGGCCAAGCTAGACTTTTACACCCATGAAGAACTGCTTCTTATTTTGCAACATTCTGCCGAACACTTACGCATCAAGCTTGATGATATTGCGGGGATGGCTCTCGCCAAACGAAGCCGTGGCACACCCCGGATTACCATTAAATTGCTGAGACGGGTTCGAGACTGGGCGCAAGTGAAAAAAGCCTCTCCTATTACCCCGTCCATTGTAGAGGACACACTTGACGCCTTGGGAATCGATCACTTAGGTCTGGACGAGGGCGATCGCAAGCTGTTGCTTGCAGTCATTCAGAAGTTTAATGGTGGACCCGTGGGTCTGGACACGCTCGCAGCATCTACATCTGAGGATGCCAACACCCTGGAAGATGTTTTCGAGCCCTATTTACTCCAGCTGGGATTACTCGAGCGTACTCCTCGTGGCCGCATCGCAACTGCACATGCTTATACTCATTTGGGCTTGAAATCAAAAGCTACTTCAAACGGCGAGCAACCTCTTTTATTTGACGACTCGTCATCAACGCATTAAGATTGTAGCAAGGGAGTTAACCAATGCGCAAAGCTTCGCTACATCGCGAGACCAAAGAAACCAACATCTCTGTCAGCTGGAACTTGGATGGATCCGGCAAAGCGGACATAAATACGCCTATTCCCTTCATGAATCATATGCTCGAACTGCTTACGCGTCATGCTTACTTTGACCTACAGATTCAGGCAGCTGGTGATGTAGAGGTCGACGGGCATCACCTCATTGAAGACCTGGGCATCGTCATGGGAACAGTTTTCAAGCAAGCCACTGGCGACAAAAAAGGGATCACCCGATATGGCTACGCCTTTCTGCCCATGGATGAGTCCCTTGTGATGATTTCGGTCGATATTAGCAATCGTCCCTTCCTAGGGTTTGAAGTGGTCTATCCGTCGGGGCTTCAACAATTCGATACCGCGCTCATTAAGGAGTTTCTGTCTGCCTTTGTTAGTCATGCGGGACTGACACTGCATGTACGCCTTCTCTCCGGAGATAACGCCCATCACATTATTGAGGCGATATTCAAGGGATTGGCTCGAGCATTGGCAATGGCTCTGCAATATAATCCAAAAGAAAAGGATGTTCCGTCCACCAAAGGTATGTTATAGTTTTCATATACAAAATGTGAATAGCGATGACAAACCCAACACCTAAAAAAGAGCCTGAAAAGAAGGCGGAGCCTTCATCCCCTGACAAAAAACCGACTGATCTTCAGAAGGCGTTTAATTTTCGCAACTTCTTTCTGGCAATCATTGTTTTTTTATTTATTTTATCGCTACTTTCTCCTCTGAAAACCAAGGGATCAGCCTATCAGGAAATCATCTTTTCTGATTTGCTTACTGCAATCGATTCCAAACAAGTGGTTAAAATTGTGATCAATAACCTTAATGCATCCGCAACAGGGCAACTTTCCTCTGGTGTTAATTTTCACACCAACATTATGAACTATCCTGGGCTTGTTGAGAAATTGCAAGCTGCTGGCGTTCGCATTTCGGTTAAACATGAAGACAATAGCACGCTGATTAATCTGCTGATACAAATCGTTCCATTCCTTCTGATTATTGGAATTTGGTTCCTCATTTTCCGGCAGGCTCAAGGGGTTAATAGTCAGGCCATGTCGTTTGGAAAAAGTCGTGCTCGCTCATGGAAAAAAGATGGCCAGAAAAAATACACCTTCAAAGACATTGGAGGAGTTCGCGAAGCTGTTGAGGAACTCGAAGAGATTGTCGACTTCTTGAAGGCACCCGAAAAGTATATCAAAATTGGAGCCAAGATTCCGCGCGGCGTGCTTTTGGTGGGACCACCAGGAACAGGGAAGACCTTGCTTGCCAAAGCAATAGCGGGAGAAGCGGATGTCGCATTTTTTAGCATCAGTGCATCTGAATTTGTGGAGATGTTTGTCGGCGTGGGAGCCAGCCGAGTCCGTGATCTGTTTCAACAAGCCAGAAAGAGCCAGCCATCACTTATTTTTATTGATGAAATTGATGCCGTTGGCCGTCACCGCGGTGCTGGGTTTGGAGGTGGGCACGACGAGAGAGAACAAACACTAAACCAGTTGCTGGTGGAGTTAGACGGTTTCGACGAAAAATCATCGGTCATTGTGATTGCCGCTTCCAATCGACCTGACATCCTTGATAAAGCCCTGCTAAGACCAGGACGATTTGATCGACAAGTCGTTATTGATAAGCCCGACATTGTGGGTCGTAAAGAGATTTTGGATATACATAAAGAAAATAAAAAATTTGCCCGCTCCGTCAGCCTCGAGGTTATCGCACGTCGAACGGTTGGGTTCTCTGGTGCTGATCTGGCCAACCTTGTGAATGAAGCCGCGCTCCTATCTGCGCGTCGCAACAAAAAAGTGATTAGCATGGCGGAGCTGGAAGAGGCGATTGATCGTGTGATTGCAGGGCCAGAAAAAAAGAGTAAGATCATGGTTGACCAAGAAAAACAAATCGTCGCCTACCACGAGTTGGGTCATGCGGTCGTTGCAAACATGCTTAAGGGAACAGATCCTGTTCACAAAATTTCGATTCTGCCTCGCGGGATGGCCTTGGGTTATACCCTTCAACTCCCAGAGCGTGACAAATACCTCGTTTCAAAAAAAGAATTGGAGAACGAAATCACGATCCTCATGGGAGGACGAAGTGCAGAAGAGCTCTTCTTTGAAGAAATTACAACCGGTGCCACCAACGACATCAAGCGAGCAACGACCATCGCACATCAGATGGTTTGTGAATACGGAATGAGCGCGCTCGGCAACCGCACCTTCGGCAAGAACACAGAAAACGTTTTCATGGGACGTGATATGTATGATCATGCCAAGGACTATAGCGACGATACTGCCCTTCTCATTGATACTGAAATCTCTAACATCATTGAGTCTTGTCACAAAAAAGCTTTTGAAATCGTCACCGCCAACAAGGAAAAACTCCGAAAGATCGAAGTCATCCTCATCGAGAAAGAAGTCATCGATGGAGTAGAATTTGATACACTTCTAAAAACCCTTTAAGCTCACTTCTCAAACTGATAAACATATTGCGTGTGTGCTTGGTAGTACCCCTCCAGGAGTGCAACGACATCTTCAACCAGCACGACTTCTTCGTGCGTGGGAATCATCAGAAGCTTGATCGCGCTTTCCGGGGTGCTTAAGAGAGTCTCTCCGCTAGACGATTGGGTCATATCGTTTCGTTCCTCGTCCAGTACAATTCCAAAAGGCTCCAATCCGTGAAGAGTGTTCGACCGGATAATGGCACTGTTCTCTCCGACGCCTGCCGTAAAGACAATCGCGTCAACCCGACCAAGCACTGCCAGGTAGGCTCCTATGTATTTTTTGAGTCGATAGACTTCCATGTCGAGACTCAATTGAGCGCGTCTGTCTCCGCTACGAGCTGCGTTCACAACATCCCGACGGTCGCTATATTGCCCCGTTACGCCAAGATGTCCGCTCTTCGTGTTCAGGACGCTGGTAATCTGTTGTGCGTCAAAGCCAAGCCTATCCGACATAAAACTCACGATGGCGGGATCAATATCTCCGCTTCTGTTACCCATCATAGCTCCTTCCAGAGGAGTAAAACCCATCGAGGTATCCACTGAAATACCCTCTCGAACCGCACAAATACTCACGCCGCTCCCGATATGTAAAATAATGAGGTTTGTCTGATTTGTAGGTAATCCCAAAAATCGCGCTGCACGCCGACTAACATATAAGTGGGAGGTTCCATGAAATCCGTAGCGACGCACCTGATATTTCTCGTGCCATTCATAGGGAATGGGGTAGGTGAAAGATATCTCTGGCAGGGTGTGGTGGAACGCTGTATCAAAAATAGCCACCTGCGGTACGTGCGGAAGAAGTTCCATCGCACTCTCTATCCCGAGGATATTCGGTGGGTTATGTAGTGGTGCAATTTCTGACAACTTTTTTAAGTGATCCAGCACGTCACCCTGGATGATCACGGACTGCTTAAAAACAGAACCCCCGTGAACCACTCTATGTCCTACGGCCGCTATCTGATAAGAAGCCAAAGAGTGGATGATTTTTTGCAAGGGTTCCCTGTGCTGATTAAGGCCCTCAGAGCTGAGTTCCATCATTCCCTGTGTCAGAACAACGTTCTTAGTCCATTCATAAAGTGCATATTTTAGAGAAGAGCTCCCACAATTCAAGACAAGAATGATCATGGCTGCACTTGAAGTGACGTTATTGCAACAACATTAACGATGTCCAGCACGCTACATCCACGCGACAAATCGTTAACAGGTTTACGCGCACCCTGAATAATCGGACCTATTGCCAGAGCACCTCCTATCCGCTCGGCGATTTTGTACCCAATATTACCCGCTGCAAGATCTGGGAAAATAAGACAGTTCACTTGCCCCGCAATCACACTGTCTGGAGCCTTTTTCCTGCCAACCGCAGGAACCACTGCGGCATCAAACTGAAATTCTCCGTCAATCAGCAACTCCGGCTGCTTAATCCTGGCAATCTTCAGTGCATCTGTTATTTTCTCGAGTGACGGATGTTTGGCACTCCCTCGGGTCGAGAAGGAGAGAAGCCCCACCTTCGGTTCATCTTGCATGAGGGTTCGAAATGAGCGAGAAGTGTCTATGGCGATGCAGGCCAACTGTGAAGCATCCGGCTTTGGATTTACGGCGCAGTCAGCAAAGAATAACACCCCCTCTTTTCCAAGATTTTTGTTTTGAGTAACCATCATAAAAAAACTAGATAAGAGAACACTATCTTCTCTCATTCCCACGCAATGGATAATCGCGCGCAGAGTCTCCGCCGTCGTACAGTCCGCTCCACACACCATCCCATCAGCCAGTCCAGCATTCACAAGCAATGCTCCATAGTAGTAGGGTTTGCTTCGCACCGTATCAAGGGCCTGCTCAGGAGTTATGCCTTTTTTCTTCTGTCGATCATAATAGATTTGTGCCAAATCATGTAGGAGAGAATTGTCGATTGAGGGATCATAGATGGCAACACGCCCAATAATGGCCTTATCTTGCAATGCCTCTCGGATCTGACTTTCACTGCCGACCAGCACCACCTCGGCGATTCCCTGGGAAACGATATCTCGCGTGGCCTGAAGAATACGTTCATCAAAAGCTTCTGGTAAAACGATCTTGCGACGAGTGATTTTTGCCTTTTCAATGAAGGACTGCATCATAGACATGTGAACCCATTCTAATGAGGCTCTGGGGGGAAGTCAATTTTATTCGTCGTCCTTCTTTTTGAGCCTATGTTATACTTAAAATCGATGAAAACGATTCTCATCACTGGAGGCTCATCAGGGCTTGGTCTGCGTTTGTGCGTTGATTATCTGGTCGGGGGGCACACAGTGTATGCGACCTACCTGAGACATCCAAACAGTCTTCTTTATCTCAAAAAACGGTATTCTCAGCTCACGCCAACTTTTCTTGATCTGAGCCTACCACAAATAGCTAGTCCCCTCCCGCCTCAGCTGGATACCCTGATTCTTTTCGCAGGCACTCTTCATTCCAGCTTGGTCTTGCGTGAACAACCTGAAACCTTTGAAGCCATTATTCAGACAAATCTTTCCTCTAACGCCATGCTTTGTCAGCAGCTTCATCCTCTCCTGGAAGCCTCCCAGAACCCTCACCTTATCATCGTTTCTTCCCTTTCTGCCCTCAAAGGCTCTGTCGGACAAGTAGCCTATAGTGCCAGCAAAGCAGCCTTGATAGGGTTTGCCAAAAGTCTCGCTAAAGAGTGGGCCAAAGATCAGATTAAGGTCAATGTTATCCTGCCAGGCTTTATGACGAGCCGGCAAACACTGACATTAGAACCTCATCAAATATCGCATCTGTGTGAGGCAAACATCCTCAAACGCTTTGGGACTCTGAAAGAAATCAGCTCTGTAATCCGATGCATCACTGATACGCATTCAATCTCAGGCCAAGTATTTAATTTGGATAGTCGGTTATTGTAAATGCTCGTCACAACTCACTCTGGACTACCGGTTCGTAGCCATATAGACGGCGTTAACTTGGAAGAACTTCTCTCGCGGTATGGATCTCCGCTTTATATTTTATCCGAAAGCAAGCTCCGAAGTAACTATAGAACGCTATACTCACAATTTACGTCGAAATATCCGTCCGTAACCTTTGCGTGGCCTTATAAAACAAACTATTTGCGCGCAGTTTGTGCCATATTTCATCAGGAAGGAGCTATCGCAGAGGTGGTATCCAATTTCGAATACGAAAAGGCACGGCACCTCGGGATTTCGGGTAAAGATATTCTTTTCAATGGACCTTACAAGTCCCGTCATATCTTAAAGAAAGCATTAGCCGACGGGGCTGTTATTCACATCGATCACAATGACGAGCTCGATGATTTATTGGACTTGAGTCAAAACTTTCAGGAGCCCGCCCCAGTTGCTTTGAGGCTTAATATGAAAACTGGCGTTAAGGACCACTGGTTCCGTTTTGGCTTTAATCTCGACTCAGAAGATGCCCGCAATGCTGCCCAAAAAATAAGTCAGTCCAAAACGTTGAAATTATGCGGACTTCACAGCCATTTGGGGGCCTATATTACCAACCCTGGTGCATATGCTGTCATGATCGAAAAGATGCTTCAATTTGCCTATTTTTGTCAGGATAACTTTTCGGCCAACATAGACTATCTGGATATCGGCGGCGGATTTCCTTCGTCTATTCAGTTAAAAAAAGAGTTCCAAGAAGATGCGGTGGTTCCGGGGCTCACGACTTATATAGACCAGATTATCCACGCATTACAGAGACATTTACGTCCCGATCATACCCCTCGATTAATCTTGGAAAATGGTAGAGCACTCGTTGATGATGCCGGATTTCTGATAGCAACGGTAAACAATGCCAAAGAATTAGTTAATGGGCACATGGGATACACGGTCGATGCAGGCGTTAATATTCTGTTCGCAGCAAATTGGTATACCTATCAAATAGAAAGCACGATCCCCCTTTCAGGAGGGATGCACCCCAGCATGATATTTGGCCCTTTATGTATGCAAAAAGACATTCTCGAGACTGGAAGGATGCTTCCCTGGCTTCCCAGAGGCACCCATCTGGTCTTTTCCCCCGCAGGAGCCTACAACTGGACTCATAGCATGCAGTTTATTCAATACCGCCCAAATACGGTCTTGATCCGCCAAAACGGAGCAACAGAGTTGATTAGGAAAGCAGAGACTCTCTCTGATGTGGAGCAGAATGAAATTCTACCCGAAGATCTTGTTCCGTATCCTTAGAAGGAACCTCTTAAATACGCCCCCTACCCTTTCTGGGTGAAGTAAAACGTCAATTGTTAGTCAACCAGAGGTGATATATAATCGTGAAAAAACAGTTATCCAAAGGAGTTTTCAGATGAACCACCTCACTCTCAATGAATTAAATGACGAATGGGATGCCTTCCATGAAGCCTCTCAAGATGAAATCAATGCCCTTCTACACTCACTTCAAACCACGCAACCCTGTCTGCTTGCCTTTATTTTTGAAGTTGATGAGGGTATTCTCAGCGAAGAGGAACAAGAGATTCTTGTTTATCTATCCCTCTTTCTGTGGAAGCTCTTAGGGCTAACTTCGCCTCCACGACTCACCCTTTCTGAAGAAACATTTTATGAGGCTTTCAAAGAAAACAGAAACCTGGAAGAACAACTCTCGGAATCTACTGAACAGGAATTTCTCAATGTTGTCGAACAACTTGCCAACGACTCCGCACATCCTGATGTGATGCGCTTTATCGCACAACAAGTCAACCCTATAGAGGAGATCGATATTGAGCTCAGCGATGTAATCCTGGTCATTCTAAAAACTCTTGTGGATGTTTTGACTGAATGACTTTGTTTGATCAGTCAACAATCTTTCTGCAAATTCGTCTTCCCTAAACCTTTTTTCTGTTAAGCTCAAAAATAAAATATCAACCATTGTTTTCATGTCAGATCGAAAAAACGGCCGAATGAAGAGCGGTACCGTAAACGTGATCATCGTATAGGGACATCGTGGCAAAAAGTCTCCCAGTTTCTCCAGCCAACGAAGCTGCTGGCTATATCCACAGAAATAACAGAATCGCAATTTGCAGGTTGCCGCCAACTTGTGGATATCTCCACATCCATCGGGACAACCAAAAACATATATTGACTAACCTTCTGCAAACATTGGGTATGTATCGTTTTGTCAGATG
>CAYHOI010000073.1:0-9882 GCA_964358175.1 uncultured Candidatus Marinamargulisbacteria bacterium | reverse complement strand
TTTCTGCCCCCCTGAGAGCCGTTGCCCACGTTCTCCTACCCGCGTCACATATCCATTTTTCATCCGGGTGATAAACTCTTCCGCATTGGCGAATTGAGCCGCAGCTACGATCTCTTGTCGAGTCGCGCCTGGCTTCCCATAAGCGATATTGCTTTCAATGGAGCCACTAAACAAAATCGTTTCCTGAGGAACAATCCCAATCTCGCTTCGATAGGAGAAGGTATTCAAATCTCTGACGTTATTTCCATCCAAAACAACCTCACCCTCGGTTACGTCGTAAAATCGGGGAATCAAATTTACAAAAGTAGTTTTCCCTGAACCACTTGGGCCAACGAGTGCTATCGTCTCTCCTGGTTTAATCAACACATTAATATGACTCAAAACCTTACCATCGCTCTCATTATAAGCAAAGCTGACATTTTGAAATTCAATCCTGCCTTCGACACGATCTAACACCTTGGCATTTTTCTTTTCTCTAACCGTGGGCACCATATCCAATATCGTGAATACTCGCGCTGCTGAAGCCAAAGCACCACTCACCATTGTGTACACCTTACTCAAAGCCAATATGGGATCAATGAGTAGCAATATCCCCGTAAAATAACCTATCAGATTCGCCACCGTCATGTTGCCTGACACGACCTGAACACCGCCGTACCATAGAACTAACACAATTGCTAAAAATTGCAAAAAACCAATTACGGGTTCTTGAAGAGCCGTAATGCTTACATTCTTCATCGCAAACTTAAAATTCCGTTCATTCTCCCTGACAAACCGTCTAAGCTCATGGTTTTCCGTAGAGAAGGCCTTCACAATACGAATAGCAGCTATAGATTCTTGCAAAACGGACATTACATCAGCATTTTTTCGCTGAATTTTACTGCTAATACGACGAATTCGATCTCCAAATATCTGAATCAAATATATGAAAAAAGGAAGAATCACAAAAGTAATAAGCGTCAATCGCCAATTTAGAACCGTCAAATAGATCAGCACCCCGATTAAAGTCATCGTCTGTGGAAGCACTTGCGAAAAACTTTGCCGAATCACATTTTCAATGACGCTGATATCCCCCAAAACTCTACTCATGATGTCCCCCAATCGATATCTTTCGAAGAAATCCATGGATAGGGTTTGAATATGTGCATACAACTCCACTCGCATATCGATCGTCAGACGATTAGAAATAAAAGACATCCAATAACTTTGAAAGTACGTAGACACCAATCGAACCAAATACAAGCAGATGGTATCAAAAATAAAGATATTAAACAGCCACATATTTTTTTGCCCAACAGCCGAGGAAATATCACGCACAAGCGCAATGAAATAAATATTGGAAATCGAAAAAAGGAAAGCAAAAAAAATGGCAATCATCAGTTTGCCACGATAAGGTCGAATATAGCTTAAGACTCTAAAATACATTCAAGCTCCCTTGCGATTGCCTTTGCGCCACCAGGCTTCCCCATGACCCGAGGCCCCTCAATTCTGACTCTTTCAAGAAAAGCTGGATCCTTCATTCTTTTCTCAATCTGTTTGGCTATTATATCAGACTGTTTGGATGGAACATATTCAGTAAGTCCTTTTAACAACTTATTCTGATCCAAGAAACGCTTTTGAGTCGTCTGAGGACCGGTACCCTCAAAGCAAAACACAGGAATCCCATGCCCTATACATTGCTCATTGGCTGTGCCGGCTAGCCCAATAACACCATCCACAACACTCAGCATCTCCTCAAAGGACACCTGCGTCACTCCTTGCCGAAAGCCTGACAAATCAAACAAATGACTATCCAGGCTTGACGGAGGTGCCAAAAGGATTTTCCAATCTGAGGGAAGAGTCAAAAGCACTTCTTTAATTCGTAGAAAGTTTACATAAGCTTCCTGTCTGCTTCCTGGAAGCACCCCAAGGGTCGTCACTCTGTTAGATTTCGATCTATTAACGTTCACAAGATCCATCATTACATTTCCGACATACTCGGCATCTACGCCTTCTGCCTGAAGCGACAAAGCGGTGACTTCATCACGAGCAAAGACCCTGGTATTGGTCATCTTAAAGCCGAAAGTTTCTATACCAAAATGTGGTTCAAACAAATCTGATTTTGCAGTTGATATAAGTATCTGTTTATGGGGTCTGAGAAAAAAAGCTGAAACCATAAAGGGGAGAAAATCTCCCACACTTACGATGAGATCATAAGACTGCTTCCTGGCATTTCTAATTTGTTTAAAATGAAGCGAAAGAATACCCGCTCTCAAATCACCCACTATCGCACGATATCCTTTCAGAAATCCACCTGATTTTGTTTCCATTTGTGGACCAATGACTTGAAGTCTCTCGTTTTTTAGGTAATCGTATCCATTGCCAACCAATGGCAGCCCATAAATATCAAAGCTCTGATTCAGCAACAATAACTCATGAATAATGGCCAGAGCTATTCGATCTTCACCATGGCCATTGGATAAAAAAAGAACCCGCTTACGGGCGGTCATCGTACTCTCTCAAGTAGGCAATAACTTGTTCTAATGCGCGAAATCGATGACTGCAACTGTTTTTCTCATTCGGAGTCATCTGCGCCATTGTTTTCAGAAGAGGCGGATAATAGAAAACAGAATCATACCCAAACCCCTCTGTTCCTATCATCTGATGGGCAATCTCGCCAGACACCCTCCCCTCAAATACGCCAGCTATATTTCCCTGAGAGTCTGCCAATGCCATGACCGTGACAAAGTGTGCAGTTCGAGAGTCTAAAGTAGCAGACATCTCCTCAAGCAACTTGGAACACAAGGCAACCGAGCTTGTATCCCCCCCAGCATATCTTGCGGAATACACCCCAGGTCTTCCCTGCAAGAAATCTACCTCTAAACCCGAATCATCCGCCAACGTCATGCACCCCAACTCCATTGCAACCGTTCGAGCTTTTACGATTGCATTCTCTCTAAAAGTTTCGCCCGTTTCTGGAATCTCCTCAAAGTAACCGATCTCTTGAAGCGATTTTACCCTTACCGAAATCTTGGCCAACATTGCACTAATCTCTGTGACTTTGTGAACATTGTGTGTGGCAAGAAGTAATTCCATTTATAAGGTTCTAAGTGCCTTTTGACCGATATCTGTTCGACAATATTGATTCGAGAAAGAAATCTGATCCACCCCAGCATAAGCCCGATGAATGGCCATTGGCAAAGTCGGTGCAAGCGCGGTCACTGCGAGAACGCGTCCGCCACTGGAAACAAGTCTACCCCCTAGTCGCTTTGTCCCGGCATGAAACACAAGCTCCTGAACCCGATCCAGCCCACTGATTTCCTTGCCGGTCTCGTAGGCTCCGGGATATCCCTTACTTGCCATCACAACACACACAGCAGGGTCAGACACCCACTCCAGGGTTAGTTGATTCAAGCGGTCAAGGCAGACAGCTTCCATGATCGAAAAGAGATCTGTTTTCAGCCGAGGTAAAACCACCTGGGTCTCAGGATCGCCAAACCGAACATTAAACTCCAATACAAAAGGTTCTCCCTTGTCAATCATGAGTCCAACAAAAAGAACACCGCGAAAGACAATCCCTTCCTTCGCGAACCCCTTCAAGATTCTGTCCAGCACCCGCTCGTGAATGAGCTCCATGACGGCTGGAGTCACCACCGGAGCTGGAGAATACGCGCCCATTCCTCCAGTATTCGGCCCCTGATCACCATCAAAAATAGCCTTATGATCTTGAGCAGAATCCATCGGCACCATCGTGTCGCGATCCACAAACACCAGAAGCGAAGCCTCTTCCCCCTGGAGAAATTCTTCAATAACCACGGTGGCACCCGCTGAACCAAACACCTTTTCCGTCATCATCGAATCTATTGCGCTCAAAGCCTCTGATAACGTCTGAGCGATCACGACACCCTTGCCAGCAGCAAGACCATCCGCTTTGATCACCACGGGAAAAGTGGAGACTACAAGATAGTCTTTTGCGCTTTTCTCATCGCTAAACTCAGCATATTTGGCAGTGGGAATGTCATGAGTATCCATAAACCGCTTGGAAAAAGCTTTGCTTCCTTCAAGCTGAGCAGCCTTACGGTTTGGACCGAAAACCAAGACTTCATGCCCCTCAAAATAATCCACAATCCCAGCGACGAGCGGGGTCTCTGGTCCCACAACCACCAGATCAATCGCCTTCTCAGCAACAATTTTCTCTATGTATTTGAAATCTAGCTCGCTACCCGACAGGTTTTCGGCCAGCTCGCCGATCCCACCGTTTCCAGGCAAAGCAAAGATTTTGGTGACACGCTCACTGCGATACAAGCTCCACACGATCGCGTGTTCGCGTCCCCCGCTACCAAGCACCAGTACATTCATTGAAACACCTCACCCGTTTTTACCGAGGAAAGTATATCATAAAATTGTGTTAGAAGTTCGCTCTTTGTGAGTCGGACAGGTTGTTCACAATAATGCTATCACTGGCATTACTCACTTGACGAAGCAACAAAAACAAATCGTCCATCGAAAAAGTGCTAATGGCTGTTTTTAGCTGTTCAACATTTGCCATCGCGATACAGGTCTCTTTGTTCGCAACGGTGACTGTTTTGTTGTCACTCCCAATTTCGGTTTTAAGGAATGCCTCGATCTGTTTTGCGCTGAGTTTCCCGATCACAGATTTTTTCGAAGGCTCGTTCAATGACAATGACATGAAGCTTTTAACTTCCTGAACAGAAAACATGTTCACAGCAGTCGTGAAGGCTGTCGTGTCGGCCTTTAAAATCAAGTTTTCATTTTCTGCTTGTGTAGACGCTGGGTCCATCAAAAAGCTTTTTATTTGTGCTCCTGACAGGGCTTTCAAAACTTTGTCATCAGCATCATCGGTAGTCACTAGCACAAGGAGATCCTTCACTTGAGGAATCGTCTTAGGCTGTATCACTTTTTTAAGCTCATCCGCATTTGCATTTACAATCAAGCTATTTTTATTGGGCGTGGAAAAAGAAATGTCTTCCAAAAGGCTTTTGATTTGGGAGCTCTCCAAGCTCCGAAAAACTGTAGCATTAGCATCAGCATCGTCAACCACGAGTTCAAGGAGATCCTTCACTTCAGTTGACGAAAAAGTCCTTATCGCTTTTTGTAGACTTTTTGCATTTGCTTGTACAATCAAAGTTTGTTTTGTGATTGATGTGGGGGGATTAAATTTAATTTGGAAATAATTTTCTGTACAGAAGGATCTGTCGGAGCAAGAAACTGAGTAACAGTGAAATCCTTGCCCGCAACACCATTATACGCCAATGCCTCACTGAGAGCGATGTCTGTCGTTTCATCCGGTTTATCGCCTGATTCTTCCCCTGATCGGGAGCCAAAATCTGTTCCGGCCTCCTGTCTTGAAGGGTTCACTGCACTATTGCGTGGATTTAACCCGGTACTTGATGGGTCTTCCGACTTTAGCTCATCGCTGTCAAAGGTCTGTTCATCTTCATCGTTTTCCTCAATCTTCTGTTCAGTATCGGGTAAAATGTAGAGAGGGATACTCGCTTGTACTTTTTCAGGATCGATGATGTAGTTTTGTATCACTTCAAAGGATTGTTCTTCTGGCATATTCTGCGTCAGACATTGATGGCTCATTAGAAAATCGATACTTTCAGAAACAATATTGAGGTCATCAGTCTCTTTCAAGTCAAGGGAATCGCAAAATTTACTCGCTAATTGCTTTATGAAAGTTTGACGATAGGGAAAACATGTATCGAAATTTACTGTTTTACTGGGAACGCAGTTGCGGTCGAGTTTATCCTACCTAATAAACCAAATCTGATGATACAACACTCTGAACACCACTGAAAAGAATGGAGAGAAAACATTGAAATACATGAGTACGAACAAAACGAGAATACCGTACTTCTCAAACCAAGCATAACCTGGCTGCCAACTTTTTGACAGAAAAGGCACAAACACTCTCGACCCATCCAGGGGGGGGATGGGAAATAAATTAAAAAGCCCCAAAGATGTGTTAATGAGAATCAACTGTAAACAGATTTCCAGCATCACATAGACCATCCCAGGCTCGCTACGTAAGAGGATATGCCCCTTCACCGCAGATGACAGACGAAGGTAAGTGTGAAACAGATCCGTTCCAATATGACCGATCACCCACTTCAACCCTAAAAAGCCTACCAAAACCAAAAGCCCATTCGTCAGTGGCCCTGCAAGCGATACCCAAACGATATCAAAGCGGGGATCACGCATCTTTTCTGAATCGATGGGTACCGGTTTTGCCCAGCCAAACAGCATCGGCACTTGAGTGAGAACAAGCATGGCGGGCACTAGCACTGATCCAATGAGATCGATATGCTTCAAAGGATTAAGGGTCAGACGACCCTCACGCTTCGCCGTATCATCTCCGAAAGCAAGCGCTCCCCAACCATGGGCTAACTCATGTAAAACCACAGATACAATAAGCACACAAAGACTAATTGTAATAACCATCATTATGATCCAGGGTGCGCTTTCTTAAACACTTCATGGAGATGTTTTGTGCTCACTGCCGTATAGATCTGCGTCGTCGCGATACTGCTATGCCCCAACATATCTTGAATATACCGCAAATCCACATTGTTTTCCAGTAATTGCGTTGCAAAAGAATGCCTCAAATGATGAGGACTTATTTTCTCTGAAAGGCCATAGACTTTCTGCCAGGTTTTCAGAATATCCCACACACGTTGACGAGTGAGAGGAGCACCATTTGTTTTCGAGAAAAAGGTTTGTCGAAGCACCCCACGCCAAGATTCTTCATAGGCACACAAAATCACATAAATGGACTCACTCAACGGAATCACGCGTTCTTTGTCGCCCTTCCCCTTCACGCGAAGATATCTTTCAGATAAATTGACGGCTTTCAACCCTAATGAAACCACTTCAGAAACGCGAAGTCCACAGAAAAACAACATACTCAGCATCGTCTTGTCGCGCTCATATCGGAGGGGATCTTGATCAGGAGGCGCGACATGTTCATCAAACAATCGGTGCAGGTTTGCCTTGCTAACCACCTTTGGTAATCGTTTCTTGAATTGCGGAAAATCGATATGAACGGCGATATTTTCTTGAATCAACTTCTGCTTGAGTAAAAATCTCAGGAACGAACTCAAAGAGGCCAGCTTTCTATTCATCGAAGACTTCTGGTAATCACGCTTTTTGAGCCTCAGTAGGTGGTCATTGACAGCTTGCAGGGTAATCCCTCGAACATCTTCCACCCGCCCCCATTCCAGGAACTGATTAACGTCTCTCAAATAATTTTCGACGGTGTTGGGCGAGTATCCTTTTTGAAATTCTAGAAAAGTTGTGTAATTCGCAAGAACCTCTTTGGTCATCCTGACTTCACTTTAACCGCTATTTGGCCAGATTTTGAGAGCTGAAGCGAAAGATTTGCGGAGTTCTCTATGCGATGAGACAGAAGTTCACCCGCAAGCAAGTCTTCAATCTCTTTTTCAATCAGCCGCCCCAAAGAACGGGCACCAAATTCCTTGTAATTGCTTTGGTCAATCAGATGATCTTCTACTGCCTTGGTGATCGAGAGATCAATGTGCTTCTCTTTCAGTCTATCCTTGATATTCTGAACCATCAGTCTAAATATTTGGTGCATACTATCGAGCCCCAGTGACTTAAAAACAATGACGCCGCTTAAACGGTTGAGAAACTCTACCCGAAAGTTTTGCTTAATCTCCGACTCAACATTCTGCTTGAGCGTTTCATAGCTTTGAGCATCGCTGTTAGAAATAAATCCCATGGATTTGATGAAATTGGAGCCGACATTCGTCGTAATAATAATCAGGGTGTTTCGAAAATCAATCTTTCGCCCCTGACTATCAGACAAAATTCCGTTATCCAAAATCTGAAGCAATATATTGAAGATTTCTGGATGCGCCTTTTCGATCTCATCAAAGAGAATCACTGAGTAAGGGTTGCGCCTCACCCGCTCCGTCAACTGTCCTGATTCGTCGTAACCCACATAACCAGGTGGGGCTCCAATAAGTTTAGAGACATTAAACTTCTCCATAAACTCACTCATATCGAATCGAATAAGCTTCCCCTTATCCCCCATCATATACTCAGTCAACACCTTCGCCAACTCTGTTTTGCCCACCCCTGTTGAACCCGCAAAAATGAAGGCTCCCATGGGCTTTTCTGGATTCTTGAGTCCAGATCTGGCTCGACGTATCACGCGCGAAATTTCCTCAATGGCCTCATCTTGCCCCACCACATGCTTTCTAATTTCTGCCTCCATGTTGGTATACTTTGAGGTTTCCTGATCCTGAAGGGTTCTCACGGGGACCTTAATCCAGTCTCCCACCACCTGAGCAATGTGATCCCTGGTGATCTTCGCTACATGTGTCCCCCTCATTGCCATCCAATGATCACGTTCCGAAGATATTTGCTTGCTTAACTTCTCAATCTGACTTCGATATCCTGCTGCCTTTTCATACTCCTGAGTTCTCACAGAAGCAATCTCATCTTTCTTCACCAATTGTAGCTCCTTCTGGGCCTTCTTGATGGACACCGGTAACGAAATGGACTCTAACCGAACCATCGCGGCAGCCTCGTCAATAAGATCAATTGCCTTATCCGGCAAAAAGCGGTCTGTGATATACCGGGTAGAAAGCTCCACCGCATCACGTATCACTTCATCATCGATATCCACGCGATGAAAAGCCTCATACTTATCCCGCAGTCCCTGCAAAATCCGGATGGCCTCCTCTTTGCTGGGTTCAGAAACATCTACCTTCTGAAAACGACGCTCTAAGGCAGCATCTTTCTCAATATACTTTCGGTGCTCTTCTATCGTCGTCGCACCAATACATTGAAGCTCCCCACGCGCTAAAACTGGCTTTAGAATATTGGCCGCATCAAGTGCATTGTCCCCCACAGAACCTGCCCCGATAATAGTATGCAACTCATCAATAAACAGAATAATATTGCTGTTCTTGCTGGTCGCCTCATCAATTAATTTTCGCAAGCGTTCCTCGAAATCTCCTCGGAACCGAGTCCCTGCAACCAGTGAGGAGAGCTGCAGCTCAATCACTCGCTTGTTCTTCAGATTCTCGGGGATGTCCCCATCCACAATCGCTTGAGCCAAACCTTCTACTATTGCGGTTTTCCCCACACCTGGATCTCCGATCAATACCGGATTATTTTTGGTTCTACGCGATAGGATTCGAATAATTCGTGCGATTTCTCCTTCTCTTCCGATAACCGGATCCAGCTTATTCTCCATGGCAAGTCTGGTCAGGTCTCGGCCAAATTGATTAAAGATATCAGGCGCAGAGGGGTTTTGCAAAGGAGGATTGCCTAGCAACATGTCTCCAAAAATCTGACTAAACTCGTCATCAGACTCGTCCTTTTGAACACTTGCTTTGAAGAGATCAAGAATCATCTCTAAGGTAATCCCTTTTCGATTTAAATAGATCGCCGCAATTCCTTCTGCCTCCCTGAGTAGTCCAATCAACATATGTTCAGGCCCCACATAGTTACTGTGAAGCTCTTTCGCCGCGACATGAGCCAGCTCCAAGACTTTCTTCGCTCTCGGACTGAGCTTGATCTCCCTGCCTGTATCTGAAACCAGCTCCCCCCGACCAATTGTATTTTCGAGCTCAGAGAAAAACTCAACGATGTTAAGCCCCTGATCCTGGAAAACGCGATAAATCACACCCTCTTCTTTAATAAGTCCGAGCAATATATGCCCGGTATCAATAAGCACATGCCCCAGACGTCGGCACTCTTCCTGCGCTAAAAACATCACTCGTTTGGCATGTTCGCTAAACAACTCAAAAATCTTGTCGAAACTGGGCTGACCAAATTGCTTCATCAGGGAGTCAATCAGAGGAGGTAGCTTTTGTTTGGCAATTGAATCCAGCAGTTCGGGAGGGAAAA
>CAYHOI010000072.1:4063-9906 GCA_964358175.1 uncultured Candidatus Marinamargulisbacteria bacterium | reverse complement strand
AGGTGCCCGGAGGGCGGATAGAGGCGGAATTATTCGGCATTAAATCCCATAATGAGAATTGCTGGTTCTAAGCTGATCATACTCAACTTGATTCTGATGGATTTGACCATCAACTTCAACAATAACGCTTCCTTCTTTGCAATAAAAATCTGCAATAAATGCTCGTGACTGCCCCCGATACTGAAAAAGAATTGGCTTTTGCCGAACAATTCTAAACCCAATTTTTGACGCTCGAAGGTGTTCCCAAAGAAGTGCTTCTGCAACCGTTTGTGCTTGTCGAAGCATTCGTGCTCGCTGTGTAATCTCCTGCACCCCACTATTCTATTGAATATTCCCCCTCTCCGCAAGCGTGAGAGGGGGGTAGGGGGTGAGGCGAAATTAACACAATTTTAGATGCGCTCGCCTTGTAGCTAAAGTATACTCTACTAAAATTGGTTTACGGTTTTGCTTTACCTCACTCGCTTAGCAGGACTAAGCTTCGCTCGGTTCAGCTTCACCGCAAACCAATTCGTAACGAGTATAAGTCGCCCTAGTCATTCCCCCTCTAAAATGTTTAAGAATCCCTAAAACGGGAATAATCTGTATAGGGATTCAAGGCGGGGGAAAATGTGCGACAAATACTGAAATGGATGATCGTTGGGCTTGTCTCTATTGGCTTCGGGGCACAGACCATTGGAGGCTATGCTTCCGACTACCTGGATTACAGTGTGGGCGCACGCTTTCTGGCAATGGGGGGTACAGGACGCTCCATAGCTTATGATGCCTCATCAGGGCAATGGAATCCAGCCAGTCTTCCCAATGTGTCTGACTTGAGCCTTACTGGGATGTCCACACTGCTTCTGGGCATGACAAAATATCAGCAGTACGCTCTATCGATGCCTTTATCCACTATAGATTCGGTAGCTTTTAGTTTTCGAAGCCTTGGGATTGAAAACATGGAGCTTCACGGCCAGAATGGTTCTGAACCGAATGCCAATGCTGATGGCGCATTTAGCACTGCAAAAAGCGCGATGATGTTCAGCTATGGGCGAAAAATATTGGGAAATGTCAGTCTTGGATTCACCGCAAAATACGGGCATCGAAGCGTTTATAAAAGTGAGGATTCGGTGATTGCCTTTGATCTGGGGGGATGGATGGAGTTAGGGACTGTTCAGTTGGGAGCTGTTGTGCGAAACGGCTATTCTCAGATTATAGGTGACACGGATGATCGGTATGAAATGGATGTGGATATGGGCGCAAACTGGCGGGTTGACCGATTTTTATTTTGTCTCGATTTTGGGAGGCTATTGCGCCAGAGTCCTACCTGTTACGTTGGCGCGGAATATGGGATGTTTCCTCCGAAATTTGGCCTAGATTTAAAGATTCGTGGCGGAACAAACTTTGCTCTGAACGGGGGCGGGGAGGTGAATGAATGGACCGTGGGGGTGGGATTACAGACGACGCCACTGTTATTTGATTATGCCCTGCTTATCCGTCCAAACAGCCAGGATCACGTTTTTTCGTTGGGGCTGACTTTTGATGATAATGCCAAGAAAAAAGAGAATAGTTTGGTAGAAAACCGATATCAAGAGATCCTTGCAATGGTGGATGAACAGGATTTTGTGACGGTTCAGCAACTCGCATTGGAGGCTCGCCGTGAGTATCCCGATCACCAGGGTCTTCGTCATATTGCGCAAAATGTAAGTAAGGTTCTTGGGGTACTGCGAAATAACTTTACCCGAGAAGATGAGGCGCATCGGCTCCTTCGGGACGCCTGTGGGTTTTACCTGAAACAGGATTGGGTGCGCTCGCTCGATGCCGCAGAATACCTTACCTTCAGATACCCGAAAAAAAGAGCGTATGAGTTTCGAACTCTCATCGAGCGGGATGCCAAGCAGGTTTCCAAATATAAGGGCAGAGATATGATGGAGGAGCTTGCGCGTGACGCAAAGAATTATGAGAAGTCGGGTCATGCAGAAAGGGTGATTGCCACTCTTGAGAAAGTCCTCTACTACAACCCAAATCAGGTTGAGGCTCTCAAAATGATGGGGAAAGCCTATCAACTACAAAAAGATTCGGCCAAAGCAATTAAAGCGTGGACTCATGCGCATGAAATAGAACCTTCGGATGAGGAGCTTCGCCGGCTTTTGGGGCTGGTGCCGATTGAAACGGTGCCGACGCAATCAGAGCAAATGCCCTCAGAGTCGGCTGTTGAGCAGATCACTGCAAACGTGGCGACCCTGGAAGTAATGCTGGAAATTGTGCCGACGCAATCAGAGCAAATGCCCTTAGAGTCGATTGTTGAGCAGATCACTGCAAACGTGGCGACCCCGGAAGTAATGCTGGAAGAGGTGCCAACACAATCGGAGCTAGAACCTGTGTCGTCAAGCGTGGAGGATCCCTTGCCAGGCTCTCCACCAGCGGCTCCAGTCGAAGAACCTGTTGCGCCAAGCGTGCAAGAGGTAGCTCCCTCGGTGCCCATGGAGGTTGCACCTGAGAGGCAGCCCTCGCCTTTACCGGTGGAAGTGCCAGATGTCCCAAGTGTCCAAGAGATAGTGCCCAACGTAGTGGAGGAAGCTCATTGATGAAAATGTTTCAATTGATGATCTTGTGGGCCATGAGTTTGGCGTCGTTAACTGTTGGTCTGGAGTCAGAGCATTATCGCCTGGACAAGATAAGACAGGATTCCTCAACGACCTTTACCTTTTCAGAAAGGTTTCTTCGGTACGCCCAGCTGGGATCGATGCTGTCTACGAAGCGGGAGGCTAATGCATTCTTTAAAAAGTATCTCGTTTTTGATCAAGTAGAGACGGCCATATTTTCTGAAGGTTTACCACAGATTATCTCGATGAACATTTCTCCGAACTGGGTGATCCCGGGAGACATGGTGACTGTCGATATAGTCCTGAGCGAAAAAGTTCGAGATTTTGCAGTGTTGGTGGATGAGGTTAGGCAGGTGAATGCGGTATTGGATGACCAAAACCACCTGATCTTTGCTTTCCAGGCGATGTATCCCCGTACGAAGCAATTTGATATGCAAATAAATTTGGTGGACATGACTTATCATGTGGGGCAGTGGCAAAACCCGTTCACCCTGTATATTGATAATGGAGAGAATAATTTAATCCAAAAGCTATTGTCAACAGAGATGGTGAGCGAGGTTCACCAGGGTAAGCTCGGTGCGAGAGAGCTGGTCTTCGAGCTGAGTGTGGTTCAGATGGAAAGCTGGTTGCAGGCAATTACGGTCAACCTCTCGACCCAAGAAGGACAGACGCCATTTTCGCAAGTCCGGTTACGTGAGGCGAGCTCCGACCTTGTGATAGCTGAGTCATCTCAGGTGCAGTACAATCAGCCATTTTTGCTGGAATTAGCTAGTGCCAACACGCTTACGACGATTCCCAATAAATATTATCTGGAGATGGATGTAAAAGAAACGGCTCCCCTGGGACTTACCTTTAATGTTTCTATCCCTCTCATCAGAACCCGTCTGAAGGAAGCGAGGGCGGTTCCAGTCGAGATTACAGGCAACCTATCAAGTGGCCTGATGACCATCGTAGCGAAGGATAAACCTATTGTCATGAAAGCGCAGACGGAGGAATTTATTGCGCAGGATAAATCCATCACGGTAAACATTGAACAAGAAATTCTCAAAGGAGAAGTGACCCAAATCAGTTACAATGTGTATGATCTAACCAGTGAAAACTGTGTGGTTGCCCAAGGTGTGACAGACATCTCTGGGCTGCAAAGTGAGACTGTTATTCGACAAAATTCAGCCCGTTCAATTTCCACCCTTTATAATCATCTGATTAAATCGAATCTTGTTCATAATCATCAATACCACGTGAGCCTTGAACTGATTGGTCCGATGAAAAGTTTGATGAATACAACGAATATCCTCAAGGTGGATATGACGCCTCCCTGTAAGCCAAATCCGGTGAGAGTACAGGCCTTTACGGAATATCGAAGTCAGGCTCGAGCGAAGGATGTCAGAATCTCTACTGAAAATAGTGCGGTGAGCATGAAACTTCTGGCGGATGTTTACCCGTGGCTTGATCCCGAATCGGGGCTTAAATCCTATCGAATCCTGCGTAAGTCGAACCAGGAACCTTCCTGGAAGTCTATTATCACAGGGAACGTGCTTTCCCAAGACGTACTGGTACTCAACCATGAGGAAAAGAACAATCGACTATACCATTTTGCCGTTTCAGTTCAAAACAAAGCTGGGGTATGGTCCGAGCCCAGTGTCCCTCGCGAAGTGGATCTGAGAAGCGGAGTAGCTTTGGTGGATACGCTTTTTAACAGTCCCAATCCCTTTGACAGCCGCAAGGAATCAACAACCATCTACTATACCCTGCGTGACAATTCGACGGTTGAACTTTATCTGTATGATATGTTTGGATATTTGATTCGCAGTTGGGTATTCCCAGCCGGGTCGCCAGGCGGACAGAAGAGCAATAGTCTGATCTGGGATGGAACGAATGCGTTCGGTACGAGGGTCAGTAAGGGAGCGTATATCCTTGTGTTGAATGCTACCGATCAAAATGGCCTCATGATGCGAAAGAAGTACGCAATTGGATTGATTCGGTAAGGAAATGTTTAAAAGAACAAAAAATGGGCATAAGAAATAATGGTTGAAGACGTCGGGGGGCGTAGTAAACATGCGAATACTTGGAAAACTTTTTGTTGGAATGATGATCGGCTCGACGTTGTTTGCCCAAACGCTCGTGGAAACGGGTTTTTTGCGTGATCATTCGGGGCAAACTGTTTCAGGGAGTGTTTCAATGCGATATACCATCTATAAAGAACCGACAGGTGGAAGTCCCTTGTGGGATTCCGGCCCCATGAACGTCATGGTAAAGGATGGGATATATACCGTTTCGCTGGGAACACCAGCCAATCCCATTGATGAAACGATCATCGCTACCAGCGGGGATTACTTCATAGAATACTCGATGGAGGGGGATCATTTCGACTCACGTGCACCGATTGCCTATATCGCAAGAGCGGTTCTAGCCAACCGAGCACTCGTTGCCAACAAAGCGTTGAATGTGAATTGGGACAATGTTTCCAATAAACCAAGAATACTCGAAAGTATCACCGGCGATTTTAATGTGACCACTGCCAATTATGCGACTACCGCCAACCATGCTTACAAAGCTCAAACTGCCCAATCGGCGATGGAGGCAAAATTATTGAGATCTGCGATCTCTATTAAAACAAACAGCATAGAAGTGAGTCTTGCAGATAGTATTTTACTAGTGGATGCTAGCGGAGAGGATGTGACGTTGACGTTGCCACTGGCAGAAACCGTCACGGGTAGAGAATACCGAGTCAAAAAAGTAGATGGCTCGGCTCATGATGTGTGGATTCGCTCTCAAACTTCCGAGAATATTGATAATGTGGGTCTTTATCGGTTGACTTGTTACGGAGAGTACGTTGTTCTGGTCAGCGATGGAAAAAGCTGGGCTATTGTGGGGGGGAATTAGGCTTTTTTTGGCTGGAACTGTGAAAAAAAGAGGAAAGGTAGGTATAATCATGAAAAGCGATCAAAGAAGGAGTGATGGAGTGAAGAGAATTGTTATAGCGTTGATAGGGGTTATGATGGCGTCGTCTGCGATGGCCATTACGGTGAAACGACCGGATGCGTCTATCGAGATCTATTCTCGTTCGCCAAGTCAGGGAATTACGGTTTCACAGAATGGGAATGTGGGGATCGGTACGAAGAATTCTTCCGCGCAGCTCGCTGTTTCAGGCGATGCCGTGTTTACAGGCACGGTGAATGCGCTTGTTTTTTCTGGCAATGGTGCAGGCCTGACCAATCTTCTGGCGAATACAGCGAATTACGTGGCATGGGGGAATGTGGG
>CAYHOI010000072.1:0-3963 GCA_964358175.1 uncultured Candidatus Marinamargulisbacteria bacterium | reverse complement strand
TACAGCGAATTACGTGGCATGGGGGAATGTGGGTAGCAAGCCGACAACGGTTGCCGGATACGGGATAACGGATATTGCAACACAAGTGGTGAATACAGCCAACTATGCTTTGAATGCAGGACTTTTGGGTGGCAAGACTGAAGCCACCCTGGCGGTTAGTACAGCCGATTATGCGACAAACGCTGCGAATTCGGCTTTGCTGGGAAATAAAGCGGAAGCCGCCTTGAATGTAGCCACAGCAGTGACAGCGAATGTCGCATTATCGTTGATCAGTAGCACGGTAACAAAAACAGGCAATTATGTGATGACGGGTGCTGAGGCTTATATTGTCGCTAATCCCGCAGCAGGTGCTATTACGATTACCCTTCCCGATCCCGCTGTTGTTCCGGGCAAATCGTTCACGGTCAAGAAGATAGATAATGCGGGCTATGATGTGGTTATTTCAGCGGGTAGCAACACTATCGATGGCAATGGAATATATGTTCTGACCGCCAAGGGGGAGTTTGTGACCTTGCTGTCAACTGGAGCGACAGACTGGGTGATTGCGGGAAATAATTAAGGCGACTCGCCTAGCTGTTCCGACAGAGATCCCGCAGGTCTCGGAAGAAGGCGGGTTACCTATTTGAAAAATTGGAGAGGCCTATGAGCCATCATAAACTATTCTTTGTTGCTTTGATTGTTTGTCTTTTTGCGGGCTTTTCGTTTGGGATTATCACGAAGAAATCTGATGGTTCGATACAGATATATCCCGAAACACCTGGGCAGAGTATTGTTATTTCCGCGAATGGCAACGTGGGTATCGCGACGGAGAATCCAACGGAACAATTAACCGTCAGTGGCTTCGTCAAGGCCACAGGGTTTATCGGCGGTAGCGTGAGCGTGAATGGCACGGTCACGGCGAACAGCTTTGCGGGTTCGGGGGCTAATCTTTCTAACGTTAGTAAGTACAAATTCGCTGTTTCCCAATTTGACTCTGGCACCACAACGAAAAATATTGTGGACACATTTTGCGATGCCAATAGTTGGGTGCAAGTAGAGGTGCAGGGTATCCCAAAGGGATTGTGGAGCGTAGTCTCTCAAGAAGGCAGTTTTACCATAACCAGTGGCGCAATCGAGACTGCGAGTGTAGAGTTTATCTATCGGATCATGAAACAATAGGAGGAAATAGTCGTGGCAATGACCAAAGAACAGATTTTGGGGATTCTAAAACAAAACAGGGAATTGCTGGCTCAGAAGTATCACGTGATCAATCTGTTTTTGTTTGGGAGTTATGTGTCAGGTCAGTTCACGCCAAAAAGTGATATAGATCTATTGGTCGATATCTCACAAGATGATCGAAAATGGGGCAATCATCTGGCGTTGGAGCGATTTCTTGTTAGAAAACTACACAAGAAAGTGGATCTGGTCTACATGAGCAGTCTGAATCCGATTGTCAGGGAAGAAATGGGGAGGTCAGTCGTTCATGTTTCGTAAAAGTTTGCTTTACCTGCTTACGATCTTAGAGGCGATAGAGAAAATATCAGTTTATTGCAAGGAGATGAGTAACGCCCAAGAATTATTTGATGCGCGGGATCAGTTACATTTTAACGCCTCAATGAACTTGCTGATTGCCATCGGGGAGGAAAGCAATAAGTTGGATCGTGAACTAAAGGCACGTTTTATATTTGACTGGAGATCCGTCATAAGCCTGAGAAACAAACTATCTCATGATTACAGGGGGACTGATCCCTATATCATCTGGGATATTATTACAAACAGCCTTCCTCCGCTAAAAAGAGTTTGCTTGGAGATGTTTGACTTTATTAAAACAGAGTCTGATTTGTCACAGGACTATTTGATGAGAGTGGCGCAGAGTGGCTACTACAAGCACTTATCCTATTTACTGGAGAGATCTTCATGAGGATGAGGGTGCTCCGACTGAAGTGATACGCGCAGGGGAGAAGATTTGGGGTTGAACAGCACATGAGAAATAAACAATATTTTATCGCTGTTTTTTTGCTTAGCTGGTCACTTGCTGTCACTGGAAATGTGATTGGTGGGAAGAACACAGGCATCTACAGTGAGCCATTGACAGCGAACTATGCCAATACCGCTCTCACCGCGAATCTGGCACTAACGGCTAACATCGCACTGGACAGCCAGAAACTCAACAGCCAATCAGCGAGTTACTACCTGAATGCCACTAATATCAATGCGGGGACGCTGGGTACGCCCTATTTGCCAGTGGCGGTGGTGACGAGCAATTACAACGCGGCGATTATTATCAGTGGCAATATCACCCTACCCATGACCACCGCTTCGAATATGGGTGTGATCTATAAAGACGGTACACCCTTTATGCACAACTTTCAGCATCCAACAGGGGGCGGTGCGATACCTCTCGGACAGAACACCTTCGTTGGCCTTAACGCAGGCAACTTTACAATGGGCAGTACGGCGGTAGCAAGTAACGAAGGCAGCCTCAACTCTGCGATGGGGGTGAGTGCTCTCTACTCCAACACGGCGGGACATGACAATACCGCGATGGGTGATAGTGCTCTCTACTTTAACACGACGGGGTATTCCAACGCTGCTATTGGCAGACGATCACTTCGACAGGTTACGACGGGGTATAATAATTCGGCGTTGGGCGCGGAAGCTGGGCTTTACGCCACCGGCAACAGCATAGCCAACGTATTTATTGGCTATGCCTCTGGGCCAACTGCATACACGGAGATCAGTAATCAGCTCTACATTCACAATGCCGTCAGTGACACCCCGCTCATCGGCGGCGACTTCTCGGCGCGCGTGGTCACGATCAACGGGGGGCTGGTGGTGACGGGTACGGTGAGCGCGAGCGTGTTCTCTGGAAACGGCTCCGCACTCACCAACTTACCAGCAGTGAATACTGCTAATCTGGCGTTAGATGTTGCTGTCGCGGTCTCGACGAACACATCCAGTGCGTCGCTTTCGTCATCGGACAGGGCAATCTTTTCCAATGCAACGGCAGGGAATATCACACTGACGCTACCTAATGTATCCGGTGTTTCTGGTCGGACTGTTTATGTTGTCAAGACGGACGCTTCATCAAATCGGGTGATTATTGACGGAAACGGCGCGACCATCGAAGGCTACTCAACCTATGAATTGTGGGCTTATAATGACAGCGTGACATTGATTTCGAACGGAACGAACTGGTGGGTTAAGGGAGATTAAAGAAAACAGTCAGCAGGGAAAGAAAAGGAGTTGATGTTGTGATCACATTGGATCAAATACCGCAGGATGTGATGAGTGAAATCAATCGGTTGAGTGCGATCATAATCAATACGGTAGACCCTCAGTCAATTTTTCTATTTGGCAGTTATGCCAGAGGAGACTTTCGATCAGATAGTGATATTGACCTTTTGGTTACCCAGCCCCATTACCAGAAATCAAGGCACGATGCGGCACGAATCTATGAACTCTCTTTTCCTCAGAAAAAAGAGTTAGATATTATATTTTGTTCTGAGGATAGTCCTATAGGGCAACAGATTCGACAAAAAGGGGTATTGCTCTATGCTAATAAATGACCAATATGAGGAATGGCTGGCTTTTGCTAAACATGACCTAGCTGGGGCTTATTGGCTTCACGAGAAGCCAGAGTTTGCGGCTATGGTCGTCTATCATGCTCATCAAGCTGTAGAGAAGTTACTCAAGTCGAAGCTTATTCAGAGGCATATTCCCATTCCGCATAGCCATTTTTTGTTGGGATTATACCGGATTTTAATAGAAGTAGATGAGCAGATTCCCGATTGCTTGAGAGAGTTGTCAGTGCTTCAGGAGTATTATCCCATGTTACGCTATCCGCATGATGATGAGCTGGATAATAATGACGCGACAGACGCTTTAGAGATGGCGAAAACGATTTTCATGAAATGGGAGATTAAAGAAAGGAGTAACAGCGATGAAAGCACTTCTGCATGAAAATTTTATTGTGGATGAAAA
>CAYHOI010000071.1:0-10038 GCA_964358175.1 uncultured Candidatus Marinamargulisbacteria bacterium | reverse complement strand
TCTGGTTTATTCTTGAGAAACTCAGTCTCATGCCGTTGTTTTCGCTGCAGAAGCTGTCGGTAAACCTGGATAACCCTTTGCGTTTCCTGTTGTAGCTGGTGTAGCTGATCCTTCTCCTCCAATTGAAGGGTGAGTCGTAAAATCGTGGGAGCATTTGTTTTTTCGTTCCCGGCCGCTTGAAGCTTAATGCAGGTTGAAGAACATAGTTCTCCTCCCCAAAAAGCTTTTTCGACACGGATGGTTCCTTTTGCAACGAGTTTGGCATTGAAGGCTTCATAGGCCACAAGAATATTCCCTTGAGTAGAGGTCATATTTGCCTGATGAACAAATGGGCAAAAAACATCATAGGTGGCACGAAGCTCAGAGTGTTTGCCACTGATCCCAGTGAGCAGATAGGCAAAGCCGGATGCTTCGATTTTTGAGTCTTGAACTCGACCATGTAAAATAACATCGTGAGTCGCCTTGATTGTGCTATTCGAGACTTGGGAGAGAACGATGACTGTCCCGTCGAAACTAATGGTTTTCCCTTTGACTTCACGGCTGAATACTTTGGTGGGGATGACGCAGATAAGGTCTGAATCAAAATTGACCATGCCTTCTCTGCCTGCGTAAACATTTCCCTCCCGTTCGACAACATTCTTTCCAAGAATAGGCACGTTCGTTGCGGATACAGGATCTGTTGGAAGAAGGAATCCCGAGAGGGTTTTTCCGTTTTGGCCTAAAACAGCTTCTTGGAACGAGGCTATTCGATCATTCTGCAGCACACGGTTTTCGAGGGTGAAGTCTAGGAACATAACTTTTCCACGTTGTTTAATGCATACCGGAACAGGTCGTCGAGTTAGAAAATTAAATTCATATTGACGTGGTTTTGCTAAAACAGGATGGATGCCCAATGCGGCAACAAAATAATCTGGAGCGGGATTTTTAATATTTTTCCTCAGAACATCAAATTGGATACCACTGATAATATTGAGAGTTTGTAAGTCCAAAAGTATTTTTTCTGGAGAAGCGACGGGGGGCAAGAGCATTTCGAGACGCATTTCGTTCTTGTATAGTCGATAAAGCGCATTGCTGCTGATGTATTCCACATAATCGGAGTCAGAATGATCTTGGGCTATCAGAAAGGTTAAGTTCTCTTGACGGGGTAGCTGCATATTCATTGATTCGATGGCTGAATGTAGGCGACAAGGGACGTTAATCGACATTTCAGCCAGCAGAGCATCAAGTTCAGCCGAATCCAAGGTTTCCTTGGTGGTGATCGATAGGTTTCCTGTATCCCAGAGCGTGATCACTGCTTCTTTAAGTTGAAAGGTGTTTATCTTACAGGGCATTGATGCCGCCTGCTTTCTAGCCCTTATGACTGTCGATAACCCTGGGCGTAAACAAAACTTAGTTTGAGTATATACTTCGACTAAATTGGTTTCAGGGAAACCAATTTGCTCAGCATAACTGCGACCAAGATTTGGTTCTTTCGGTATACCGAAAACCAAATCGGTCTTAGTATATCATGAAGCGTTACTAAAAAGTAAATATCAGAAGACATCCTTGCCCACTATCATGTAAAATCAAGAGGATATGATTGAACGACTATCAACAGGTGTGCGTTGTATTGATGATCGAGTATTGGGGTTTCCTAAAAACAAAACCACGGTGATTCTCGGAGAAACAGGCATTGGGAAGACGATGTTTGGTCTTCAGTTCGCTCGGGCAGGATTGTACTCGGATGAGAGGGTGGGCTATTTTGTCGCCAAAGATTCTCCTGAACAAATACTTTCAGATATTTCCTCTTTGGGGTGGGATTTCGGATGGGCATTAGAGCAGGCTCGATTTAAGATTATCGATGTGAGGGATTATTTCTGGAATGCCACAAAAGAAGATTTGGGGACATCGTACTTGCCCAATTTTTTTCAGGAAGTGGAGCGACTCATTCGCACCTTCAACTTGAGCCGAGTAGTCATCGATCCTGTTATTCCCCCGGCACTTGTTGCTTTACCAGAATTTTACAGTCGCTATGTCAGCGAGTTGATTCGATTCTTTGAGAATACTGCTTTGCGGGTGACGACTCTGTTGCTTCATGCAGAACGTTTGGATTATCCTGTTTTCGAGAGAACACAAGCCCCCAACCTCATTCAAATGTTCTTCACGCATCATCAGGAACAGTATCGTCGGACACTTGTCATACAGAAAATGCAAAATACCGCTTATCAGCCCAAAGAGATTCGTTTTGATATTGTCTTTGAGCAGGGGCTGGTGGAAGTTTCTTAAACCTATGGTCATCAAGATATTAATCGCGGATGATGAGCCAAACATTCTGATGCTTACGAGCATTATGCTGGAAGATTGCGGGTATGAGACGATTATGGCTAAAAATGGCACGCAGGCGATCGAGCGTGCACTAAAGGACAATCCTGATCTCATTATCACGGATATTGTGATGCCCGAGAAAGATGGGTTTGAAGTGTGTAAGACGCTCCGTGCACACAAGCAGTTTAATCACGTTCCGATCATTATCCTGTCTGCCATCGGTGATGAGTTCAATAAGATTACGGGTTTTGAGGGTGGGGCAGATGATTACATTACCAAACCATTTAACCTTGAGGAGTTAAAAACACGTGTTCAAACCTTACTCATGCGAAGCAAGGATTCACTAGAAACAAGAAGTCCCAATGGTTCGTCTGTCTCCGCGCAGTCCGCGTCTATTGACATTGAACGTGTTGATACCGGCATCCCCGAACTCAACCAAGTACTCAAAGGTGGATTTCCACGAGGCTCCAACATATTGCTGGCTGGTCAGCTGGGTTCTGGCAAGTCTACCTTGGGGAGAAGATTTATGGCCAAAGGGCTCATGAATCGTGAACGAAGCATGTTGATCGCGCTCGATGATTCTCCTCAAATGATTCGCAAATCTCTGGACAGTTTCTTGGATCGAAAGATTGAAGAATTCGAAGAATTTAATCTATTTAGCCTGGTTGACGCGTATTCCTGGTCTTCAGGCACTCCGCTACGTAAAGAGAAACATGCGGTTGAGGGGATTTTGGATCTTAACCAATTGTCGATGGTCATTGCGGATGCTGGTCAGAGTTTGGGGCAGTCTATTCAAAGCAAGTTAGGGGGACGTCGGATTATCGACTCTATCTCATCTTTGCTCATCAATTTTGATCTGTCCACGGTACAACGCTTTTTGTCTCAGGTGAGCCGAACGTCTATGGCATTTGGAATGGTTAACACCCTTTATGTTCTGGAAGAGGGAACTGTTTCAGAACACGTTTTGAATAACGTTAAATATGTGATGGATGGGGTGGTGGAGACGAAGCAAACAGGCAATGAGTTTTTTGTCAGAGTATCGAGCATGAAATGGATTGACTATAACCGAGATTGGGTAAGGGTGGTGAACATATGATCGAACGGATCCCTACGGGAATTAATGGGTTAGATGCTTTGGTGGAAGGAGGGTTGCCCAAAGGGAGAAATTATTTTGTCTCTGGCTCTGCAGGCTCAGGCAAAACCATTCTGTGCTCCCAAATTTTATATAACGGAATGCATAAATTTTCCGAGAAGGGACTCTATGTGTCTTTTGAGGAGCCGACCGAAGATATGATTGAGGATATCGGTCGCTTTGACTGGAAAGTTGCCCCATATTTGGCTGATGAGAGTATTAAGTATTTGTATTTACCACTTCTAAAGTCGGAGTACGATGACAATGTGTTTCAGCTTCTTACCGCGATCATTGGGCAAGTGAAGCAAAATGGGTATCAGAGGTTAGTGTTGGATTCACTGCCGGCTCTGGGACTTCTCTACAAAGACTACAATGCTTTACGCAAAGAACTATTCTATCTTTTACATGAGGTTCGCAAGATGGGGTGTACCACGTTTATTATTACGGAGAAGCCTTCCGGTGAAATGGGGCTTACCCGTTTTGGGGTGGAAGATTTTCTCGCCCAGGGGCTGATTGTTTTGCACGTGGGGCATACCTATCGAGGTTTAGAAATTCGCAAAATGAGAGGCACCAGTCACAGCACGGATATTCACCGAATGCGTATCGCGGAATCGGGGATTACGGTTTATCCGGGAGATCATCCCTATTAGGACTTTGGCGAATCAGATTCTATAGAAAATCGACTGCACTCTCAATCGTCGATTACCTCAACAGCCTTACTCTCATCATAAAGCAATTCTGGATCAAGATCCGCCCCATTAGGCCATTCAATACTATCGAAACTCACTTTAACACGATTAAATTGTCGAACATCTTGTAATTCCATAAAAATCCCTCGTTGCAAATAACTCTTCATGTCAAACTGTCGAACCTCACGATTTTCAAAAGTTAGTTGCAATATAAAATCATCTAAGGCCTTTACGTCTATTATTCCTAAATACATAATATTCTTCTTATTTCAAAGGTTCAATTTTATATGGCAAATCATCGTTCTTGGCGAGCTCCCAATCCGCTATCAATTCATCTCTATGTAGTTCCGCCCAAGCTTGAACTAACCTTATCTGTCTGTTTGGTAAATTCCCTTCCATCAATTCGGATGTTTCTACATTAAAAGTCGCATGACTATCTTGATAATAGGCATGAAAATGAGGAGGATCATGTTCTTTTTTTCCAAGATACATTCGAATGATAATTCCATAAAACATACTTATTGTTGGCATGATGTTCCTCCTTTACCTTGTTATGATTATACTCCCATTAGAACAGAATTAGAACATCCCTGCTTCCGTCTACCTCCGCCATCAAATTTTATATGGAATTCGATGTAACCTTACTCCTGATTGACTTTCATTGGAGTGAAATTAAGGTTTAGGAAACCTTTGCTCTATCCAACTGAGCTACGAGGACAACTCTGGGTATTATATTGCTAAAGTTTCGGCGTTCATTTTCAGCCTCCAAGCCAGTGTTTATTTGATCTATCACCTGTGGCTTTAGTGAACTGCTTCGCAACCTTGGATTTAATGACACCGATATAAAATTAACATTGAAAGTTGCAGGGAAATGCATCGCTTTATTCCGTTCCATTTTTCTTGCAGGGTGAGCAATGGCCAGTTTCCCTTTCGAGCATTGTCGGTCAGACTCAATTTCTTGAGGGATTTACCTAGGGAAAGAGTGTTTGAGTAACGGAAAGCCGAGAGATTCTCGTTGGGCCAAGTAGAGTGTTGCGCATTTTTTTGCCAAATGGCGGATACGGGAAATATAGTGGGTTCGCTCAGTCACACTGATTGCTCCTCGTGCATCCAGAAGGTTGAAGGCATGGGAACACTTCAGACAATAATCATAGGCGGGGAGAACAATTTTGTTTTCCGAACAGAGCTCGGATTCTTTTTCATAGACAGAAAAGAGTGTTTGCAAACGCTCTACATTTGCAATCTCAAAGTTGTAGGTACTCTGCTCAATTTCATTCTGCATGTATACATCCCCGTAAGAGATCTGTCCGACCCAGTTGATGTCAAAAACGGAATCAACCCCTTGGATAAACATTGCCAACCGCTCAAGGCCGTAGGTGATCTCAACAGATATGGGGGAGAGTTCCAAGCCGCCGCATTGTTGAAAATAGGTGAATTGTGTAATTTCCATGCCGTCCAGCCAAACCTCCCACCCAACACCTGATGCGCCCAGGGTAGGAGATTCCCAGTTATCTTCGACGAATCTTAGGTCATGGTCGGGCACATTGACGCCGATAGCTTCGAGGCTTTCTCGGTATAATTCCTGCACATTCAGCGGTGAAGGCTTGAGAATTACTTGGAATTGAAAGTAATGTTGAAGCCGATTGGGATTCTGTCCATAACGCCCATCGGTTGGACGCCGAGAGGGCTCCACGTAGGCCACGTTGAAAGGCTCTGGGCCCAGAACACGCAAGAAAGTCGCAGGGTTCATGGTGCCTGCCCCCTTCTCGATGTCATAGGGTTGCTGGAGGATACACCCGTGCTTAGCCCAATAGGCCTGAAGCATTAACAGAATTTCTTGGAAATTCATCAGAGACATTATCTCATGCGACGGTAACACCTAGCAAGAACGCACTCTTTTACTCCACACAAATTGTGGTTATAATGGTCGACGATACGTAAACTATTCAAAAAAGGTGGCGCGCATGTTTCAACAACTAACGATGGTTCAATTTCTCCAGCAGGGTGGACTTGTTATGCTTCTGCTGGGGCTGTGTTCTATTCTTTCTATAGCTGTGATTATTGAGAGGTGGATGGCTTATAGCTCTATTTTGGGAAAATGTAAAAAATACGAACAAGCCATGATGACCCTGCTACCCAAAAAGAAAATTGCCGAGGCAACCAGTTTGTGCAAAAAGAGCCCCTCGATGCTGAGCAACCTCTACTTGGCTGTTCTCACGAACAAGGGCAAGAGTACCCAGTTTATTGAGGAGGCTGTTCAACGGCAAGTGCTTCGAATACTCATGGTTTTGGAACGAAGGTTAAATTTCCTAGCAACCCTCGGGAGTACGACGCCCTTTATTGGCCTATTCGGTACGGTGTTTGGAATTATCAAAACTTTTCGCGGGATGTCGTTTGGTCAATCCTATTCTCCCAGCTTGGTAACTAATGGGATCGCAGAAGCCCTGTTAAATACAGCGGCCGGTCTATTTGTTGCTATTCCTGCGGTGATGGCCTACAACTATTATTCCCATCGTATTCAGATTTTTCTGCGAGAAACCGAGATTCTTACTTCTGAAATGATTGAACAGGTTGCCAAGGAGGCTGGCCATTCTTAAGCTAGACAAATACACCCAGAAACCGATGTATGAGATCAACATTATTCCTTTTACGGATATTGTTTTGGTGATATTGGTTGTTTTTATCGTGACCACTCCATTACTCATTCAATCCTCAGTAAAAGTGAATTTACCCGAGTCATCACTTCGCTCACCTCCTCTGCAGGAAGATAAGCTTCAGGTGACTATTCGCGCAAACAATGAGATTCTTCTGGGAGATCAGCCGGTGAAGGATTTGGCAGACCTAGAGGAAAGGTTCAAGGCTCAACTGGTCTATGCAAGACCGGTTGTGATCAACGCAGACCAAAACGCCAACTACGGTCAAGTCGCAAAAGTGCTAGGACTTGCCCAAAAAAGTGGTGCAAAGAAGCTGGAGCTTCTGTCTAAAAACGATGATACGCCTGCTACAGTTCAATGACGGTGACAACTCCGTGAATTTTTGAGGGGGGCAGTTTGTAAAACTGTACAAAGGAGGGCGTAAGTTTCTTGATGTTTGAGAATATCGAGAAAATAAAGTTTCGAGTTACGATTTCCTCCATACCGTAAAAAATAGCCTTTTCATGAATATGATGATTTCGAAGAAGTTTCTCAACATCAAAAATTTCCATATATCCGGCATGAATCTCAAAGACTCGAAGTCCTTCAGCTAGATTTTCTCGAAAGATCCCCTCTACGCCAAAGGGATCTGTTGAAATTTGGATGGACAAGAAGACATTGTCTTCATATAGGATGCCATTCATGAACATGGTCTTACCCACATATTTGGGGATGCGAGTGGCATTACCAATCAGGAAGAGAGCTGTCCCTTCAATGAGATTTGTTTTTTTGTAGACCAGTTTGTATTGGCGTAGAAAGTCGGAAACAGCTACGGGTTTCATCGCTTTTCCAATTCGTTTTTGTACAGCACCATAGGTGATGATCATGGCCAGTGGGAGGGAGGAAATGATGAGCGACCAGTATCCACCATGGGGGAGTTTGTAGAGGTTGGCGAGCAGGAAAATGAAGTCGATAGCTGTGACCAGAAGAGCCAATCGAAATTTGAGTTTATTGTTTTTGATAAAAAAGATGGTGCTCATAAATATCCCCGTGATAAGCATATCTCCATTTACCGCCAGGCCGTATGCGGCTGCAAGGTTATGGGATTTTCTGAAGGTAACCATGATGAACAAAACCAGCAGCATTAGGAGCCAATTAATAAAGTTGATGTAGATTTGAGATTTTATTTTCGCCGAGGTGTATTCAATTTTCAGAATCGGAAGCAAGTGGGTGGTAATCGCTTGGTAGAAGATGGAAAACATTGAGCTGATAATAGCTTGAGAGGCGATGACGGTGGCGATAATGCTTAGAAAAAGAAAGGGAATATATAGGCTTTTGTTTTGAAAGAAAATCATCTCGAAGAGGATGTTCTGTGCTTTGGGATGTGTGGCCAGGAATGCAGCTTGACCCAGGTAATTGGTGGCTAGAGCGATAAAAGCAAAGAACCAAGCCTTGGTAATGGGCATTCGTCCCATATGACCCATGTCGGCAAAAAGGGCTTCTCCTCCTGTCGAACACAAGATCACCTCGGACAGCACAAAAAACCCGGCAATACCATGACTTAGAATAAATTTCAGACCGTAGTAAGGATTGATGGCCAAGATAACGCGGGGAAAGTAAGTTATGGCGATAAGCCCGGAAAGAAACAAAACGCTGAACCAAATGACCATAATAGGGCCAAACGCGGAGGACACTTTATCGGCACCATGTCGTTGAAGCGAGAATAGCCCTATGGCGATCATCGCAGCAATAAAGATCAAAATGTCTTGGGATGTATTTTCGAATCCTGGAATGAGGAGGATACCTTCAACGGCACTGAGGATGCTGATTGCAGGGGTGATGACGCCATCCCCGATGAGGAGGGATATTCCGATGACCGCTAATACGCCGAAGAATGCTATCAGTTTCCCTTTTTTTAAAAGAGGAAGCAGAATCTCTTTGAGAACGATAGTCCCACCCTCGCTTTTTTGTCCGAGACTCATTGCGAGCCAAGCGTATTGAATGGTTACAAGGGTTGTGAGCGTCCACAGGATAAGAGAGACAATTCCGAGGATATTTTCAGGGGTGGGCTTGACGAGAAGAAAGATGACTGTGAAAGTATAGATCGGACTGGTTCCGATATCTCCGAAGACGAGTCCTAATGATCTGATGATGTCTTTCATAACAGGTTGGATCAGAACCATTATATCGGGCAAGCTCGTTTAAGACCAGCGCGTAAGACGGTTGTGAATCGTTATTCCACCTGATATACTTTGGTTGTTGCGAGCGTGGTGGAATTGGTAGACACGCTAGACTTAGGATCTAGTGCCTCTGGCATGGGGGTTCAAGTCCCTCCGCTCGCACCATTATCATAAACACGGCATAGTGGGGCTTAATCACTTTTTCAAAAACAATTGGCTGGTCAGGACTTGAACGGTCGAGGAGCGCGTCCGGGGGACGAAAAGGGCACAGGAAGTGCCCGACAGCGACGAGAACTTGGTCATAGCAAGCGGAACAGGAGTGGAGCGAAGCAGTGACTCAAGTCCCTCCGCTTGCACCACTCAGGACGATCCGCTAGATTTAGAAGGTATTGCCCCGTTGGAGTCCAGTGATAGTCTAGCTTTCCTTTGATGGCGGTTAGGTTCAAGAACTCTTCCCTGCTTTTTATCGGGACATACAGATTAGCAAAATATTCGACTTCCAATCGTTCAATCCTCCGCGCGTAATCCGCTTTGCGTTGCAGTAGTTCATCCCTATCAATAAGTTTGTCTTCATAATGATTCAAAAGACGAAGAGATTTTTCTTTTAGCTTTTTGAGTTCGGCATTATTGACGTCCATTTGTTGGCGCTTGACACCATATCGACTTTGCAATACCTTCTCAGCATTTTTGCGCACTTCATCTCTATAGTTCTCCGATATTGCAATATATGATAGTTCCAAGTCTGATTTATCGTTAGAGTTTACGGTGGGGCAACAGAACTCATCCAATCCAGATTTAACTTTTTCAATAAACTCGAATATTTTTTTAACATTAAGTCCTGCTCACAACTTATTCTTTACTGGTTAATTTGTAATTCTTGCCAATAATAGACGCTGTGGTGTTCATTATCGACATGCTTAAGTAAGATCCAAGATTTCCCATTCCTATTATCTATTTTTACTGTAATAGCGTAAGGCTCAGTATCAGTAATGAGGGCGATTGGTATAACATCGAAATGATTCTTTATCCCTAACAAATAACTTACTAAAGTTTCGGAGTTGATAAAAGCGAGAAAAAGCCAGTAACGACAAGGGTTTGAG
>CAYHOI010000070.1:0-10286 GCA_964358175.1 uncultured Candidatus Marinamargulisbacteria bacterium | reverse complement strand
AGGGCGGATAGAGGCGGAATTATTCGGCATTAAATTCCATAATGAGAATTGCTGTCACAGTGCCCCCCTTGACATTTAATAAAAAACGAATATAACTACTATAGAACGTACAGGGGAATATGTTGCTGGACCGCTTGTCGGAAGCATTTTTATGGTCGTATTGACTCTATTCCCTATATTTTATTTTTAAGTTTTTTTGAAGAGAATGGTTTATTGACCATTTTACAGGTGAGGGGGGACACATGAGAGAGTCAATGGTTATTGCAGGGAAAGCCATGGACATTGCGCTGGAGCGCATGGACGTTATTTCAAACAATCTCGCAAATGTCAGCACTTCCGCCTACAAGAAGGACATGATTTACAGCTCATCCTTCAAGGATATGATGACCCGTCAAATCGCAACAGGGGAAGTTCCCGAAATTCCAAAAGGCAACATTGTAGTGACCGATTTTGAAGCTGGGAACTTTCGATTTACGGGTGAGAAAATGAATGCCGCTATCGATGGGGATGGATTTTACAAGATTCAATTAGCGGACGGCAGTTTTGGCTACACACGCGCCGGTGAGTTCAGTATTAATGCAGAGAAGCAGCTAACCATCCACGGAAGAGTGGTGATGGGGGACGGCGGATCGATAACCTTAGAAGACACAGAAATAACGATGGATAGCAAAGGGGTTATCTACAATCGAAAAGGAGACCGGCAAGCAAGTCTTTTGCTGGTGAACTTCGAGCAACCTTATCCTTTGGAAAAAGCTGGAGGAACTTTGTTTATTGCGAAGGAAAACGCAGAGGAGCTTCCCTCCACCGCCGAGATTAAACAGCAATACATCGAGGAATCGAATGTCAGTGCCTTGAGTGCCATGGTGGAAATGATCAATTTGATGGACGTAATGAGGCAGTATGAAACGCAACAAAAAATGATTCAGTATCAAGATGATGCGACTGAGCGGATGATTACTCAGTTGACACAAGGCTAAAGGGTTAAGGAAAGGGGGGGAATATGTCACGCTCAATGTGGATCGCAGCTTCGGGGATGATGGCTCAACAGTTAAATATTGATGTTATCTCGAACAATATGGCAAATGTGAATACGATTGGTTACAAGAAAAGTCGGGCTGATTTTGAAGATCTGATGTATCAAAAAACGGTCACGGCTGAGGTGGGTTCAACCGGAAAACCAGAACAAGGGATGTCTGTTCAAATTGGACTTGGCGTCCGAAGTGCTGGCGTGCCTAAGGTATACACCGAAGGAAACCTGGTTCAAACCGGGAATGACTTGGATATGGCGATTGAGGGTGACGGGTTCTTTCAAGTGCAGATGCCCGGTGGGGAGACAGGATACACCCGTGCGGGAAATATGAAGAAAAACAGTGAGGGATACCTCTCTACGCCTGATGGATATTTGGTGTTGCCAGCGATTCAGCTTCCCTCCAATGCTCAACATGTTTTTGTGTCCCCTGATGGAAAAGTATCTGTGACGAAAACAGATAATACCACGGTGGATATCGGACAAATTCAGATTGCCACTTTTGCCAACCCTGTCGGAATGGAGAATATGGGGCGAAATATTGTGAAGGCGACGGATGCCTCAGGGGAGGCTATTCTTGATAATCCAGGATCCAATGGGTTGGGAACTATTTCCCAAGGCTATACGGAGAGTTCCAATGTTGATATTGCTGAAGAAATGATCAAGATGATTATTGCTCAGCGGGCTTATGAAATAAACTCTAAAGCCATTCAATCTTCAGATGAAATTTTGTCCATGACCAACAACTTAAAGAGGTAATAAAAATGAAAACTTTTTATAGTCTGCTACTACTCACAGGACTGACAATCGCCGCTACGGTTGTTGATGCAGCTCAAATCGAGACTCAGATTCGCCAAGCGGTGAATGAACGGTACGGAAATGTATACACCAAGGTTGAGGTGACGATATTGGGTCAACCCAGGATTTCAATGGAAAATGCGACTTATGAACTCAGTGTGCGCCTCCCCGAGAAAAGCCTTGGGCTCACCATTGTTCCTGTCACCATTACCAGCACAAAGGAGTCTCGACAGGTGCGGGTGCAGGCAAATATACGGGTGTATGATCAGGTGCTTGTAGCTCAGCAGCCTGTAGACCGCCGTCAAAACCTAACCGAGTTGATGGTGAAGGTGTCTCAAGAGGAGGTTACCCCGTATGTGTTGGCCAAGAAGGATATTTGCAAAACAGTGGATCGAGCCAATGGAAAAAGAAGCAAATCATTTCTCAAGCCAGGAGATATCCTTACGGCAGATAAACTAGAATCTATCCCGGATGTTTTAAAAGATCAGGTCTTGTCGCTGATTGTTGAGCAAAAGAGTTTATCCATCAAACTGCCGGTGAAGGCTCTTGCAGAAGGATTTATTGGCAACACGATTCAGGTGTTAAATCCAAAATCAAATATCGTGTTGATGGCTCGGATTTCAGACAAACAGAGCGTGGTTCTGGCAAACTAAGGAGAAAATAATGAAAATTGTACTACCTCTTCTTATTCTTCTTTCAATGGGTTTTGGCGAATCGTTCTGGAGGGGCGAGAAAGCGGGGTTGTTTGATGATCATTACGCCAAACGTGTTGGAGACAGCATCACCGTTGTGGTCATTGAATCCGTTAGTTCTAAACAAAAGAGCAACAATTCCCTCGACAACGCTAATAAATTTGAAATAGGCCCAGGGACAGGGTACGCCGGCTTTCTTAGCAGCAAAACAGCTGTACCCAATGCGTCTAGCTTCAAAGCTTCTGGAGAGTCGGTTTCGGAGGGAGAGCTCAAAACGGAAGTGACTGTGAAAGTCAGAGAAGTGCAGACAAACGGCGAGCTGGTCATCTTTGGAAACCGAGTGACCAATATTAACGGAGACACACAAATCATTGAAATCTCCGGTATTGTGCGTCCTGAAAGTATCATGGAGGGCAATCGAGTGTTCTCGACAGCGTTGGCAGATGCCCGGATAACGTACAGTCAGGCTGGAGAATTGAAAAATAATTCGGAGCCAGGTCTTATTACTAAATTGTTTAACCTCTTTCTTTAGGAGAAAAATATGAAAAAATACGGATTAATACTATTACTTCTCCTTTCAGTGGCGATGGCTGCTGAGTCGATGACTGTACGATTGAAGGACGTTTCCAGACTTGAGAATGTGCGGGATAACCAGCTGATTGGGTATGGTCTGGTGGTCGGCCTTGATGGAACGGGTGATGGAAACGGGAATAAGGCAACGCTTCAGGGTATCGCCAATATGATGAGTAATTTTGGAGTTCACATTGACCCAGACAAGGTAAATGCAGGTAATGTTGCGGCAGTAATTGTGACCGCAAAAATTGGCCCTTTCAATGTAGCAGGCGATGCAATCGATGTTGAAGTGAGCTCAATCGGAAAAGCCAAGAGTCTTCGCGGAGGCATATTGCTTCTTACCCCCATGAAAGCTGCGAATGGTGAGGTCTATGCTGTGGCGCAAGGCTCGGTTTCGCTGGGAGGTGGCTTTAGCGTTTCAAGCAAAGGGTCATCTCAAAGAAAAAATCATGCGACTGTTGGCAGAATTCCTGATGGAGCGACCGTTGAAAAATCGGTAAATACCACCCTGGCCGTTGGCAATAAGTTGACATGGGTGTTGGCTGATGAAGATTTCAGAACGATGGATAATGTTCGGCAAGTGATCCAAAAGAAATATCCTGAGGTGCAAGTGAGCGTGCAAAGTGCTTCCAAATTCACCGTGACGATCCCCGATCGCTATCGTGAAAATGTGGTGCAGCTCATCTCAATGATTGGTGATCTCGAAGTAGGAACAGATAGTATTGCGAAGATCATCATCAACGAGAAAACAGGATCGATTGTGATGGGCGGACCCGTTAAGATCAGTGCTGTTGCGATTGCCCATGCAGATTTAAATATATCGATCAAAAATACGGATACAGTTTCCCAGCCCAATCCACTCTCAGGGGGAACAACGACCCTCGTTAAAGGGTCAGTGATCGAAGTGGAACCTTCTTCGACTGAGACCAATCACACCTTTAACTTACTGCATGCAAACAATACCATTGAAGATTTGGTCGCGGTTCTTAACAATATCGGGGTAACCCCATCAGATACAATTGCAATTCTTCAATTGATGAAAGAAGCTGGAGCCATCAAGGCTAAGCTGGAAATCATATAGGCTGAAAGGGCAAATAATGATCATACAAACAGTCAGTCCATCGGTTCAATCAGAGCAAGAATCCAAAAAGATTCGGGCCTCAAAAGAGCTTGAAAGCTACTTCATTGGCATGATGCTAAAGGAGATGCGAAAAACCGTGGGTCATTCAGATTTATTGGGGGGGAATCAGTTCCAAAGAGAGACCTATTATCAAATGCTGGATGAGCAAATGGCGAGATCAGTTGCCGAGAATGGAGGATTCGGTTTGGCAAAGCAGCTTCACCGAGATCTTTTTAAAGAAAACAAGGTTACTCTGAATAAGCAAAGATTAGAACAATATCAAAAAGGGGGTGGTGCCATACCGACGGATTAAAGTTTTGACGACTTTCTACCGATAATTCATAATAGAAGCGAGAATTACCGGTTTGAAAGGGGCTAAGTTATGAGAATTGATCCATCGAGTTATGAGGAATTGCGAAAAATCCAACGAGGCGATCTGAAGCGAAAAACAGAAACCCCTCGTGAAACTGCAAATGATGCTGAGGGTGCGCAAGGGGCTGTTGCCGATGAAAACAACAAGGCCTTCATCGCAACGCTAAGCAACAAGGACTTTGAAACAAATTTTGGAAAAATTGAGAAGCTTAGAAATGATATTAAAGATGGAAAATACCAGCCAAGTGCTGAAAATATAGCAAAAAGGATCGTGCAAAGTGAACAACGGGGGGACATTAACTTGGGACTTTTTACAACGTAACCTGTTAGAACAGGTTGCGATCTACCGCAGCCTGCTGAGCCTCCTTGTTCAAGAAAATCACGTATTAATTCATCATGATGTTGATGTTTTAGCTCAACTCACTCCTAAAAAAGATGAGCTGAATGCGAAGGCATTTCGGTTGAGAGAAGAATATCTGCAGATCGTAGGCAGTATCATGGTGGGGGAAGATGTGAAACAAATTGCGATGGATCATCTTATCGTTTTGGCTCCCGAAAGAGTGAAGCCCCAGCTGCTTGCTTCAAAAGACGAACTCTTAGCGCTCCATGGACAAATGAAGCAATACCAATTTATGAACACCAAATTGGTGGAGCAATCCATGAAGTATGTGAGCTATATGCTCAAACAAATTGTTGGCCTCAGTCAAGAAAATCAACAGATTTATTGTCATCAGGGTTATGCCCAACCGCTGGGAGGCCAACAGGCACTTCTCAGCATCGTCGCGTAAGGGGGGGGAAATGAGCGGAATCGAAGTAGCCAAACGGTCCATGGAAGCACAAAAGTATGCGATGGATGTTATTGGCCATAATATCGCAAACGTCAATACGGAAGGCTATACCCGACAAAGAGCCGAGCTAGAAACAACAGAGCCCGTGTTGGTAGCGGTGACCAATAAGAATAAACCCCTGGCCTCTATGGGAACTGGCGTCAAGATGGTCGCTGTGAGTCGGGTTCGCGATGAATTCTTAGACATCCAGCAGCGAAATATTAATCAGGATTTTGGATCTTGGATCCAAGAAGAGACGAACTATAGCATTATCGAAAGTATTTTTAATGAGCCCTCAGATACTGCCATTTCAGGCAACCTGAATCGATTCTGGAATGGATGGCAAGCCTTAGCATCTCCTGATCCGACCAGCCCAGGCGCAAGATCGAATCTGATGTCACAGGGGGAGGTGTTGGCCAATTCGCTACAGCAGACCCATAAGCAGCTTCAAGACCTTCAGGTGAATACGGATAAGGATATCCAATTGAAGGTGAATCAAGTCAACGATATTTCGCAGCAAATAGCTAATATGAATGCCAATATAGTTCGCACACAAGCCTCGGGTAGCGCGAATGACATGCTCGACAAACGCAACAACCTAGTGGGAAAACTGGCTAAACTCGTCAATATCGAATACTACGTGGACAGCAGTGGTTCCTCAACAATCGCAATCGGGGGGGTCTTCCTGGTTTCAAATCAGGATGTGAGCAAAATGACAACCGAGGTTGATCCAGGCAACAACGGATATAACACCGTTAAGTGGGAAAATAGCGGCTTAGCAGTGAAGATTACCGACGGAGAGCTGTATGGGTTGATCAAAACGCGAGATCAAACCCTTGCAAAGTATCTCGACAAGTTGGATACCTTCGCTGGCACCCTTATCAGCCAGATCAATGATCTTCACAGCAAGGGATATGGTCTGAATGGCACCACCGGCACCAAATTCTTCTCAGGATCTGATGCTTCTTCAATTGCTGTTAACGATGAATTGATGCAGGATTCTTCCTTGCTGGCGGCTTCCAGTAGCCCGGAATCTCCGGAAGGCAATGGCGAGAATGCCATTCTCATTGGAAACAACCGCAACAAAATGGTGCTCAGTTCAAATACCGTTACGCTGGATCAGTATTATCAGAATCTCGTTGCGGATATTGGCACGGGTTCTGCAGAGGCAAAGACCTATGTCAAAACGAACGAAGCACTTGCACTTCAAATTGCTAAAGAAATTAACAGTGTCTCAGGTGTATCCATCGATGAGGAGATGACGAACATGATCAAGGCTCAGCAAGCGTACACTGCTGCTGCAAAGTATTTAACAATGGTTCAAAGCACAATGGATACGCTGCTAAATTTGGTAGGGAGGTAATAAATGAGAGTCAACAACAACATGATTGCGGATCAGATGCTCTTTAACATACAAAGCACCTCAGAAAAGCTAGGGAGGCTTCAAACGAGCCTGAGTTCTGGTAAGAAGTTCGAACGTCCCTCGGATGATCCTGTCAATGTAAACCGCGTGATGCGCCTTACGGAGCAAACAAACAAGGAAAAACAATACCTCACCAGCTTGCAGACGATGGCACCCGTTCTACAAATGACCGATTCCTCACTTCAAGATATCTCAGGACTTGTTTCCAATGCACAGGTACAGATCAAACAGGCACAGAACGCCACGAACAGCGACAGCATGGCACAAATAGCGGGCAATTTGGATCAAATTATCAGCACCATTCTTACTGCAGCCAATACTACGTATAACGGACATTATTTATTTGGTGGCTTTAATGTCAACGAGAAACCGTTTGTTTTAGAAAATGAAAAAATTCGCTACAACGGTACAGATGATGTTGTTTCCGTGCAGGTCACAGATACAGATACGAGTGATTTAGGAATAAAGGGAAACGACTTGTTTGTGACTCATAGTGTTCAAGGAAATTTTATTTCCAATACCAAAGAATACCTTTTGCCGGGACTCACAACCAACAGCTTCAATCTCACCGTGGGGAGCAACAACCCCGTGACAATCTCTGTTGGAACTGGAACGGGTGATGTGACGCTTCAAAAGGTGGCAGATGCGATTAATTCATCAGGTGCTGAGGTTAAGGCCTATATAAAGTCAACCACAGGGGGTTACAAGCTTAAACTCGTTTCCAACTTTGTGGGAAACGATGGAGAAATTACTATTCAAGACTCTGTGGCAGGAGGAGTGATGGAGAAATTAGGAATGATTGATAATGCCAGCAACATTGTGGGAGAGCAAAGCGACATCAATAACAGTCTTTTAGATAACCTGATGGTTATTCGAGATAAAATAAATGCAGGAGACACCGGATTTGATACGGAAGCAACGCTTGTTCAGAGTGGATTCAAGAACGTCCTCCGAAATCTGGGAAGAATTGGGGTCATGACACAAAGTGTTGAAAATCGTCAGCAAATGATGAGCGATATTGCCATCAAACGCGAGGAACTGCTCGCCTCAGTGCAGGATATTGACTATGCACAAGTGGCGATGCAGCTCAATAAGGAAATGATGGCCTATCAGGCAGCGATTCAATCAGGGGCTAAGGTCGTAATGCCCTCTTTGTTGGATTATTTAAGATAAAAAAAGGAGGAAAAAATGAAAATACAGACCGCACGTTTTGGAGAATTGGAGACAGAGGAATCGAAGGTGATTCAGTTTGTTCGTGGGCCACTAGGGTTTGAGGACAAGACCAGATGGATTATTGTGGAGAATGGACTTTTGGGATGGTTGCAATCCATCGACGATTCAGAACTTGCCTTTGTGGTGGCCAATCCCTTTGAGTTTTATGGGGATTATCAGGTGGACATTGCAGATGAGGAGATGAATATTCTGAATGTAAGGGCCAACTCAGATTTGGCTGTGCTATCGATTGTTTCTGTTCCACCGAATGTAGAGAACATGACGATCAATCTGCTGGCACCGATTGTCATCAATTGCAAGAAGAATACAGCTCAGCAGGTTATCCTGAATAACAATCAGTATTCCGTGAGGCACTACCTCTATACGGATCTGATGAAGTGTGCTCAGAACAAAGAGCAATTGGCGAGCGCGTAGGAATGTTGGTTCTGACGAGGAAGTTGAATCAATCCATCGTGATACAGGATAACATCACGGTGAAGGTGATCGAAATTGCTGAGGGGAACGTAAAGCTAGGAGTGATAGCCCCGAAGCATATCCCCATTCACCGTGAAGAGGTCTATGAGGAGATTCAACGAGAGAATCAACGGGCAATGACAGAATTGCCAAAAGATCTGAATCTACAGGGAATTACTGGGGGGGTTAAGGATGGTTGATGGCATAAACATTCGGACGTTAACAAGGGACTACTTCGAAAGTCATTATCGGTTTGCATTTACCGATAAGACGGATGTATTGACGCTGGATCAAGCAGTCAAACACCCTTCGGACAGCGAAGCAGGGAGCTACCAAACATTGACGCTGGATGCGTTTAACAGCGACTTGCTCAACCAGGAGGCCACGACCCATACTGCTGCCGTTCAGCTGAGCTTTAAAGATCAACCGAAGGAAGTGCGTGAACTTTTGAGCAAGCTGGCAAATGGGAAATATGGTCATTTTGTAGAAAGACACCTGGAGGGGGTGGTGCTGGGTCGTAATTTTGAAAAGGCAAATGCATCCGGGGGCTTTCAAGAAGACCTTGGCGCGACATCTTCCTTCGATCAACGCCTAGCCTATGTGGATAGTTACAACGAAGTTTTCAATGCCGTTGGAACGAAGTCCTCATCCGATAAAGCCTTTACACGATACGCTCAGGTATTGTCCGTCTTTAGTACAGAAATTAAGGCGGCCTATTATCAGTCCAAAGGTTCCATGAAGGATGATGCCGGACTTTATGAGTTTGTACGGTCTGCTTTTGGAGATTTGCAAACACATCTCAGCGAGAATAAATCGTTTCAATTCATAAAAAGCAATGAAAAAGAGGTTTTCAATACAGCAGTCACCATGATGACAGACAATCTGGATGCCTATCTGGCAAAATTGGCTCCAAATGCAACACATGTTAGCATCAAATTTAGTGGACTAGCCTAAAGAAAGGGGGGGGTAGTAACCAGATAACGGAAGAAAGAATCTGATCCCGGACCGCCCGTCGGAGGCGATCAGTGAACCTAAACGGTTCCTTCATCTTTCCGTTCCAATATTTTGAAATCAAATCAACGTTTTAAGCCAAAGATTTGGTTATAAAGGGGGGGGTGATGCCCGCATAGGGGCCAGGATTTGAGTAAATCAGTGTCAAGGGATAAGGAAATCCTGAAGACCAGAAAGTTAAGAAAGGAGTTCAATATGAACATTAATCACAATATAGCAGCCTTGAACGCATGGAGAAATTTGGGGACGAGCAATACCTCACTGAGTAAATCGCTTGAAAAGCTAACGTCAGGGTACCGAATCAACCGAGGTGCAGATGATCCTGCCGGACTTCTCATCAGCGAACAGTTGCGAGCCCAAATCGGCGGATTGGATCAGGCGATACGTAACGCATCTGATGCGATCTCCATGGTACAAACCGCTGAAGGAGCCTTGACCGAAATGAACAATATGCTCAACAGCATACGTGCTCTCGCGGTACACGCGGCGAACACGGGTTCTAACGACTCCGCAGCTATCGCCGCAGATCAAACAGCCGTTGATAAAGCGGTATCTTCGATTCAGCGAATCGCCACCACGACCAAGTTTGCTGGGAAAAATCTGCTGGATGGTAGCTCCACGGGGGCGACGATCACAGCGGTTGCAACAGGCGTAACGCTCACGGCGACTGGAACACCGACCTCAGCAGCTCTGACTGCGGCCAACAGCGGCTATCAGGATCTGGAGGTGAATACGGCGGCGTCTTATGGTGTTGTGG
>CAYHOI010000069.1:0-10390 GCA_964358175.1 uncultured Candidatus Marinamargulisbacteria bacterium | reverse complement strand
GGGAAAAGCCATATCCGAAAGGGATCGTTGGTTCGCAGCTTTTGTGATCTGACGGATTATGTATCCAAGACGGATGAGGAAATTGTTCCGAACGGCACACTTAATATTTGACAACCGCCATAAAATTACGATAAACTGCTCTAATCTCTACTAAATCAATAGAGTAAATAGGGCATTAAGGTGTTGAAGTCAAAATAATAAGGAGGACTCCTCATGAAAGTAACAATTAATGGAAAGCAGGAAGATATTGCTAGCGGGCTGTCCATTTCGGGATTGTTGGCTGAAAAGAAGGTTCAAATGCCTGAGATGGTTTCGGTGGAACGTAACGGTGAGATTTTGAGTCGCGACACATTTGCAACAACGATGGTTACAGAGAATGACACCATTGAATTCTTATACTTTATGGGTGGTGGGACGTGGTAGGATTTAATACAAAAGCTATTCACGCCAAAGGGCAGAAGCCAGATGCGCATCAAGCCCTTCGGGCACCGATTTATGCAGGCGTTTCCTATGCCTTTGATACTGCGGAGGACATCGAACAAGCCTTTCGCGGCAATCGTCCAAGCCATATGTATTCCCGGATTTCCAACCCGTCTGTTGAGGTGTTTGAAAATAAGATGAAAGCTCTTGAGGACGGATTGGGGACGATTGCCGTTGCTTCGGGGATGGCTGCGATTGCCAATGTCCTCTTGGCTATTCTTCAAAGTGGAGACAATATTATTGCCGCGAATGCCCTTTTTGGGGGAACGACGTCACTGCTCAAAAATGTCCTTACGCCAATGGGGATCGAGACACGCTTTGCTGATTTTGATGATTTGGATCAGATTCGCCAGCGGATTGATAAAAACACAAGGATTCTTTTTTTTGAGACCATCACCAATCCTCAGATGAAAGTGCATGATATTTCTGCAATTGTTAAGCTTGCGCAGGCTAATGGAATTGTTGTCGTCGTCGATAGCACGGTGACCACCCCCTATTTGTTCCGTTCCAAGGACTACGGGGTAAATATCGTTGTACATTCCAGCTCGAAGTTCATTTCTGGCGGTGCGACCAGCATCGGTGGAGTGATTGTGGATATGGGAAATTATGACTGGACTCAGATCCAGAAATTGGGAAAATTTCATCGCTTCAAAGAGTGGGCACTGCTTGCCAAACTTCGAAAGGAAGTTTACCGAGATTTAGGAGCCTGTCTGTCTGCACATAATGCCTATTTGCAGGATGTAGGGCTTGAAACATTGTCTCTCAGACTGGATCGGTGCTGTGAAAATTCCTTAGTGATTGCCAAGGCTTTAGAGAATCAGCCCACTGTTTGTCGGGTGAATTACCCGGGGCTGAAATCATCGCCATACCACGAATTGGCAAGAAATCAGTTTCAAGGGCAATTTGGAGCGGTTCTGTCCTTTGAGTTGGCGGATAAGGCTGCCGCTTTTCAATTTCTTAATCGGTTGAAACTATTTAGGCGTGCCACCAATATTGGAGATAACACCTCATTGGCAATCCATCCTGCTTCAACTATTTTTGTGGAGTATAGCCTGGATGAACGAGCGCAGATGGGTGTTCCTGAGGGCATGATTCGATTATCTGTAGGAATCGAAAATGTAGAGGATTTGGTTGAAGATATAGAAAGTAGTTTGAGGAGGTAGACCGATGGGCCGAGATTTAACGGACAGTGAACTTGAACGATACAGCCGGCATATTCTTTTAAAAGAAGTTGGCATTGAAGGTCAGGAAAAGCTTTTGTCTTCGAAGGTTCTTATTATCGGGGCTGGTGGTCTTGGCGCTCCTATAGGCTTGTATTTGGCGGCTGCTGGTGTGGGAACTATTGGCATTATCGATGGTGATGTGGTGGACTTGTCCAATTTGCAACGTCAGGTGATTCATTTTACGGCAGATATTGGAAGGCCAAAAGTGGAGTCGGCTGCAGAGAAGATGAGAGCCATCAATCCGGATATCAAGGTGATTCCCTATCATGACCTGGTGATGGCCTCCAATGTTCTGGACTTAATCAAGGACTATGATTTTGTGATTGATGGCACGGATAATTTCTCCGCTAAGTTTCTGATCAATGATGCCTGTGTGATGGCAAAAAAGCCTTATTCCCATGGGGGAATATTGAGATTTGATGGGCAAACTATGACCTATGTGCCTGGCCATACCTGTTATCGTTGTGTCTTTACAGCTCCTCCGCCAAAAGGATTGGTGCCAACTTGTTCGCAGGCTGGCGTTCTTGGTGCCGTCGCGGGGATGCTCGGGACTGTACAGGCTACGGAAACGCTGAAATTTCTTTGTGGAACGGGAGAATTGCTGACGGATCGGTTGTTTATCTTCAATGCTGCGACGATGAATGTTCGAACGGCCAAATTGAATCGGAATCCGCATTGTCCCATATGTGGCGACCATCCCACCATCCATGAGCTCATCGATGGCGAGCAGGCGGTCTGTGATATAAGGTGACCCTTCCGCCCTTTGGGCACCTTCCCTTGGGAAGGGAAGGAAAAATTCTCCTCCTTTCATTAAGGGGGAGTCCTCCAAAGGAGGGAGGGGCTAGAAGGAAATGGGAGTTTGTAAGTTGAAAGGGGAGTGTTAAGAAATGTCAGCTGAAAAGAAAAAACTTTCGATTATTTTATTTAGTGGCGATTTCGACAAAGCAATAGCTGCCTTTACCTTGGCGACGGGTTCTGCCGCTGTTAATTACGAGGTCAACCTCTTTTTCACATTCTGGGGACTGAATATCATCAAAAATAAGTCTCGATATACATTTCCTGGCAAAGGACTGCTTGCCAAAATCTTTGTGTTTCTCATGGGAACTCTGAAAAACGCGCCTCTAAGCAAGCTCAACTTCTGGGGAGCCAGCCCGCTTCTCATGACCGGGATGATGAAAAAACGAAATGTAGCAACCCTCAAGGAACTTATTCAAGCTGCCAAAGACTTAGGTATTAATTTCTATGCTTGTGAGATGTCCATGGTTATTCTGGGGTTGACGAAGGCTGATTTTTTCCCGGAGGTCAAGGACGTCCTGGCTGTTCCAAAGTTTCTGGAACTTTCCAAGGATGGACAGACATTATTTATATGAAAAAAATAGTTTTGGATATTACCAAGGAGCATTGTCCTATGACCTTTGTGAAGGTGAAGGTTCAATTGTCAAAAATGAATCCCGGGGATCTTCTCGAGGTAACACTGGGGGAGGGCGAGCCGCTGGAAAATGTGCCTCGTTCTGCGATTGAAAATGGACATAAAGTGCTTGAAACCGAAGATCTTGGTGGCGGAATTCATCGGCTGGTGATCGAGAAATGATACGACTGTCTTCTCAACACAAACAAGAGATCTTTGCACAGGGGCTTCGAGAGAAACCCTATGAGGCCTGTGGATATCTCGTTGGAAAAGCCGGAGTCGTTCATGAAGTGATCCCCATGACCAATGTGGATCATAGCGAGGAGCATTTCAGCCTTGATCCGAAGGAACAATTTGCTGTGGTCAAAAAGGTTCGCGCTGATCAACGTGAGATTCTGGCGGTCTATCATACTCATCCTGCCTCTGGCGCGCGTCCCTCTGAAGAAGATATTAGATTGGCCTTCGATCCCACTATGATCTATGTGATTGGATCATTGTTGACGGATGAATTTGATCTAAAAGCGTTCTATATTCAAAATGGACAGGTTCAACCTGTTCCCCTGGAGGAGATCCCCAATGCTTCATATTAGACTACCTGAAAATCTGGATCAGGAAATAAATGAGTTAGACGAACATATCCGCCGTTATCAGAGCGGACTGATCCCCTCCACCGAGCTCAAAGCGCGTCGAGTCCCTTTTGGCGTATATGAACAACGGCAGGCGGATACTTATATGGTGCGAGTTCGTTGTCCAGGAGGAGTTATCACTCCCAAACAATTGAAAGCCGTGGCAGATTTGTCTGTTAAATATGGACAATTGCCCTTGCATATCACGACCCGCCAGGAGATTCAATTGCATGATGTGACCTTGTCCAATTTAGTGCCCATGATGAGAGATTTGAAGCAATTCGGACTTTCTACACGCGGAGGTGGAGGCAATACTGTACGCAATGTCATTATTCAAGAAGATGCCGGAGTGGATCCCCAGGAGATATTTGATGTCACGCCCTATGCCATGGCTTTAACGGAACGGTTGATTGATGAGCCGGATTCCTGGACATTGCCCCGCAAGTTCAAGGTTGCCTTTTCGGGATCGACTGAGGACAAAGGATTGGCAAAAGTGGCGGATGTGGGCTTTATAGCCACGACACAAGGCGGACAGCGCGGGTTCATTGTATACGTAGCGGGTGGGTTGGGTGCAAAGTCTGATGTCTCAAAGAAGCTCTTCGACTTTATTCCAGACTCCCAGGTGTATGCTGTGGTTCATGCGGTGAAACTGCTCTTCTGGAAGCAGGGGAATCGCAAAAATAAACATGCGGCTCGTCTCCGATTTCTATGGACAAAGTTAGGTGAAGAGGTCTTTATTCGTACCTTTCAGGAGTACTTTCAACTAGCGAAAGATAGGCCGCCGCTGAATCTGCCCCTGATTGAAAATCATGCTGCGGATGTCCCGTCGCTTATACGCCCTTCCGTTCAAGACAAAAAGGACTATACGCTTTGGAAAAAACGATTTGTGTCTACTCAAAAACAACCCCAACATGTTTCCATACTTGTTCCGATTGAGTTTGGATTTCTCGATCATACATTTACTGCCAAATTAGCTCTTTTTCTTGAGCCTTTCGGTGAAAACACCCTGCGGTTCACCAAGAATCAGAACATGATTATTCGAAATATTCACGAGAAGTATTTGCCGGCCGTTTATCAGTTTCTTCTGGATAATCAAGCGAATTTTAACCGACCGGCAATTCTGGATACATTGATTTCTTGCGCGGGGGCTTCAACGTGTCAGCTGGGGCTTTGTTTGTCCAGGGGAGCAGCCAAGGCAGTGATTGATCGTTTACAGTCTAGCAGCTTGCCTTTAGATGAGCTGGCTGATGTACGCATACACTTTTCCGGCTGCCCGAATTCGTGCGGCCAGCATCCGATTGCGGATTTAGGTTTTTTTGGTAAGGCAGGTCGCCAAAAGGGTATCATTTTCCCTGCTTACAATGTCGTCGCTGGCGCAAGGATCGGCAAAGGCGATAGGGCTCAACTTGCGGAAGTTGTAGGCGAAATTAGCGCAAAAGATGTCCCTTCACTGATTGAGGAGAGTTTAGCCGCCTTTTGCAAAGCCGGTATGACTCGTGAGTTTTGGCAAGGGAACGGAAAAGAAACCGTTTCTCGTTTATGCGAAACCCATAGTCCTATTCCGGATGTCGAGACGAATGCGGACTATTATACCGATTGGACTGCGGATAAACCCTTTTCTTTGGCAGGTCGAGGAGCTGGCGAATGTTCAGCGGGATTCTTTGATTTGATTGATGTGGACAATACCCGCCTGGATGAAGCATTTTCGTCAATTGATCGTGACCCATCTCAAGCTGAGACCGCATACAACATTGCATTGTATGCTTGTCGTATGCTCTTGATTACCCGTGCGGAAGAACCCAAAACCGATGATGAAGTCTTTCGTCAGTTTCAAAAACATTTTATCGATACGGCTTTGGTGAACGAGTCTTTTCTGTCAATCGTTGCGTTGGGAATCGGGCATCAATCGAAAGAGCTTTTGGCGGAGCTTGACTTGCTCCGAGACCTGGCGAAAGCGGTAAAACAATTGTATGAATCCATGGATACGGCTTTTCAGTTTTCAATCACCCAGAAACCGAAAATTGTCCATTCTGAGAAGGTGGTCTTTAAGGATTTTAGAGGTGTGGCATGTCCCATGAATTTTGTGAAAACAAAAATGGAACTTTCAAAACTTTCTACCGGTGATCGGCTTGAAATCCTTCTCGATGATGGCGAGCCGATCGATAATGTCCCTGGGTCTGTCCGTTCAGAAGGACACAAGGTGCTTCAGCAAGAGAAAGTCGATCAGCATTGGGCAGTCCTCATTGAGAAGGGATAAACGATGGCAGAAAAACATTATCGGAGCATTGTTAAAGCATTTTCATGGCGTGTGACTGGCACCGTGGATACGATTCTTGTTTCATGGTTGATCACCAGAAAATTGTCTTTGGCCCTCTCTATTGGCGGGATAGAGGTGGTTACGAAGCTTATTTTATACTATGTGCATGAACGAGTTTGGAACAAGATTAACTTCGGACGGGAAAAACCCGAACAGCCCGAATATAGCATTTAAGGGAGCGCAAAAATGGTTTCTTGTGTGGTAGACAAATGGAACGAATTACTCAAAACAGCGGATCCACAGGAAGTAATTCGCTGGCTGTTGAGCGAATTTCAGGTGCGGTATGTCGCACTGTCGTCCAGCTTGGGCGCGGAAGATCAGGTTCTCACGGACATGTTGCTTAAGGAAAATAAAATGGCACGCATATTTACGCTTGATACAGGACGACTTCCCCAAGAAACGTATGATGTGATGATGAAAACCATGACCCATTACGGGATGCACTTTGAGGTGTTATGTCCATCTGACGTAGAGGTTTCGCAATTAGTGGGAACGTTCGGGCCGAATTTGTTTTATGAAAGTGTTGAGAAGCGAAAACAATGTTGCCAGGTGCGAAAAATTGCTCCATTAACCAAGCAGCTCTCTACATTGTCAGCCTGGATTTGTGGCCTGCGCAAGGAGCAGTCTGTGACACGGACTCATGTGCAGAAAGTGGAGTGGGATGAAACATTTGGGCTTCTCAAGGTGAATCCGCTTGCGGATTGGACAGAGAGCCAAGTCTGGGACTATATTCATACGAATGGGGTTCCGTATAGCAAGCTGCATGATCAGGGCTATCCGACGATCGGATGCGCCCCCTGTACCCGGGCAGTGAAACCGGGCGAAGATCTCCGAGCCGGTCGGTGGTGGTGGGAGTCTGCAGATCAGAAGGAATGTGGCTTACACCTGAAAGATGGCAAGCTTGTGAGGAGGAATGTCTGATGGATCATCTCGCCAAACTCGAAGCGCAAAGTGTTTACATTCTTCGTGAGGCTTATAAGGAATTTAAGCAGTTGGTGATGCTTTGGTCGATTGGGAAGGACAGCACCGTCCTTCTTTGGTTGACCCGAAAAGCTTTTTTCGGACATGTTCCCATCCCGCTCATGCATATTGATACGCATTACAAAATCCCTCAAATGATACAGTACCGTGATCAGATTGCCGCTGAGTGGAATCTGAAGCTGATGTACGGAGAAAACACGGATGCCCTTGCCCGTAAACAAACTTTTCCCGATGGGAATGTGGATCGTATAACGTGTTGCCGAAACCTGAAAAGCGAAGCCCTTCGACACACATTGTCGGGTGAATGGCCCCGATATACGTTTAATCAAAATCTGAAAAAGTATCAGCCCGATACTCTGCAAGAAGCTTATACGGGCGTGATTGTCGGCGTGCGGGCTGATGAGGAAGGTAGTCGATCCAAGGAAAGATATTTCTCGCCGCGTGATAAGGAGAGCGACTGGAATGTCGGGGATCAACCCCCTGAACTGTGGAATCAATACAAGACTGATTTTGCTCCGGGAACTCATGTGCGTATTCATCCCCTGCTGGATTGGCGTGAAGTGGACATCTGGGAGTATATAGAGCGCGAGAAAATCCCCATTATTGACCTTTACTTTGATCAAGGAAGCGGAAAACGTTATCGTTCTCTGGGTTGTTATCCATGTACAACCCCTGTTGAGTCTACGGCCAAGAATGTCACGGAGATTATTGCCGAGCTAAAGAGCGGCAAATTTACCAATATTGCGGAACGGTCAGGTCGGGAACAGGACAAAGAAGATGGCGGCGGACTCGAAACACTCCGAAGGGATGGGTATATGTAATGGTTCAACGCGATCATATTCAAATCGTTATTGTGGGACATGTTGATCATGGCAAAAGCACGGTGATTGGTCGGCTTCTGGCGGACACCCACTCCCTTCCTAATGGCAAGCTGGAACAAGTCAAAGCTATGTGTGAGCGCAATGCCAGACCCTTTGAATATGCATTTTTGTTGGATGCATTGAAGGATGAGCAGGCACAGGGCATAACGATTGACACGGCTCGGTGCTTTTTTAAGACCAAAAAACGGGACTATATCGTGCTTGATGCGCCTGGCCATATAGAGTTTCTGAAAAATATGGTGACGGGGGCTGCTCGGGCAGAAGCGGCTCTTCTTGTGATCGATGCTCATGAAGGAATCCAAGAAAACTCTCGTCGCCATGGCTATCTGGTCTCCATGTTAGGAATCAATCAGGTCACCGTGCTTGTGAATAAGATGGACTTGGTCAACCATTCCGAATCCGTCTTTGAAACCATTCGTAAGGAGTATACAGAATTTCTTACGCATATTCATGTGAAGCCCGTTTCATTTATTCCGATTAGTGCGATGCAAGGAGAAAATCTCACAAAGCGTTCTTCCAGTATGGCTTGGTACAAAGGGAAACATGTATTGGAACAATTGGATGCTTTTGAGAAGAAAGGGGCTGTTGATACGTTACCTTTTCGTTTTCCAGTACAGGATATCTACAAATTTACGGCACAAAATGATGAACGTCGGATTGTAGCGGGAACGATCGAAACAGGTTCGATACAGGTAGGCGATGCGGTTTGTTTTCTTCCCTCAGGAAAAGAAGTAACGATCTCAACCATTGAAGCCTTCAATATGCCTAAAAAATCAACCGCTCGGGCTGGCGAGGCTGTCGGATTCACGTTAAGCGAACAAATCTATATTCGTCCGGGCGAAGTCATGGTCCGAAAAACTGAACCGCAACCTCTGACCAGCTCGCGATTCAAGGCTAATGTTTTCTGGATGGGTAAGGCCCCCTTGATCCCTGGTAAGAAATATAAATTAAAGCTTGCTACGGCCCGGGTTTCGGTGACACTTATCCAGCTGATCAGTGTTCTTGATGCGTCCGAACTGGAGGCATCGCACGTCAAAAAGCAGGTGGATCGCCATGATGTGGCCGAGTGTATTTTTGAGACGGCCAAGCCGATTGCATTTGATTCGGTTTCAACGATCGAATCGATGGGGCGTTTTGTCATGGTGGATCATTACGAGATTGCCGGGGGCGGGATTATTTCTGAGGCGGTATCGGATCAGACCTCTCTGGTCAAGGAGCATGTTCGTGCCCGTGAGCTCGCCTGGGATAAAAGCTCTATTTCTACAGAGGAGAGAATTGATCGCTATAAACATCGGGCAAAATTCGTGCTGATCACGGGTAAGCGAGGTATTGGCAAACGTCGCCTGGCGAAAGCTTTGGAACGAGAACTGTTTCGTGAGAATTATTATGCTTATTATCTGGGTGTCTCCAGTTTGGCTCAGGGTATAGGCAGCGAAGCGCCCGATGATACGTTTGAGCGTGAGAATCAGATTCAGCGACTGGGTGAGCTCGCGCGTATCATGACGGAATCAGGGCTCATCTTTATTACCACCATCTCAGAAATGGATGATGATGATATTCAAAAACTGAAGCTTCTGAATGAACCTTTCGAGATCATGGTCTTCAATGTGGGGCCGAATGATTTCAATACCTTTGAGGTGGATGGAATAATCGATACCACCAAAAGCGATGACCGTAATGTCGCGCTCATGGTCAAACGACTTCGCGAAAAAGAGATCTTTCTGGATTTCCAGATTTAAGACGTAGGAACTGAGACGTTTTTTGAGGTCTACGGTAAGGGAAATATTGATAATGAATTAGACATGAAATTTCAGAATAAGTCGACCCTATTCACAAGAGTATACTTTTTTAAGAGTTGGAGTTATGCTGGGGGAAAATTTATGTTATCTTATGTATGCATACGGGATGACGAGAACGTAGCTTAACAAAAAGGGATAAACAATCATGACTCGATTCTATCTTCCTCTCTTCTTGGATATCTCTGATAAACGAATTTTGATTGTAGGAGGCGGAAAGGTGGCTCTTACAAAAACGAAGTCTATCCTACAGTTTACAGACCGCGTTACGGTTATAGCACCACAAATCCTTCCGGAGATTCGCGATCTCGGCGTGATCTGTATTGAACAAACTTACACGCCGACTGTTTTCACTGACAAGGATATTGTGTATGCCTGTACCGATGACTCGTATCTCAACCAATGTATACGCCAGGATGCACACCATCGTCATCTTCTCGTCAATACGGTTGATGATCCGACGCATTGTGACTTTATTTCTCCGGCAATCTATCAATCAGGAGCGATGACGGTTGCAGTTTCCTCCGGGGGGACAGATATTCGGCAAGCAATTACCTGGCGGAATCGAATAAAGGATGTTTTTGAGAATGTCTGAAATGGGAAAAGTTTTTCTGGTTGGAGCGGGTCCGGGGAGCCCAGAACTCCTGACTATTCGCGCTAAACAGATTATCGATACTT
>CAYHOI010000068.1:0-10529 GCA_964358175.1 uncultured Candidatus Marinamargulisbacteria bacterium | reverse complement strand
CCTAACCAGCGTCGCTACTGGCTTACAGCTCATGGCCTAGGGGGTAAAATCCGCTGAATGTTCAAACAACTGTGCTATTCTCAAACGTACACGTCTAAGGATAGGTTTTCAGTGTTGAAATCATTGGAATCCTTTCAATTAGCCAAGTTGAGATATAAAGCCAAATATTGTATAGATGTCCGCCGTCGCCACGGCTATGGCGCGACAGTTATCGCACAATGACGAACGAAGTGAGGAATCTTGCGATAACTGGTAGCCCCAACGGGAATCGAACCCGTGCTACCAACGTGAGAGGCTGGCGTCCTAACCGCTAGACGATGGGGCCATGCGATTGCTTCTGCAGTCGAGACATTATAGACTGTTCGCCCCTTAATCTCCAACTACTTTTTTCCAGATCGACTTACGCTGGTTCGAATAATTTCCCCAGCATCCACTCAACATCCGCACGCTCAATGGTCTTTGGATTCATGGTGCTTGAGCCAGATTCAAGGGTATAATGAATAATTTTCTCATGATGGTCTTGTGAACGACCCAAGAAAACATTGGGCACTTTCATCGCGATAAGGAGTCCCTTTATGCGCTCCAACAAATCGCCACCAATGGTTTGCGAAAACAGTGTATAGGCTGGCTCCATCGCGGCATGATTTAGCTCTATCGCAAGGGGTAAACACAGTGCACAGACAAGTCCGTGAGGAACGCCAAAATAGGCCCCAAGCGGATGGGCGATGCCATGGACAATACCAAGCCCTGAATTGGTAAAGGCCACCCCTGCCATATAGCTGGCTTCAAGAAGAGCCTCTGCTTGAGCCATATCGAGGTTCGTTTTTGTTAACGTATCACGGTAGACCATGGGAAGAGACTCAAGAATCCGTGTTAACGCTTGAAAAGCCATTCCTCTTGTAAAAGGAGTAGCCCCACGAGAGACATAGGATTCGATGCTTTGCGTCAACGCATCCAGTCCTGACCAAGCAATCTGTTCAGCCGAGCAACCTGCCAAGAGGCTGGCATCCAGAATGACCAGATCCGCCATAAAGGAGCTCTGTCTAATGGATCGCTTGTCTTTCGTTTTTTCGTTGGTTATCACAGCGTTGATGGTTGCCTCGGAGCCGGAACCTGCAGTAGTTGGAATCGCATAGAACGGAAGACCCGTTCTTTCGGGAATGGCACCCAGTTGATAGGCTTCGGGATCTTGCTCTGCCCGATAAAGTCCTGCAGAAGCTTTGGTGACATCGAGAATAGAGCCACCGCCGATTGCAGCCATCCACAAGGTTTTCTTTTTCTTGGCATAGTGGATTAAATGTCGAATATGTTCCAGGGTTGGCTCACCGCCCGGGTAGGGATAGAAGAAGCCCTTTGGCTCTACACGTTTCTGTAACTCCTTGAAAACGGGCTTCTTTCGAAGGGAAGCCCCATGCACAAGAAGGCCAGGCCCTTTGCTTTTAACAAACGATGCCAGATCGAGTAATCGACCTGTGCCGATCCATGTCATTTTCGGTAAATGGGTTGTTTTTCCAAGGAAACTCATGCTTCGCAAATTGTATCATAGTTGGGCATCTCGGGAGACGTGTCAAATCATATCTCTTTACACTGTCCAATTATAGGGGTTCTCATCGGTCAGGTTTTAGATGATTTGATTCGGGAGATAAGAATAATTCATTCTTTCTGATACAATACAGTCATGTTTGAACAAACCTTCAAAAACATTGATGACATTCTTCATAAGGATGCTGGTTGTTCAAGTGAGCTGGATTATGTTGAGCAGACATCTTGGATTCTATTTCTCAAATATTTAGACGACTTCGAGAAGGACAGAAAAACGTCGGCAGAACTTTCTGGGAAGTCTTATTCGCCAATCATTGCCCCAGAATACAAATGGGACGTATGGGCTGCTCCAAAAAAAACAAAAAGTGGGTCAGTGAGCGGAGTCGAACTGGACCACCATAAGGCACTTACAGGTGACGACTTGAAAGACTTTGTGGATCAGAAATTGTTCCCCTATTTGAAGAAGTTTAAAACGGATGCTTTGAGCCCCGACACCATTGAATATAAGATCGGCGAGATATTTAGCGAACTCAAGAATAGACTTCAAAGTGGCTATAATCTCCGTGAGGTCATCAACCGAATTGACGAACTTCGCTTCCGCTCTCATGCAGAAAAACATGAGATGTCTCACCTCTACGAAGGCAAGATTCAGAACATGGGCAATGCTGGCCGTAATGGTGGCGAATATTACACACCCCGACCTCTAATTAAAACCATCGTCAAAGTTGTTGCTCCAAAAATTGGGAACAAAGTTTATGATGGGGCTGTAGGTTCTGCGGGGTTCTTGGTCGAAGCGTTTGAGTATATGAAAGCGTCTAAGAATCTAACGACAACCGAAAGTGAAATCCTTCAGAAGAACACCTTCTACGGCAAGGAAAAGAAGTCTCTAGCTTATATTATTGGCATTATGAATATGATTCTTCATGGTATTGAAGCCCCAAATATTGTTCACACCAATACACTGGCCGAGAATTTGTCTGATATTCAGGAAAAAGACCGTTATGATATTGTGCTGGCGAATCCTCCTTTCGGTGGAAAAGAGCGAGTCGAAGTACAGCAAAATTTCCCTATCAAGACGGGCGAAACGGCGTTCCTATTCCTTCAGCATTTTATAAAAATTCTTAAAGCTGGTGGTCGTGGTGGCGTGGTCATCAAGAATACGTTTTTATCGAACACAGATAACGCTTCGGTAAGTTTGCGCAGACTACTGCTAGAAAGCTGCAATCTTCACACTGTTTTAGACCTGCCGGGGGGCACGTTTACGGGCGCAGGGGTTAAAACGGTAGTGCTGTTCTTTGAGAAAGGCACGCCAACACAGAAAGTCTGGTTCTATCAGCTCAATCTCGATCGTAATCTAGGCAAGACCAACCCCCTAAACGAGAGCGATCTGGCTGAATTTGTGGAGTTGCACGCTTCGAGAGCCTCAGCGTCCAGTGGGCCGGAAACTCCAAATTCATGGAATGTATCGATGGCTGAGGTTCTCGAAGCCGGAGATAACTTCGATTTGTCGGTGAAGAATCCGAACAAAAAAGACGATGTTGCTCTTCGAGAACCCAAAGAAATCTTGGATGAAATGAAGCGGTTGGATGAGGAAGCTACCGAAATAATAAAAAGTATCGGGAGGTTAGTATGACGAACACACTGGCGGTCTTTGAAGACTTCAAAATTCGACGAATTTATGATGAAAAAACGGAAACCTGGTTTTTCTCGGTTATTGATATTATCGCCGTGCTCCTTGAACAGAAGGATTTCAAGAAGGCACAAAGTTATTGGACTACCCTTAAAAGTCGTCTCAAAAAAGAAGAAAGTGAGTCTGTCACAAAATGTGACAAACTGAAGTTACAATCAGCAGATGGCAAATATTACAAAACGGATGTCGCCAGTGCCGAAACCCTTTTGCGCCTCATTCAGTCAGTTCCTAGCCCCAAAGCTGAGCCAATAAAGTTGTGGTTGGCCAAAGTTGGCTATGAGCGGATGCAAGAAATGGTTGATCCTGCATTGTCACTTGATCGTGCGAGGGAAACTTGGCAAAAACATGGTCGCAGTGAGAAGTGGATACAACAACGAATGACGGGGCAAGAGACCCGTAGCAAACTTACTGACTATTGGAAAGAACACAACATCAAAGAAGGCCAAGAATATGCGATTCTGACGAATATCATCCATCAGGAATGGTCAGATATGACCGTTAAACAACATAAGTCCATCAAAGGGCTGAAAACGCAGAATCTACGTGACCACATGAACGAAGCCGAGCTTATTTTCACCGCCTTGGCTGAACTGTCTACCCGTCAAATCGCTGAAACGATGGATGCCACGGGGATGGCTGAGAATAAGGTTGCCAGCAAAACGGGCGGCAGCATTGCCAAAAAAGCACGCCTTGAACTGGAAGAAAAGACGGGCAAGAAAGTCGTGACGGGCGAGAATTATTTGCCGCTGGCGGAAACTTCTAAAAAATAACTGGAGAATGCTGTGGTTAAGAAAAATTCAATTGTTTATTGCTTCTTCCATCGGGCTATTCCCCTTATTACTCTGGTTGTTCTGGTATGGTATGCCATTGATACAAATAGAATAGCCAATCAAACCGTTGAAGCCAATCTTCGTCCAATAATTCTGAGGTCTGGGTATTTAGAGAAATGGGGGGACATTGGTCGAGTCAAAAATAACAATCTAATCTCGGGACAAGCGTTACAATTTACAATCCAAAAAAATATTGCTAAGGACATCAAGGGATACGTCGTCATCGATCAAAAGAAATACCCACTCCTATTTGGGAATGACATTTCAAAACGGACAAGCAATCCGAGCAACGAAACCATTATTTTCAATCCAAACTGGGGTTGGATGAACGTTGGAGGGTTACTTTATGCAGTCTACGATGAGAGGAAATTTAGCACAGTAAGATCAAAAAACTGTATCTATATTTCCTATAAGGATATTGAGGGAAATAAGTATTTTACAAGAGAAGATAAGAATTTCTCTCAAACCTGTGGGAAGAAATGAAGTCACTGAACCCACCCAACTGGCAAACTAAAAAACTTGGGGAAGTTCTCCAAAAAACAGAAACAATAAATCCTCTAAAGGAGCCAACGAGAGATTTTGTGTATATTGATGTTTCCAGTATTAACAGAGAAAATCTTGCTATTGAAAATACAAATACAATAAAGGGAAAAGATGCTCCAAGTCGAGCCAGAAAACTGGTCAGAACTGGGGACATCATCTTTGCAACGATTCGACCAACATTAAGAAGAATCGCGATAATTCCTAATGAATTTAATGAAGAAGTTTGCAGTACTGGCTACTTTGTCCTAAGGCCAAAACAAGAACTTGAGAATAAATTAATATTTTATTTCCTTCAAACGGATGATTTTACCGTGAAAATGGAAAAATTGCAAAAAGGAGCCAGTTATCCAGCTGTAACTGACAATGAGGTAAGAAGCCAGTTAATATCATTCCCCGAATCCCTCCCCGAACAACAGCGCATCGTTGCCATCCTCGATGAAGCATTTGCCACGATCGCCAAGGCAAAAGAAAATGCTGAAAAAAACCTTAAGAATGCCCGTGAGGTGTTTGAATCGTATTTTTTAAGTGTACTAAATGATAAAAAGTGGGAATGGAAAACACCGGGTGATGTATGTGATAGGGTAGAATATGGCTCTTCGACAAAATCAAACACTGTTGGAGCCGTTCCAGTGTTGCGAATGGGAAATATACAAAATGGGAGATTTGCTTGGGATGATTTAGTTTATTCCGATAATACGGAAGATAATAAGCAGTATTTGCTTAAATACAATGATGTTTTATTTAATAGAACCAACAGTCCTGAGTTAGTTGGAAAAACAGCGATTTATAAAGGAGAAATGCCTGCAATTTTTGCAGGATATTTGATTCGATTACACAGGAAAGAATCTTTATTAGATGCAGATTATTTAAATTACTATTTAAATAGCCCTGTGGCAAAGGAATATGGAAAGACTGTTGTTATTTCGAGTGTTAATCAAGCAAATATCAATGGAACAAAATTGAAAACTTATCCTATTCCGTTGCCAACTCTAGATGAGCAGAAAGTCATTGCGGCTAAGCTGGATACTCTCTCTGTCGAAACACAAAAACTGGATGCTCTCTATCAACAAAAGCTGGCTGACCTTGAGGAGCTAAAAAAGTCGCTATTGCAGAAGGCATTTGCGGGGGAGCTAACAAAGGGTGTGGCTTCGAGAGCCTTAGCCACCGAAGATGTTACGGTCACTGAGGCTCTCGAAGTGACCGACAAAAGGAGATGTGTACATGAGTAAAATCGTTTTATTTGAGCAGAAAAATGTAAGACGAACGCTACTTAACGACGATTGGTGGTTTGTTATTGTGGACGTAATTGCCATACTTACCGACTCAGTGAATCCGTCTGATTATTTAAAGAAATTGCGTAAACGAGATGAATCTCTGAGCGATGCTTTTAAGGGGGGGGGACAACTTGTCCCCCCCCTTGGATTAGAGTTTGACACAGCGGGCGGCAGGCAAATGCTTCAATGTTGGAATACTTCTGGCATCCTTCGGCTTATCCAGTCTGTCCCCTCGCCAAAAGCAGAACCTTTTAAGCGTTGGCTAGCTCAGGTGGGATATGAACGGTTGGAAGAGATTGAAAATCCCGAACTTGCCGCTAAACGTATGCGCGAGTTATACAAGAAAAAGGGTTATAGCGACGAATGGATCGAAAAGCGTGTGCGCGGGATCGCTGTCCGTGATGAGCTAACCGAAGAATGGAAAAAACGGGGTGTCAAAGATCAGAAAGAATACTCGATTTTGACCGCTGAAATTAGCCGAGGCACCTTTGATATGACCCCATCCGAGTACAAGCAGTTTAAGGAACTTGAGAATCCAAAGGACAATCTACGCGACCATATGACCGATTTGGAATTGATCTTTACCATGCTTGGAGAAGCGTCTACCACGGAGATTGCTCGAAAAAAAGACGCAGAAGGTTTTGGCGAAAACAAAAAAGCGGCCAGAGAGGGTGGCACTATCGCTGGTAACGCTCGACGCGAACTGGAAAAGAAATCTGGAACGAAAGTATCAACCAAAGAAAACTATAAACAATTGGCTGAAGGAACAAAGAAACAACTAGAAAAAGGCAAGCCACTACAACCATGAATGAAGCTGAAACACGTGCCGAACTGATTGACCCAAAGCTCAAGGCTGCTGGTTGGGGCATTATTGAAGGTTCCAAAGTTCTTAGAGAATATAATCTCACCGCAGGCCGTATCCAAACAGGTGGACGAGCCAAGCCACTTATTGCCGACTATGTACTGGTCTACCACAACCGAAAACTGGCGGTGATAGAGGCGAAAAGTGACAATCTTCCTGTTAGCGAAGGTGTGGCACAAGCCAAAAACTATGCGGTGAAACTTCAACTTGAGACAACCTATTCTAGTAATGGCAGAGAAATTTATCAAATCTGCATGAAGACTGGAACCGAAGGCCTTGTGTCCGCGTTTTCCTCTCCCGACGAATTGTGGAATAAAACCTTCTCCGATCAAAACCACTGGCGCGACCAGTTTGATAAAGTCCCTTTTGAGGATGTCGGAGGAAGCAAAGGCGCAAGGTACTATCAAGAAATCGCCGTAAACAATACGATGCTTGCCATTGCAAAGCAAAAACAACGTGTCCTGCTGACACTCGCGACAGGAACGGGCAAAACCTTTATAGCTTTTCAAATTGCATGGAAACTCTTCCAATCTCGCTGGAACCTGAAGCGTGATGGAAGTCGTCGACCGCGCATATTGTTTTTAGCTGACCGCAACATATTAGCAAATCAAGCATTTAACGCATTCTCGGCTTTCCCTGAAGACGCGCTTGTACGGATAAGCCCCAAGGAAATTAATAAAAACGGCAAAGTGCCAACCAATGGGAGTATTTTCTTTACCATTTTTCAGACCTTTATGAGTGGGGCAAATAACACTCCCTACTTTGGACAATACCCGGCCGACTTTTTTGATTTTATTATTATTGACGAGTGTCATCGAGGTGGTGCTAATGATGAAGGGAACTGGAGAGAAATCCAGTACATGGTATCGACACTTTTCTATAGTGCCGATGGAAACCCGATGTCAGTTGAAGAGTTTTTGAAAAGCCTATATGGTACATTGCCAAACTTTTTTAAAGACGAAGAGCAATTCCGTAAGTTATGGGCAAATCCAATTACTAGAAAGGCTTTTCTTGAACAGTTATCGGACGCTGGTTATGAGAAAGAACAATTGCTCTCATTACAGAAGTTAATAAATGCTGAAAAGAGCGACCTGTTTGATGTACTAGAGTTCGTTGCTTATGCTGCTAAACCGATTACTCGTGAAGAGCGTGTTGCAGCGGCAAAACCATCAATCCTTTTAGGATTAGATGAACAACAGCGCGAATTCATTGAGTTTGTCCTTTCAAAATATATCGAAACAGGTATTGATGAACTTGACCAAGAAAAGTTGCCGAGCCTTCTAGAGTTAAAATATCACGCCCTCAGTGATGCGTCTGCTATTCTAGGTGGCGTTGAAAAGATACGAGACTTTTTTATTGGATTTCAGAAGTATTTGTATCAGGTAGACGTGGCGTAATTCTGGTCGTCATTATTCGGGAGATTTGATTTCAAAAAAATTCTCAGTATAATGAGGATCGTACAGGAAAAAGTTAATGCATATTTTAAAGAAACCAATACTCTTACTCGTTATCATGCTAAGCGTTAGCCTTGCAATGGCACTTGAGCTTGATCCTAGTTTGTTACGAAAACATCCCCAATGGGTACAGGACGTCGTGAGTGACCTCGATAAACAAGTCGCTAAGTATGCTTTGCCAGGGGGGATTATCGGGATTTCGTTGAAGGATCTGATCACCGGGGAAACTTTTTCGGTGAATGGAAGACAACCCTTCAATCCCGCAAGCGTGATAAAGATTCCTGTGATGGTCGAGGCGTTTCACCAGATTGACGAAGGTGAGCTATCTATGGATGACCTGCTGACTCTTCGTTTTCATAACAAAATACCAGGTGCTGGGAGCATACAGTATGCGAGAGAGGGTTCGCGATTTACGGTGCGAAAACTCGTCGAGGAAATGATTACGAACAGTGACAACACCGCAACAAACATGCTCATAGAGAAGCTTGGCATGTACAGCATCAATGCCTATATGAACAAAATAGGGATGCGGCGTACCGTTATAAAAGATCCCACCATGTTGTGCAAAAAGCCAGGACGGTTCAACCTCACCACTCCAGAGGATATGCTTTTGGTTATGGATAAGATATATCGCGGGCAAGTGATATCGCAAAAAGCCTCTGCGGAGATGTTAGAGATTATGAAACGTCAGCATCACAAGTGGGGCATTGCAAGATTCTTGCCTCGGGATGTTATTATTGCCAACAAAACGGGATCGCTTGATTTCGTTCGAAATGATGTTGGAATCATCATGGGAGAGAGACCCTATATTCTTTCTATTTTTTGCAGAAATCTACCCTCAAACCATTTTGGAAGCGTCTTAGTAGGTGCTATGTCGAAGGTTATCTATGAGCGAAGGCTTCAACAGTCAGCAAGTTCAGAAGGTTAACACACTGCCCCTCGAAGCATGATACAATATCTTCCATGAGCAGAAAAATAAGCGATAACTTTTCACGAGAAGATTTCTCTTGTCTCTGTGGTAATTGTAATAACGAATTTCGTATGTCTTTGGGTATTATCGGGATTCTGGAGCATTTGGGTGCAAAGTTTAAGCAGCCGATCAAAATTCATCGTGCTTACTTGTGTGAGGGGCAAGCCAAGGTGTTGTTTGGAAATGCCAAAGACTATCATCATCTTGGGAAGGCAGTGGATATCTCCATCGACAATGTCCCTCTTTCAGATGTTTTTAAGGAAGTGGAGAGTCTTCCAGAAGTAACAGGGATTGGGTTTATTCCCCAGGAGAATCATGTTCATCTTGATCTAAGAGACAAAGAACGCGAAATCTGGCTGGAAGAACGCAAGGAAAAACAACCTCTGAATCAGCGACAAAGAGAACAGTACAACCTGTTGTAGCGATTGGAAAAACCGGTTGAGGATTTTTTAAATTATCTGAATCTTCAGCGGGGATACTCGTTTCATACTATTGATGGATACCGCAGAGATCTTCGACAATTTCTTGTCTACTGTGCCGGGCACAATTATCTTCAATTGGAGCAATTGGGCGAGAACGAAATCGGTGCATATATCTGTTTCCTGCAGAGGCATCGTCTTGCTCGCCGGTCAATTTCGCGCAAGATTTCAGCACTTAAAAGCTGCTGGACCTATCTGCTACGAACTGGCAGAATTTTTCAGGATCCTTTTCAAACGTTGGAGGTTCCCAAATTAAATAAGACCTTGCCAGTCTTTCTCGAAGACGCAGAAATTACAAAACTATTTGAGATGCTTAAAGGGGAAGATCCCCATTTTCATCGAGATACTGCCATCCTTCGACTGCTTTACTCAACGGGGCTTCGAGTGTCTGAACTCGTTCAACTCAATGTATCGGATATCGATGCTTCAAAGCGTGAGATCCGTGTGATCGGTAAGCGCGAGAAGGAACGAATTGTCATAGTAGGCGATCAGGCCCAGAAGGCCACCGAAGAGTACCTCGTGCGAGAACGAAGTCAATATGCCAAAAAAGCTCGCGAGAAAGCGTTATTCTTAAGTCAGCGTGGGCAGCGGCTTACCTCACGATCTGTGCAGAGGCTTTTTGAACGATTGAGTCGCTTGACCGGCAAGGCACTTACACCGCACGTACTGAGACATTCCTTCGCAACGACCCTCCTGAGTAACGGAGCGGATCTTCGAGTCGTTCAGGAACTCCTCGGCCACGCCAGCCTACAAACCACTCAACTATACACTCACGTAACTCTGCGAAGGCTCAGAGAGGTAATAGGTCATATCGAGTTATAGTTCATAGTGCCAGCAATTCTAATTATAACTTTTGTTGCTCCAAATTGCCGCCTCACCCACCCC
>CAYHOI010000067.1:0-10690 GCA_964358175.1 uncultured Candidatus Marinamargulisbacteria bacterium | reverse complement strand
ATGCGGGAACAATGATTACCCGAAGAACAGATCGTTACGCAACAACCCCAACAGACGGAACCATCGTATTTAGCGGGTTGGCGTCTCAGTACACCGACACCAGTGTGACCCTGGATCAAGCCTACTATTACAGTCTCTTTGCTTTTGATTCAGCTGGCAATTATTCTGCGGTGGTGAATCAATTTTCAAAAGTAAATCAGTCTGGTGGTGGCGGGTTACTGTCCGGCATGTTTGATGTCAGCGGAAACTTATTTTCTGGTTCGACAAAGCTCGCCAACAATGATTATGTCAGCCGAGTCATTACGTTGACAGCTTATGTTCGCACAGGCCTTGTTTCGAGCAGTCTGATCGGTACGCTTAATGTTAGCGGGACGATCACTCAGTCGGCAACGTTCACTGTTCCCGCGACCGATAACGCTGTCTCTTTCGTCGTAACGTTATCCGCTGGCAATAATCTGCTAAAAGTTTCAGCAACTGATTGGGCCGGCAATACTTCTGCCGAACAGTCATGGGTTCTAAAAGTAGCCAATACTGGGGACGCAATGGCTCTCAAATCTGGCACAACGATACTGCCTTATCCTACCCCGTACAATCCAGACCTTGGAAATCTTACGCTGGCTTACGAACTGAACCAGGCCGGCACCATTACTGTATATATCTACAACATTGCGGGGAAGCTTCTCAGCAGACCTTCTTTCGCCGGACAAGCCGGCTACAATGAAGTATCTGTCAGCGGAACTGATGCCTTTGGCCAAAAGTGGGCAAATGGCGTCTATATTGTCAGGGTGGTTTCAGATAAGAGTGTTATCGGAACAGGAAAGTTTTTAGTCATTCGGTAGGAGGTGAGGATTATGAATCGTTTACAAATATTAATAGGACTTTTTCTTTTAGGAAGTCTCTCCCTGGGTGATTTTACAACCGACCCATCGATGGCAAGATTAAGTGCCCGGTCAATAGCTCTGGGGAATGCCTATTCTGCTTTAGCAGATGATGCATCTGCCCTTTTTTCAAATCCAGCTGGTTTGGTTCAGATCTCAAATCTTCAGCTCGGTGTTATGCAAAATTCAGCACTCGACTCAATATTTAGCCTTAATGGCGTTGCCGTGATCCCTCTGAGTAATATTGTTATCGGATTGGGCGGACAGTATTCTGGCGTAACCGGAATATCTTCAACAGGCCGAGACCTCCTGTCAGGCCGCATCATCGGCACTGGATCCTCAGAGTATGCCAACGCAATGGGTGCCGTGGCCATCGCATCCCTTGTTCAAACCCCCTTTACAAGAGAAAACTCCCTCGCCGTGGGACTCACGGGGAAGCTGTCTGCAGAAAACACTTCTGGCGCAATGGCCTACAACAGCAGTGGCTTCAACGCTGACTTTGGAATACTCTATCGATTCAATCGGGCATTAAAGCTTTCCCTCGTGTACCACAATTTCTTGCCCACGGGAATGAATTGGGGTACTAGTCATGTCAGCAACATGGAATATGGCATGAGTGCTGGAGCTTGCTATCGGCTGGCTGGAAGCAACCAAGATAGCCTCCTCTATTTAGACGGACAATCCATCGATGTGGTTGCCCAAGCTGACCTCATAAGCGCATACGGATCGTTGTCGCCCAGATTCGGGGTTGAGTATCGACCTAATAATCTCCTAAGCCTAAGGGGAGGACTATCCTTGATTGACGAGGCGTCAAGCGGCACCTCAACAAGACAAGTTCTCAAATATGCACTTGGTCTAGGCGTAAATTACCAAGGTCTTCGTTTCGATTATGCCTACGAAATAGATCCTGACAACATCAATGCCAACAATAGTCACTATTTATCAATGCTCATTGACATTCTTCCCGCAAAAAAATCTGAAGAACCTGAAGTGTCTCGCGTAATTTCCTATATCAATGTTGATGGCACGTTTGATAAACTGATTACCTATAAAAAGACCCATAAGTTCACTGGATCTGTGCTTCCTGATGTTGCGTATCTGAAAGTAAATGAATTTGTTGTCAAACCGATCAACGGACATTTTTCCTCTGAGGTGACACTGACTGACTTCGGAAAACATGTCGTTCGGTTGACCGCCTACGATCAGAAAGATAAAGTCCTTGGATTTACAGATAAACGCATCCTTTACCTAGCATCGTTCTCCGATGTTTCAGGGAAGAACTGGGCACGGAAGTATATCGAGGAGCTCGCAACGGCGAAGGTTATTCATGGTTTTCCGGACAGACTTTTTCATCCCCATGAGCGTATAAAACGTGGCGAATTTTCCACAATGCTGGTTCGATCGAAAAACCTGCCGATCCCCGAAAAGACAACCAAGTCTACCTTTGTAGATATTCGCAAACACTGGGCTTCACCCTATATTATCTCTGCGTACAATGCAGGTCTCGTTTCTGGATATTCTCAACAAAAATTCGCCCCGGAAAAACCTTCCATCCGTCGGGACATCGTCATCTCAATGGTCAAAGCGGATGACCTAAAGGTTCCAGTAACAACCACAAAGTCACGATTCAGGGATGTTCCAGCTGGATCAGAGTTCAGCCGCTTCGTTGAAACGGGTGTCGATAATGGTCTCATTGAAGGATACGCCGATGGAACATTCCAGCCGCAAAAGAGTATCAGTCGCGCCGAGATGGCTGCCGTTTTCTACAACTCAAAAGTAGGCCAACTCTATATCGCGGATCTCTATAACTGGGATAGTTACAAATACGAAGTCAGGTAGGGACAGGATTCAATTCTGTCCCCGCTTCTTTGTAAATCCTATATATACGACGAGCATACCTACGTCATCGAATCCAGGAATTCCTTGATCATCGGGGTCATTGCATCATATTCAATCAGAAACCCGTCATGCCCGTGAATAGACTTAACCTCACGGTAAAGGGATTGCTTCCCCTGTTTCTCAAGTGTCTCTTGAAGTTTCTTTGTTTCAACTGCAGGGAAAAGCCAGTCGGACGTCATGGCAATAAAGAGGCTTGGGGTTCGAATAGATGCAAGCCCTGATTCAAAATCCTGTCCCCTGAGTAAATCATACAAATCCAAAGCCCTCGTAAGGTACAAATAGGAGTTGGCATCAAAGCGCTCCACAAAAGTATGCCCCTTATAATGCAAATAGCTTTCAATTTCAAACTGATCCGCCTGTTCTTCTCGAATAACATCTGGTTGAACCATTTTTCGACCGAAACGTTGCTGAAGTTTCTCTTCACTCAAATAGGTAATATGGCCAATCATTCTCGCAATAGCCAGTCCGTAAACAGGGGGCTTGTTCAGATAATAATCCCCATTATTCCAAAAGGGATCCGCCATAATGGTTTGTCGTCCTATTTCATTAAAGGCAATACCCTGAGCAGAGAGATGCGCAGAACAGGCTATCGGAATTATACTGCGAACATAGGATGGGTATAAAAACGACCACTCAAGGGCTTGCATACCTCCAAGCGATCCACCTGTTACACAAAATAGTTCTACAACCCCCAGATGATCCAATAATTTCTTCTGTGCATGAACCATATCCGTAACCGTAATAACAGGGAAAAGCATCCCATAAGGTTTTCCGGTTATGGGATAAATTGATGAGGGGCCTGTGGAACCCATGCATCCCCCCAGCATATTCGCACAGATGACAAAATAGCGATCCGTGTCGAACGCTTTGCCTGATCCGATCAAGCTGTCCCACCAACCGGGGTACTGATCCCTAAGTGAATACTTGCCCGCCGCATGAGAGTCTGCGGTCAGTCCGGTACACACCATAATCGCATTATCCCCTCTGGCGTTCAGGGTTCCATAAGTCTCGTATGCTAGGGTAATGGGCCCAAGTGTTCTCCCGCTCTCAAGTTGGAGTTCATCCGGGGGGTATCCAAAGGTCAGCGTTTGTTTTTTAACGAGATCCTGCACTACTCGCTGTCGTTGTCAAAATCAACATCCACAAAATCATCATCGATATCATATTCCAGATCACCAACTGAAGAATTATGAGCTGAATTATCAAAAAATGAACTGCTTTGCCAATTCTTCTGAGAAACAGATATCTCTTTCTCGCTAATGACGACTGCGTCATCCAATTCTTTACAATACAAACAGGTCTGCTTAATCAATCCATGCTTACAAGACAATATTTCATTATCCATTCTGTGAGTCCTCCTTATTTGGCTTCGGCTAACGATCCAATCATCGCATTGGTGAAAACGACATCATCACTCTTATCACTTAAAATAACGGATCCCTCTTTTTCATCCCATTTCCAATCCCGAACGTGATTGGTTCCATTCGAGTAGAGCACATAAAAAGTTTCGCTACCCGGTTTTTTGGTAACGATTTCGTAGCCATAGTTAACACCATTTGTCCGATAGGGATCTTTGGGCAGATTGGGAATATAGCGGGGTGAAACCGTAATCAACTCCCCAAGACCATCAGGGAACCGATTGTCATTTTGTCTAAAAAAGGACTCAACAGCAAGCTGAAGTGAACTGATATCGCCCTCGGCCTTAACATGCCATGCCTCATTTTGATAACTACGAAACGACGGCACTAAAATGCCAGCCAAAATCGCGATCACTGTAATGACAATCAATAACTCAATCAAGGTAAATGCCTTTTTCATGCTCAATCCCTTCACTTATCACTGAATCGTCAATACTATATCAAAAAAAAGCGGGTTGTGAAAGAGACGATATATGTTACACTGATCCTGAGTAATGTACTGTACCCACTGCAAGAAGCTGGTCTCAGAAAAGATGGCTATTCGAAGAAATTTTTGCCCCTACTGCGGGCGAAAGCTTCACTGGTACGGTCTCCCCGAAGTTAATCTTAGCAAGCCGATCCTTCAAGCTATTCTTAAACGAAAGAACTTTTTGGTGAAGCAACGGCTCCAGCACATTGAAACATTTTACTTCCAAGAGAATGCAACTGAGATTCCGTTGCTTGAGCTACAAGATGCACTAACCATCAACCCTAACAATGCGAAGGCACATTTTCAACTCGCACTTTTTTATCTGGAAAAGAAGAGACCTGACAAAGCTAAAGAATCCCTCATGCAAGTACTACGAATTGAACCGATGAACAGCCATGCCTTTTTCCAATTGGCAACCATTGCCATTGAAGAAGAACAATTTGAGCAAGCACTCCTCTATTTCGATAAGGTTCTGGAGCATGAACCTGACAACCTTAGCGCGAGGTACAACAAGGCCGTCGCCTATTATTATCGAGGCGACTGGGAACGTTCCCTTGCTGAATTCCGCCAAATTCAGGTGAAAGAGCCAGAAAACGCTGACGTATTGGATGCAATAAAGGAAATCGTTGCAAAGTGGAATTAATTTTGATAAGGTTATTTTACCGTGAGCATTGAATATATCCGCCGCATTCCAAGTGTTGAGGAAATTTTAAGTGAGATTCCCCTCTCGAAGGATCTCCTCAAAATAAAACGTGAGTGGGATGAACGAATTGCTAAGGTTTTTGTGGGAAATAGCAATCACTTAGTCGTCATCATTGGCCCTTGTTCTGCGCACGATGAAGATGCAGTTTGTGATTATGTTTCCCGACTCGCTAAGCTTCAAGAAAAAGTAGCTGACCGACTCATTATGATCCCTCGAATTTACACGAATAAGCCCCGGACAACTGGCGAAGGCTACAAAGGAATGGCACATCAACCCAAGCATCAAGAAGAGCCTAATATGGTAGAGGGTCTCAAGGCCATCCGGCGAATGCACGTGCGATCTGCGAGTGAAACCCATTTGTTTGCGGCAGACGAAATGCTCTATCCCGAGAATTTTCCTTACCTTGAAGACGTTCTCAGCTACGTAGCCGTCGGTGCACGATCTGTTGAGAACCAGAAACACCGATTAACCGTGAGTGGTCTCAATATTCCGGTAGGCATGAAAAATCCAACCAGTGGTGACGTCGATGTCATGCTCAATTCTGTGAAAGCAGCCCAGATTCCACATATCTTCTCTTACAACGGATGGGAAGTAAAGACGACAGGAAACCCCTTGGCGCATAGTGTGTTGCGCGGTTCGGTGAATCCTCAAGGACAACATATCCCTAATTATCATTATGAAGATTTGATTATTTTGGCAGAACTTTATTTGAAAAGAGGGCTCCAGCACCCTTCAGTAATCGTTGATACCAATCACTCCAACTCTGGGAAACTCTTCGCACAGCAACCCCGAATCGCCATGGAAGTACTCGGTAGCCGCAAGCACTCCCCTCTTCTGAAGAGCTTAGTGAAGGGCTTTATGATTGAGAGTTTTATTGAAGAAGGATCCCAAAAAGCTCATGAGAATGTGTATGGACGATCCATTACCGATCCCTGTTTAGGCTGGGAAAGCACGGCAACGCTCATTGAACAAATTGCTGAGGCTCTTTAGATCAGGAGTTTGAGCCGATGAAACGGTCATGTGTGCAACACACAAACGTGAATGAAAATTTGCAAAGCGATGCACTGAGCTTGTCGAAGTGTTTCCCTCACCGTGTACGTATTTTTTGTGAAGAGAGGTATTTTAATCAGTCAAGAAATGGGGGGACTTTCAGGTGAAAGTGACTTGCTATGGATCACGCGGGTCGGTAGCCGTTTCAGGGTGTCAATTTCTAAAATACGGAGGAGACACCACCTGCGTCACCGTTGAGTCCGACGCTGGGGATCTTGTGATCATTGATGCAGGAACAGGCATTCGCCTCCTCGGGAACAAAATTGTGGAATCCGGTCTAAGAGCTTTAACCCTCCTCTTTACACATGCACATTGGGATCACCTGCTGGGGCTACCCTTTTTTAAGCCCCTGTATCGAGACCACTTTCAGGTGGCTATGTATGGATATGCATTTACCCCAAAAAACGGAATACAATCAACCATTAAAGGGATATTTTCACATCCCTATTTCCCCATTAACACTGATGCAATATTGGCCAAATTAGATTACCATGATCTGGATCTGCAAGCGTTTAAGGTGGGAAGCCTCATCATCACACCGATCCCACTTAATCACCCTGATGGGGGATATGGGTATTCGATTCAAGAAGGAACCAGGCGATTTGTTTTCCTTACAGACAACAATCTTGGCTATCAACATGAACTGGGTCTCTCCTATTCCGCCTATTCTGATTTTTGTATGAATGCAAATTTACTTATTCATGACGCTGAGTTTACGCCACATGAATACAAAACCCGTCAACAATGGGGACATTCCTCCTTTGAAGATGCTGTGCGATTAGCTTCCGATGCCCATGTTTCCACATTGGGTCTCTTCCATCACAATCAAGATCGTGATGACGCAGGAATAGATCAATTGGTAAGTATGGCTAATCAACTCAGCCATGACGCCGGTCGCTCAATCCCTTGTATTGGAATTTATTCTGGCTTCTCTGTCATACTCTAATTTGGATTCAATTGTTCCATTCATTCCTATCCTCTATGGGCCAACCGCTGTTGGAAAGACTTCAGCCAGTCTTGAGTGGGCTCATCGACTTGACGCTCAGATCATTTCTGCAGATTCCATGCAAGTGTATCAAGGAATGGACATTGGAACAGCCAAGCTCCCTGAGAAAGAGCGACAAGGCATTCCGCATCATCTCATAGATATCAAGTCTCCCGATGAAATCTGGAATACCCATTTATTTCTACAGAATGTGAATTCTCTTCTTTCGGATTCTTCAAAACGCTATTTGATCGTGGGGGGAACAGGGCTTTATATTCAGTCTCTTCTCTACGGTTATGGGGTTCCTGAGACTCCTGCTTCTCCATCCATCAGAGCCAACCTCAAAAAAAGAAGTCAAGAGGAGGGGCTATCAGCCCTATACCAAGAGCTCCTCACGGTGGATCCCCTCAGTGCAGAGCATATCCACCCCCATAATGCCCCAAGAATTTTTCGAGCACTGGAGGTCTTCGAGCAAACAGGGCTCCCCTTCTCAAGCATACAGAAAAAGCGAAACACCATGGATCCACGCTTTCAACTCATCATCCTCACCCAAGACCGTCAGAAGCTCTACCATCAAATTGAGCAACGGGTAGACAAGATGATCCAGCAGGGACTCGTTGATGAAGTGAAAACCCTTCTTGATCGGGGCTATTCACCCCTGCTACCCTCTCTTCAAGCATTGGGGTACAAGGAAATCATCGCCCATCTTCAGAGAAAGATATCCCTTGAAGAGGCCGTCCGGCAGATCAAGCTGGGAACACGCCACTTTGCCAAGCGTCAGCTCACCTGGGCAAGACACTGGGAGAAAAATCGGGTACACTGACATCCATGCGAAATTTTCTTACAGGACTTCTGCTTGTTTGTGCCTGGACCTTTGCCTCTAGCACTTGGGAGTATGGTGTCGGAAGTGGCAACTTCGTTTTATTCGTTCCCTCGACACCTGATGCACGCATGATCGTCGCCCTACATGGTTCTGGCGAGCGGGGCAAACTCTCTATCGAAAATTGGCAAAAGGAGGCAGAAGTAGAACAATACTATGTTTTGGCACCCAACTCAGACGATCCCAGTGGATGGGGAGGCTCAGACATTGCCCGCGTCATGAGCCTTGTCCAGCAATTCAAGCAAAAGCTGGGAATCAAGAAAACTCTCCTCAACGGCGCATCCGCTGGGGGACACTTCGCTTTGTTCCTGGGAATTACTTATCCAGAGTATTTCGATGGTGTTGCGACCTTTATGGGACTTGTGCTCACGTCCATCGGAGAACATATCCAGTATCAAACTGATCCCAAGAAAAAAATACAAATTCTACTCATTCATGGCATGAAAGACGACAAAATACCGATCCAAAACGGACGTATGAACTACTATTTCCTGGAAGCAAAGGGCTATCCCGTGACCTATTGGGAAGAACCAAACATGACTCATGAATTCTACAAAAAAGATACCGCCAAAATCCTCAATTGGTTTGAAAAATTACCGCGTATCAAGTGAACACTCGACCCGTCACCAACCTACCCCCTCCACCATGGAAAAATTGCCCCCCGAATTGAGCTAGAAAATGCATCTCCACCCCCCCCTGATCTTAATGCATCAAATAAATCAACGATTGGCCACTTGATCCAGTACTCAAACCACGTTGGAGGCTTATCAAAATAGTTATCTTTATCTTTTTTCCAAGAATCAGGCATTTCTCCTTGGTTTAGCGAGATTATTTTTTTAATCATTCCCGTGCCTCCTTGTGTATACTCGTCACGAATTGGTTTGCGGTGAAGCTGAGACGAGCGAAGCCTAGTCCCGCTAAGTGAGCGTCCTTCGACAACATAGCTCAGGAACCAAGACGAATCAAAACCGAAAACCAATTTTAGTAGAGTATATTTCGATAATTTTACTCCCACAGAAATTGAGTTAATGCTCAGGACATAAGCCCTCTCATCTGCTTTGTAGGTGGGCACTCCTCTTTCTTGCCTCAAGAGCTTCTTCTCTCTTTATTCTCTGCGCGCTGTATTCAGCGTAAGTTGTTTTTTGCGGTATATAACCATCCCAAAAAGTCGATTGCCACGTCATTTTATTAGGATCACTTGGGTCAGCCGGATCTACTTCCCCGCCGGAGCGGAGTAGTCAATCAGGATTGCCCCTAGGGTTGCAGGGGGAAGGCTTAAGGCCTTGTCCATGTTGGTGGCGACTAGCATCCTTGCAAGCTTCAAGGCCTCGCTTTTGTCCAACGTGTGAGAGTTTCCGAGCATGTTTTGTTTGGCGGCGATTTCAAAGGTAGTGCTGATGTCATTCTCCCCAATCCAATCGGAGAATTTATAGGTTCCAGAGTCTACTTCCAAAATGCCAAACCCCTTCAAAACGCCTGCGACTTCTTTTGTGAACTGGAATGCTTTCGATTTTCCGTCTACAGAAAAGGTAACCTTGACGACATCCTTGTTTCCAAAGAGGCTTTTTTGCTTGGATTCGTCAAAGGTGATTTGGGCGGTCATTTCGACATCTCCTTCTCGGAATTGAAATAGAGTGGATTCATTGCCCTCAGTGCATCACTAGGGGTATAGCTAGACAATGCGCGTTCATCCAACGACTGGTTCCCCACGATGGAGAGGAGGCGTTTGCTTTCCGAAACTAGTTCATGAGTAAATGCCTGATAACACTCCGAAAAAGCTTCCAGAAACGATTGCGCGGATGGTATGGATTCAAGCGAATGGAGCTCAATACTTTCCAACCGCAGTGTGGATGAGAACGCCAGCTGATTCCTTGCGCTACGAGTAAAAATCATTTTCTCGGCCATCAGTCGCTGATACTTTTCACACGTTAACCTTTCTTTTTCGCGACGTGATTCGTACCAGATCCAGCAATAGGGCAAATCTTTCTTTAGCTTGGTCTCGAATTTTGCGCGAGTAGTGCGTTCATAGGATAAAATATCCTTCGCATAATGCCCAATGTGATCCTGCAATTCCTTTTTCAACTGATTCACGGGAACATCTTGACGCAGAAGCCCGATATTCTTCAGCCCATATCTCGCATCAAAGGAAACAAAAACAGCCTCTCCCGAATAATGAAATCGTTTTTGCTGGAATAGGGCATCCAGTTTCGCCTGAATCAGGCCAAACTCAGTTGCTTCGATAAATAGAATATTTCCTCGTTCCCCCATATTTCGATTGTGCCCGCTATTTCTCACTTTTAAACATTCGCTCTCTCGCAAATCAATCCTCGCAAATTCAATTTTGCTGGCCTGGATAGCATTGCAAGTTTGGCATTGTAGGTGTACTATTGTAGCGCAACTACAATAGC
>CAYHOI010000066.1:0-10722 GCA_964358175.1 uncultured Candidatus Marinamargulisbacteria bacterium | reverse complement strand
GGCTCGTTAGATGTTACGCAAACTCAATCTGTCGCGACTTTGACGTTGCCTTGTTTATGGAACAAGAGAGATTGACTTTATCGCAGAGAGAAAGGATCAACGCATCTACATTCAAGTCTGCTACCTGCTGGCATCAGAAGACACCATCGAACGAGAATTCAGCCCTTTGGAGAAAATTGATGACTTCTATCCACGGTTTGTCCTGTCCATGAACCCTACAGGATTTTTTACCCGCAATGGGATTCTGCACAAGAACATCATGGATTTTTTGCTCTTGCCTTATTAAAGCGGCGAAACTTTGCCGCGATGCCTTGCCTATTCGGCATACAATGTGATACAGTTATTTTGCAATGATTTTCAGCTGGAATGATGACAAAAATGCTTGGTTAAAGTTGCATCGACATGTTTCTTTTGAACAAATTGTTGTTGCGATTGAAGAGGGGCAACTGTTGGCGTTTTTGGATCATCCAAATACTGTTAAATATGAGAATCAGGTACTGTTGCTTGTGAACTACTCCGACTACGTTTATGTGGTTCCGGTTATCAAAAGTTCAGACGAATTTTTTATGAAAACAATTTTCCCAAGTCGGAAATATACGGCACACTATTTAAAAGGAGGAACAAAATGAAGCTCGATCACGAAGAAAAGGAGTTAATGGACACTCTTGAGCGGGGTGAATGGCATCCTGTTGGAAATTTTGAACAGCAAAGAAAAGAACTCATCAAGACCGCCAAAATGACGATGCAAAAAGATCAGCGAATGAATATCCGCGTTTCAAAGCGGGATATCGATGCCTTGAAAGTTCGAGCCCTTGAGGAGGGACTCCCTTACCAAACACTCGTTTCAAGTATTCTGCATAAATATTTAACGGGGCGGCTTACAGAACGTCGCGGGTAACTAAATGAACGTTGACTCTCCTATTTTACGTAAGAGTTGTTTCATTTTTGTTTAAACATGCTATTTTTATGGTTTGTTTATATCTTAAACTTTCATTGAAGTTATAAAAAGATTCAGGTATGGATTTTTTGCTCTTGATACAGTCCACGAGTTTTCGTGCCTTCAACTTTTCACATTATTGGTTTATGGTGAACCAGAAACGAGCGAAGCATAGTCCTGAGCAGTGAGCGCCATTTGACATAGCCCAGGAACCAAGGCAAAGAAAACCCGTAAACAAATTTTAGTAGAGCACAGTGCTTTTTTCCTAGACCCACACGTGATAGGAAGAAACCTCTTCCATCATCTTTTGCTCCTTTTCTGCCATGTCAAACGTACTCCTACCATCTATATTCGGAATAATTTCATTCTTATACTTTTCATATACATTCATAAATGCGTCTTGAGCAGTTCCGACCTCATAATAATTACCTCCACTTGTCTTGGCTTTAATAAAGTTGTTGTACGCAGCAGTAAATTCATCAGTTCGCTACTTCGCATAACTATCAAAATAAGAATCATAACTCTTTTCCATAGATTTGATGCTCTGATCCATTTCGTCATAGAGCTTGCGATCGGTTTTTCCTAAATCTTGTGATTTCAATAACTCAAAAGCCAAATTAGCCTCCGCCATTATCATGGTCAAATTTCCGATATTTACATCCTTCTCTAGTCCGGAGAAATATTCTTTTCCAATTCTTATTGAATTAACGGCACAGTTTCTCGATGTTGCTTGAAAAACATCCTTTGTAGCACCTTCGACCTTCGCGACTTGGTCATTATAATACGTAGACACAGTGTTGAGGGCACTCATGGCCTGCGACGTTTTATCAAACGTATCGCCTTTTGTAAGATCTAAAACCTCGCTATAATTGCCATTCCCTTTTAAAACATTCACCATATAGGCCGTCAAAAAATCCTTATGTTCAACCATTGATTCGTCCAAAACCTTGCTCCCATAACTTTCATTCCCTTTCGCACATAAGCTTTGAACCAGAATGTCATTTGCTTTGGCATTGTCATTTAGCTTTAAATAATCTCCGGCATGTTGATCGTAATTACTCCCTCGGACTATCTTGTCATGAATATCCAAAAATTGCCTTTTTGAAATGCCACCATCAACGCCAATAGTATCAAAGAATTTCTTGAGATTCGCGGATTGAAAGTCGGCTTGATTATCAAAATTCTCGACCTTATTCCCTTGAACCGCCTGGCAGTCGGAGGACATTTTTAAGACAGCCTTGGATAATAAGTCGGAGATCTTTGCTTTATTCTCATCGGTAGTATTATAGGTATAGTCAGATGACAGATTTGCCATTTGTGAGGCGAATGCCTTGAAGTCCTCTGGCGTCGCCTTTAGCGGATCAAAACTTGTCAACTTTTTCTCAAAATCCGTGATATGCGTTGAAACTACTTCCGACATATCTTTATCCATACTCGTCTCCATCGCTTCAATAGCCTTACTTGTCTCTGGATTCTCGGTGGCAAAATTCGGATTATTCTCATGGAGACGTTCATCACTGATCTCAAAGTATGTACGCGCCATTGTCATATCGCCAATATTCCCGCTGCTCTTTGCCTTTTGAAAGGCATCATAACTGGAATAAAAATCTGGGATAATATATGCCGAAGCGATTGCAGTTCCTGCTGCTGTACCATCGAGATCAAGTTGTACGTCATTATCACCCATGCTCATATGCAAATTGACCTTGCTGGCTGAAAAATCCAACGTTACAGAATTTTCGTCCTCATGTGACCCCATATAGCCCGCATAAGTGGTGACGCCACCTTCTCCATCTGTATCATCTGCCCACTGATTCATCAAATCCAGCATCTCATCTTGAGTGACCGCACCGTCACTGGAAACCTTATCCCAGTTCGCAAGCTTCGTTACATCAATCGATATTTGGTTCATGTTATCGCCCCCTCTTTAACAGTCCTGTCTGATATATCGTCATTTTCCGAACTATTATTGTATCGTCTTTTTTGGTTGTGTCATTGAATAACCGGTCTTATAATGACTGCGTCATGAAGGATCAAATAGAGACACTCCAGAGAGCCTTTTCTTTCAAAATCCATTCCTGCAAAAGCAACGAAGATCTTGAATCAATTCGCATTCAGTTCCTGGGTAAAAAATCTCCACTCAATGATCTCCTCAAACAGTTATCAACTCTGTCTATCGAGGAGAAAAAAATCCTCGGCCCACAAATTCACGCTCTCAAGGATTCCATCGTCGAATCCATTTCCACAAAAGCTCGCGAATTGGATGAGCTCGAAACCAATCAACGCCTGGCCGCTGAAAAAGTCGACTATACCCTTCCCTCCCGCATGACGCCAAAGGGCACCCTTCATCCCATTACCCAGGTAACCCGCGATATTCAGAGAATCTTTGCTCCTCTTGGCTTTATGGTGGCTGAGGGACCTGAAGTCGAAACCGATTACTACAATTTCAGCGCCCTTAATTTCGCGAAAGATCATCCTGCCCGAGACATGCATGACACGTTCTACCTGAAGCATGTCACCCCGATGCTTCTTCGTACACATACCTCGAATGTTCAAATTCATATTTTAGAACAATTTCCTCCGCCGGTGCGTGTCATCATGCCTGGGCGAGTGTTTCGTCATGATGCGGACATCTCGCACTCTCCGGTGTTTCACCAGGTCGAAGGGTTATATGTGGATGAAAAGGTTTCCTTTGCTCACCTCAAGGCTACCCTTCAGTACTTTCTTGATCACTTCTTCTTCAAGGATAGCCAAATTCGGCTTCGCCCGAGTTTCTTCCCCTTTACGGAGCCTAGCGTCGAAGTAGATGTGGCTTGTGTCATTTGCCGTGGAAAGGGCTGTGGCATGTGCAAAGGATCCGGCTGGCTGGAAGTATTGGGGGCTGGCATGGTAGACCCCGCTGTTCTTGAGAATGTGGGTATCGATCCTGAAAAATATAGCGGATTCGCTTTCGGTATGGGTGTCGAACGTCTGGCCATCCTCAAATACGGCATTCCAAATATCAAGCTTTTCTACGATAATCACGCTTTTTTTCTGGAGAACTTTCGATGAAACTTCCTCTGGGATGGCTTAACGATTTCATAGAAAACACGGGTTCTACCGATCAAATTGTTTCATCGCTTCTTGAACACAGCTGTGAAGTCGAAGAGGTTCATGATTCGGCCAAACGTATCACCCATGTGGTGGTCGGGAAAATTATTGCCATAGACAAACATCCCAATGCCGACAAACTGGTTGTTTGTCAGCTTGATATAGGCTCCGTTACCCGACAGATTGTCACCGGGGCCACCAATGTTAACGTTGGCGATTATGTACCGGTCGCACTGGATGGAGCCCTTCTGCCGAATGGACTATCGATCAAAGCATCCTCTCTGCGTGGCATAAACAGTGAAGGAATGCTCTGTTCCCAGAAAGAGCTTGGCTTAGCCGAAACGGCCGAAGGTATTTTGATTCTTCCTTCGACGGCGCCTCTCGGCCAAAACATTGTCGAGTATTTGAACCTGGAAACCGTTCTCACCGTGGCTGTTCTCCCCAATCGAGGTGATTTACTGAGTATACGGGGAATCGCACGTGAGATTGCCGCCATTACGGATCAACCGCTTAAAGAAGTCCCTATCTATTCTCAAAAAGCGTCTTCAGCCAAAACCCGGCCACTTTCCATCCAAATCGACGCACCCGCCCTGTGTAAACGCTATATGGGAATTGCGATTCAGGGAGTTCGCCTGGCTGATTCTCCAGAATGGATGCAGCGACGGCTGAATGCCGCAGGCCTCTCTTGTATCAATAACATCGTTGATATTACCAACTATGTGATGCTCGAATTGGGACAACCGCTGCACGCATTTAGTTATGCAAACATTACGAAAGCCCGCATCATTGTGCGCCAGGCTCACGATCAGGAGTCGATCACCTTACTGAACGGTGAGTCTGTTACGCTCACGTCTTCTCATTTGGTAATCGCGGACAGTGAAAAACCTCTGGCACTCGCCGGCATTATGGGTGGGCTTCATTCCGCGATCAGCGCCGATACAACGGATATTGTATTGGAAAGTGCTTTTTTTAATGCTGTCAGTATCCGAAAAACCGCTTTTGAGCTGGCACAACGTTCCGAGTCCAGCCAGCGCTTCGAAAAGGGGGTCGACTACCCGACGATTGAGGCCGCATTTCGTCGAGCAATCTTGTTAATTTTGGAATTGGCCGGTGGACAGATCGCTTCGGAAATCATGGACATTCAGCCGGATGTAGCCCCCTCGCCGATTGGCATTCCCTTTCGGCCTGATCGCATCAACGCGCTCCTGGGCACCACGCTTATAACCGCGAAAATGACAAGGATCCTTACGTCGTTGGGGTTTCAAATAAAGTCGGACGCCAGCCATAATCTGACAGCACACACCCCAAGCTTTCGACAGTATGATGTATTCCGACACGCGGATCTCGTCGAGGAAATAGGCCGAATGTCCGGCTATGCTTTGATTGAGGGGGTCTTGCCTCCCATCACTGATTTTTCAGAAAACTGCCAGCCAAAAACATTCGTTGAGCTAAACGATCAATTGCGTGAGCTTCTAACGGGTCATGGCGCCTCGGAAATCGTCTCTTACTCCATGGTGTCGCCGGACGAACACGCCCTGCTCTACGACCATTCGCTGGTGGAGATTCAGAACCCCATCAGTCATACAGAATCGGTTCTTCGGCCAAATCTGTGTATCAGCTTGCTCAAGAACTATGCGTACAATGCCCACAATCTGGTTCAAGAGCTAAAGCATTTTGAGATCGGCAGCATTTTTTACAAAAACGGAGATCTGATTCAAGAAGAATTACGGTGCGGACTGATCATCGCCGGACGACGAGATGACGCTCCCTACGAAAAAGCCAATCAACCCTTCGAATTCTTCGATATCAAAGGCATACTGGAAAACTGCTTGCATACATTGGTCCATAAAAAATTATCGTTCGCAGATAACAAACGATTCCCCTTCCTACACCCGTTCCGTTCATGTGAAGCCCGTCTTGGCAAAGACACCCTGGCCGTCTGTGGTGAGATCCATCCCGTCATTACCAAACATTACGGTTTCAAAAAAACTGTGCATTATATCGAATTCTTCGTCCCTATACTGGCCAAGTATCTTCATACCAAAAATCGTTTCGAGCCCTTTTCGCTGTTCCCAAAAGTTCAGAGGGATATTTCATTTTGGATCGATCGAACCATTCCCTATGAAACCATTCTTAAGGCAATTAACGCGTCCAAAGTAGAGCATCTCCTGTCCATCCGTCTGATCGATGTTTACGATGGCAAAAAATATGGAGAGGACAAGATAAATCTCGTCCTCTCTGCCGAATTCCAGAGTGATAAGGGCACTTTAACCGAAGACATGGTTCGAGAGCGTGTTCAAACCATCACTCGCGTTATTGAAACGAAGTTTCAGATTATTTTCGCATGACCATCACCCCCATGATGAAACAGTATTACGACATCAAAATGGCCCATGAGGATGCTATTGTCTTTTTTCGTCTGGGTGATTTCTACGAAATGTTTTATGAAGATGCCTACAAAGCCTCTCGAATTCTTGGGTTAACGCTGACTTCACGAGGTAAAGACGAAAATGGCCACAAAATTCCCATGTGTGGCATTCCACATCACAGTGCAAATACCTATATCCCTAAACTCCTAGCACACAATATTAAAATCGCAATCTGTGAACAAACTGAAGATCCAAGCCTCTCCAAGGGAATTACGCGAAGAGAAGTCGTCAATATTCTTACCCCGGGCACTCTTCTTGAGGACAATTACTTATCCTCCGGACTCAACAACTTTCTTATGGCCGTTACGCTCGATCCTACAAAGCCCTGCTATGGCCTTGCCTATTGCGATATATCTACAGGCGAATTCTGGGTGACCGAGCTTGCGACAACGGTCGAACTTTTGGACGAACTCGAGAAAATCGATCCTCGAGAGGTCCTTGTTCCTCCTCAGATTGAGGCCGATTTATTAAAAGGTCGTTATATCACCCCTGTAACTATTTGTTCTACCCGTGAGTCGGAGAAAATATTGGGCGACTATTTTAATCTTTTCAGCCTGGAAGGCCTCGGACTTGAATCGTTCCATTCAGGGATTCAGGCACTTGCTTGCATTACCGTCTATCTGAATAAAACTCGAAAAAGCTCCAAGAATCTGTTGCGTCCGAAGCGTTATGAAGTCCATCAATACATGGGAATTGGGGCCATCACCCTTCGCAATCTGGAAGTCATTACCCCCATGAATCCGCACACAAAATCGGGATCATTACTCTGGGTAATGGACCAAACCAAAACCCCCATGGGCACTCGGCTTTTGCGAAAGTGGCTGATTCGACCACTGTACGATTTGGCATTGATCCGACAGCGCCTAGATGCAGTAGATTTTTTCTACCAGAATCAAACCGTGTTACACTTTGTACTCCGCATTTTGGAGACGGTCTATGACATTGAACGATTAAATACACGCCTCCTCAACGGACTTGCCCACCCGAAAGATCTCGTATCCATTAAACAGTCTTTGGTACAGCTTCCTGAAATCTATCAACATCTCTACCGGGCAGGGAAAGCGTTCCACGAACTTGTCCTTTTTCCAGAAAGCTGGCTCGACAATACGCAGTCTCTGGTCAACTCGATAGCCACCACGCTCATCGACGAACCCCCTGCCCTGTTGAGTTCGGGTGGATTTATTCGAAGCGGGACATTCCCCGAGCTGGATGCTCTACGGGCTCAAGTTGCTGAGGGAAAAAATTGGTTCGTGAACTATGAGGAGAAGCTACGACAAGAGACTGGCATCAAGTCGCTCAAAATCAGTTACAATCGGATCTTTGGATATTACATCGAGATCACCAGCACCCATCTTGAGAAAGTACCCAGCACCTTCATTCGCAAACAAACCATGGCCAATGCGGAACGTTATTACACAGAGGAACTCAAGACCAAGGAAGACTTTATTCTTCATGCAGATGATATTCTCCTCAAGAAGGAACTCCTTCTCTATGAGCAACTCATTCAATCTATCCTGCCCTCCTGTCCGATGCTCTCTGAGTTGGCAGGAAAAATAGCTATCCTGGACTGTATCGCTTCGCTTGCGAAGGTGGCCATTGATCATTTGTATGTGAAGCCCACCTACAATGTCCAAGGACGAATTGTGCTCAAAAACGCCAGACATCCCATTATCGAACAAAATTCTATGGGGAAAGCCTTTGTTCCTAACGATGTGTACCTGGCTCCCGACAAGGTCAACTTCATTCTGTTGACCGGACCAAACATGGCCGGAAAATCGACATATATGCGCCAAGTGGCCTTGACCCTTATCATGGCCCAGGTCGGTAGCTTTGTGCCGGCACAGAGCGCCGATATCTGTCTGATCGATAAGCTTTTTGCACGAATCGGCGCAAGCGATAACCTCTTTGAGGGGAAAAGCACGTTCATGGTGGAGATGCTTGAGTCCGCCGATATCCTGAACAATGCCACCTCCAACTCTTTTATCATCATGGATGAGATCGGACGGGGCACGTCGACCTTCGATGGACTGAGTCTCGCCGCAGCCATTGCGAAACATATTTATCAACATCTTCAGGCCAAAACGCTCTTCGCCACCCATTATCACGAAATGACCTCTCTTGCTTCACGCAATCCGCTCATGAAAAATATGAATGTCGCCATCGTTGAAGAGGGCAAACGCATTCGATTCACCTACAAAGTGGTTCCTGGAAAAGCCGAGAAAAGCTACGGTATTCATGTTGCACAGATCGCGGGAGTTCCGGAAGACGTTACCCAGGAAGCAGAGCGTATTTTGGAGGGCTTACAACAAGAACATATCTCGCTTTACAAAACCAAAAAAGCCAAGGCTGATCAATTAAGTTTATTTTAATGTTTAACTTTCCTTTTTTGAGGGAATATTACCCTATATAAGACAATCAGATTTGAACGGTGTGTGCTGAAAACAGGGGGATAATGCATACCAACTTCGGGGGAGGACTGTATGGGGAAACAACACTGCCATCATAAGAATGTAACCTTCCAAGGGATCCTTCATCATCGCCAATATCCAGAAAAGTGTTTTGTATGCCAGGACTGTCAAGCTCTGATCACAGACTATGTGACCACTCAGGATATGGCCTACTTTCACGCTCATCACACGCTACCTTTTTCGCTTTAGGAATTGGAACGAAATAACCTTTACAGATCACGCAGTATTTTTGATTTGGCTTCAAGGCTTGGAATCTTTCGCATAGTTTGGCTATGTGAAAGATTCCACAACGCAGAAGACGGACAAAAAGACAAGTCAGATGTAAAGGTAGTTTCATGACAATGACTTAAAGCAAAGGTTTGGCGTTTATTATAGAAATTTTTATCAGCGGACAACTTCGATGAAATTATTTCATTTTCCGTACGATAACTTAATTATAAGCAGTTGAAATGACCCGACCACTTGAGTTCGCATCTGGGAGCTCGAGGTCGTAGTCCTCGACTACTTGTTTGATGGGTAAAATCTTTCAGGGTGTTCAGGAAGTATTTTTCGATTAATTTTGTCTGAAACCTTGAAGAAAGGAGGATTCTGCATCGTATTCGAAAATAGAATCAGTCAAAAAAATAAAGGAGATGATCATTATGGGAGAATCAATAGGGCAAAGTATTGGGCATGCAGCGTATAGGCTTTACAAAACAGGGGCAGGGGTGCTGGAAAAAAGCAGTACTGCTATGGGGACTGCGGCTACTGCGGCTACTGCGGCTACTGCGGCTACTGGGGCTACTGGGGCTTGGGATAGAAAATCCGTAGCGACTATGAGTACAGAAATCACTACCAATCCTAGGGGGAGGGAAATTGACTCCCATCTACGATGGCTAGTGTTCTCCACATCCGATTCTGAAAAAGGGGTATTTCTCTACCAGGAGACGAATGGAAAAGAACAGTTTGATCATAGATATGATACCATTACTCAGGATATCGAAAGCGGAGACTTTATCCTTACAGTTAGTACATATAATGGAAATCCAAGGACTTACCTTTTAAAGGACTTTAGCGGATATGAAGATAATCAACGGGAAGAGATTATCACGGCACTGGTGGGGGTTCGTACTAATCTGAACCCGAATATCCAAGATTATTTAGCTAACACCAATGACGGAGGTGCTGACGAAAGACCGGTTACTGAGGGGAACCTTTTACTTAAGGCGTTGCAGGAGAAATACAAGGACAAATTCACATTGCCAGAACCAACAAAAAAGGAGAAGAGGACAGATAACAAGATCAATAAGGGCTCAACTAGTTCTGCAATTGAGAGCAGCTATGAAACTTATGATAGCGACAACAAAACAGCCGAATACACTAACGTTCGTAAAGAACCCGGATCTGGCGACGATTATTATTCAGGGAATATGACTCTTTTCCAGGTCATCGCAGACCGGCAAATACAACTTAGGCACGAAGCAAGTTCAGAGGACAAAGTGTGGTTGGTGGGTGGTAGTGAGTATCCGGCAAAAACACTTGAGGGGCGAGCATTAACCGAAGAAGTGAAAAGGGAGCTCCTATTATCGGAAGATAAACAGGAAGAATATGCTCGTACCCCAAGCGACCTAGATGAGGCATTATCTGCTAAAGCTTTGAAGGAAGCCCTCTGGTTTCAGGACAGAAACAAGTAGTCATCCCGTTTTGATTTCGTCCCCCGCTGACCCTGACACCATCAGGGGGCGGCGGGGGTGCTTATACTGAGAACGGTCATAATATGAGCTATTAATATCGAGGAATTTCATGTATTCTTAATTTA
>CAYHOI010000065.1:0-10831 GCA_964358175.1 uncultured Candidatus Marinamargulisbacteria bacterium | reverse complement strand
TTATGTGGGGTTTGTTTTTCAGCAGTTTCATCTTCTTCCCAGAACATCAGCACTGAGCAACGTGTCCCTCCCATTGATTTATTCTGCCAGGAAAGAGCTGAAAGACCGTCCGGCAATGCTTCTCAAAGAAGTGGGTCTCCAGGATAAACACGCCAATCACCCCAGCGAGCTTTCGGGAGGGGAACGCCAACGAGTCGCAATCGCTCGTTCCATGGTAAATGATCCCCGGGTGATCATGGCTGATGAGCCTACGGGGAATCTTGACAGCAAAAGCGAGGCAGAAATCCTCAAAATACTGGTTCGACTCAACGAAGAGGGCAAGACATTAATTGTGGTCACGCATGAGGAAGCTATCGGTCAGATGGCGGGGCGGGTAGTTCGGCTCAAGGATGGAAAGATTATTTCTGACAACAAAAAGACCTCTTCACGAAGTGTGGAATCCCGCAATAAAATTCAAGGCGCACAGGGCATTCCTCAAACGGCTCAATTGATGGACTATATCAAGCAATCTTTTCAAATGATCTTTGCGAACAAAATACGGTCTCTGTTATCAATGCTTGGAATAATGATCGGCGTTGCAACGGTTGTAGCCATGCTCGCGCTTGGCGAAGGTGCTAAGAAATCGGTTTCGGACTCCCTCAGCCAAATGGGAACCAACATGCTCTCCATCATGCCCGATCGACGAAATGAATCGGGCGTTCAGGTTCAATTCAGCCAAAAAGATTTGGAGACTATTTCGTCGATAAGCCTTGTTAAACGCGTTGCCCCTGTTGTAAATGGCTCGGTGATGCTGATTGCAGGCAACAAAAATCTACTCTCCCGTGCTCAGGGCACTACGCCTGCGGAATCGGATATGCGTAATTTGCATCCCGCTTATGGACGATTCTTTACCCAAGAAGAGGATCAATCGCGCGCAAAAGTAGTGGTGATCGGATCGACTGTTGCAGGTGAGTTATTTGGTTTGACAAATCCCCTGGGGAAAACCCTCCGACTCAACCGCGTTAATTTTCAAGTGATAGGTGTTCTTCCGCCTCTGGGTGGCAACACATTCATAGATCGGGACAACATGGTGTATCTACCGGCAAATACAGCCATGTTCCGATTGTTTGGTAAACGCTATTTTGATTCGATAGATGTTGAAATTAAGCAAGCGGATGCCGTAAGTGAGGCGCAGGATGAGATTACTCAAATGATTATTCGAAAACATAACCTCTCCAAAGAGCAGGAAAATATTTTCCGGGTGATGAATATGGCAGAGCTTCAGGATGCGTTTAAAAAAACAGCCAGCAGCTTGACGTTTCTACTCAGCTTTATCGCCTCACTCTCTCTGCTCGTTGGAGGAATCGGGATCATGAATATCATGCTGGTGTCTGTCACAGAACGAACTCGCGAAATTGGCATACGAAAAGCTATCGGCGCACGCAAAATCGATGTGATGCTTCAGTTTATTACCGAGGCCATTATCATGACCTTTTCTGGAGGTCTTTTGGGAATCCTTTTCGGGATATCCATTGCGCTGTTACTTGCCAAACTGGCTAACTGGGTGGTGGTCATCAAGCCTTCGGCGGTTATCTTGTCCGCGACCTTTTCCATGACCATCGGGCTGATCTTTGGAATATGGCCGGCCAAAAAGGCGGCGAATCTGAGCACGATTGATGCTTTGCGGTATGAGTGACGGATGAGTTTGTAATTCTCTGAACTGATCAAAATATTCGAATATTTGCTTTCTTCTTCACTCTTCGCGTACAATAAAACCCAACAGGGGGCTGTTAATGCATTTTCTTTACAACATTTCTGCAATAATCCAACATTCGGTACGATATATTTATTAGAGCCATGATGAAACATACAACCAACACAAAAGCGAAAGTAACAGAAACGGATAAGGCCGTAAAGAAGGTTATTGAGAATCCGGATGTAATAATTACTAAACGAGATATGTCCCCAGACATTCTAAATAAATGCTATCAGGTTGAGCAGCTTGTAAAGTTACGAGAGCTTGATGTGTTTTTGCGAAATATTACCAAATCGTGGGGAACAGAAATCATTCGCAATGAACAATCCATGATTAGCTATAGCAATTGTGATTATTATGGTCTAGCGAATCATCCTGAAGTTATAGAAGTTGCGAAAGAAGCATTGAATAGTTACGGGTTAAACTTGTCTAGTTCACGAATAACAGGGGGGTCAACCGATCTTCATACAGAGCTGGAGAGAAATATCGCGGAATGGCTTGGGGTTGAAGATTGCTTAATTTATCTAACTGGATATCTGGCTAATATCGGGGTTGTCTCGGCGTTGGCAGGTGCGAACGATGTAATTTTAGTCGATTCAAAATCTCACGCTAGCCTTATGGATTCATGTTTCCTTGCATCAAGCCATGGGGCAAAAGTGGTATCTTATAAATCAGATAATTTAACTAAGTTGCAGGAGAAAATTGATGAGCATAAGGCTCATAATATGATTATTGTGACTGATGGCGTTTTTAGTATGGATGGAAATACAGCACGGTTAGACCTATTATACCAAATTGCAAAAAGAAATAAGATTGCTTTGCTCGTTGATGATGCACATGGGTTTGGTATTCTAGGTAAATCAAAGTCGGGAACTGCCGAACAATATAATCTCAAAGGTAAGATTGACCTTATCTCGGGTACTTTTAGCAAAGCGATTCCATGTCTTGGTGGTTTTGTCGCTGGGAAAAAAGAGGTTATACAATATCTAAAGAATGTCAGTCGTACGTTTATTTTTAGCCTATGTCTACCGCCATTTCTAGTCGTAACAATCAGAAAGGTTCTTGAGATTATTCAGTCAGATACAGCACTACATCAGCGACTTAATAGCAATGCGAGGCTTTTGATAGAGGGGGTCAAACAGGCTGGATTTCAAGTTGGCCAAACTGAAACCTCTATTATTCCTGTTTTCCTGAATGATACAGATGTGACCTGTAGATTAACTAAATACCTCGAAGCAAACGGCATATTTGTGGATCCGGTTATTTATCCTGCGGTGAAGCGAAAGGATTCACGTATCAGGTTAATTGTAACTGCAGGCCACACAATAAATCAACTAGAAGGAACCGTGCGCGTTTTTCAAAAAGCTAAAGCATACCTGTGACTTTTTCCATTGTTACATTAATCCTTTTTTCGTTACTTGGTAACACTGTGTTATTTCTGCTTATTTTAACAAAAGCACCACAAAATTATTTCAAAGGCTTGTTTCTCGCTTACATTCTTTTTGCGATATTTTGGATATTATCGAACCTGTGGCTTCTCCTCAGTCCTAATATATTTTCCCTGAAATTATCTTATGCATTGGCTCCAGTAACGAGTGCATTTGCTATCCTTTGGGCATTAGCTTTTTCTAGTCCGTTGAAGCCAATCCCAAAACTTGCGCTTTGGCCACTTTTGTTGCTTAGCATTAGTTTCTTTTTATTTTGTTTTCATCCTACTTTGATTTTAAAGAATTCAGCTGTATTTGATGTGAATAATCTTGCCTATGGCCCTTTATTTGACTTCTATGGCATTTTTCTAATTGGATTGCTTCTATCTGTTATTTATTGTTTAGGGAAGAATGTCTTTAAACTCCTTGGAAGGGAAAAAAAACAGGCACTCTACATGCTTACAGGAGCGAGTATTCACATCCTGGTTATTATAATATTTAGCCTAGTGCTCCCCATCTTTGGTAACACCCATTTTGCTTTTCTTGATTCCCCGAGTTCGTTTATCTTTATACTATTGACCGCCTACGCTATCACAAAACACAACCTCATGGATATCAGTGTTATTCTCAAAAAGAGTGCTTCTATTGTGATAACGGGTAGCATCATCGTGACGACATTCATCCTGATTTACCTCGGAACCCAGCCAATTCCCATCTTACAGCTTGTGGCAACAACCCTTTTTGTCCTTGCTGCCTCTTTCTTTGCCATCCCGTTGCAAACCAAACTTATCACCTCAGCAAAGAAGGCCTTTGTAAAAGGGTATTATGAATCCGACAAGGTTCTAAATCACATCTCGTCACTGTTTAAGGCTGAAACCGACCAGCGTACAATGTTTTTGACATTAGCTTATGCCCTTGATGAGGCGATCAACTTTGATAAGATACATCTTGTTATTGGCCGTCGTGTTGAAGATGAGCAGCTCGGACATTTTGAGCTGATTAACTATATGAGCAACAGCAAAACCAGAGAATTAGGCCCCATTAAGATAAGCGACACTGCCTTAACTCTGTTTGGTAGTTATAGTGACAGTGTTATGTATAAGGAACTCGATGCCGACCAACAAAAAGAAGTAGCGCAGTGGGGCGCAGATGCAAAGTCGATTGTACTTCCACTTAGTTCGCCCGAGGGCCTTGAGGGACTTATTGTTTTGGGTGAACGAAGTAATGGGAAAGTCTACACTGAGAAGGATATCAAGTTCTTTAACTCTGTGATTGCCGTCATGTCCGCATTTTTGTATAAACTCACACCCTACGAAAAACTTCAAACCGAATTCATGAGAACAAAACAGCAATTGATCGAGCAAGACAAAGCCTTGGCTCGCACGGAAAAAATCGCATCTCTGGCGAGAGTTATTCAAGAATACAATCACGAGATAAAGACCCCTCTCTCAATTCTTGGTCTAACTGTTCGACGTCTTAAATCCGGCGATGACCTTGAAGCGTTTAAGGCAGACATGAACCAACTCATTGCCCGTGCTAATGATATTGTAGAGACGACCTTGCGGATCTCAAAGCCTCGAGAACACCGTGATGTGCCGGTCAACTTGGTTGAGGTGCTAGAAACAGCCCTGCACCAGTTTCCGCCCGATGGGGTTCAGCTTATTAAACAATTCGAGACCGTGCCCAACATGATGGGCGATCCCGATGACTTACACATTCTATTTACGAACCTCTTTAAAAATGCGTATGAAGCAATGGAAAATGGGGGCACTTTGACTGTTCATGCGTTTGCTGAGACCGACAACTACGCCACATACGCAAGAGTTGATGTGAGCGATACAGGAACGGGTATAGCACCCGAGAATATTGAACGAATCTGGGATCCATTCTTTAGTACCCATGTTACAAAAGGCAGGGGATTGGGATTGTCGCTAGCGTTTCGCATCGCACGCGAACACTTGGGTTCTATCCAGATTGAGAGTGCCTTGGGGCAAGGCAGTACATTTAAGGTTCAGCTAAAAGCAAAGAGCGGTTAAATTAAATAGGTTCAATGTAAACGTCTTTTAACTCCCTGCTTTTCATATATTGCTTATCCAAAGTTTGCCGAATCATCACTTCCGATTCTGCACCTCGAATTCTTTGAAGTGCTAAAAGCAGCTCGTCCATGTTTACAGGTTTTTTGCAGTAACCACAAACATAGCCACTTTGATGATCGGTAACCTCTTGCCATTTTTCTTTATCTTCATAAGCTGAAAGGATGATGACGGGCATTTTGGTGACAAAATATTCTTGTTTACGGAGTTCTTTCAAAAACTGTAGCCCATTCATGTTGGGCATTTTTAGATCCAAGATGATGGTGCTGATTTTGTTTTTTGCAAAACCAAGCCACCGTCTATTTCTTTCAACCTGTTCCAAGGCCTGGAGCCCATCATGGGCAAGGATAGCTTTGTATTCTCCCGTTTCCTCAAGTGCCAACGCAATCTCTGTAGCTTGCCTGACCTCATCCTCAACGATCAAGATCAGTTTTTTTGACATCCTATTTCTCCTTTTTTGTATTGAAGTTCAGCCATCTCTTCATGCACTTGTTTAATGCGCAGTAAAGCCGCCAAGGAGCGATATAGATATAGCGAAGCACAACAAATGGATAGAGCATAATGTCGAGGTATACCTTAAGCACTAGCGCAATAGGCATCGGCAGGGGTTTAGGATCCTCCATTTCAATCTCAAAAAAAGACACATTGGTATGTCGCAACAGAGCTTCTTGATGCTTCCTTTTCTTGAGGGCATAATATTTTGTATATTCGATGTATTCTCGTCGGATATCAAGAACCATATCTTGGAAATGACCAATGGTGATACCCATTAGGCCAATAATTAGCCCGCCAAACAAGGAGATCACGACCATAATCGGCCACAATAGAAAATAAAGAACCCTCATTTTGACCCTCCACAGAACAGTATACCCAAAAAATGATATTTTAAACACTTTGGGCGAATGCCCACAGCAAAATAACTCTTCCCCCCCTATCCATCCTAGGGTATAATGCCGGTCAGTTGGTTGTTGCGGTTTCTGCTTCAAACGGACTAGCCCAGAAAAGGCGGTAACGATGAAGAAAAAGTACACATTTCTAATTATTCCCCATAAATCCGGAAAGATGCCGATAGAGTTTAATATGACGCATTGGTTGCTCGCATCTATTGGTGTGGTTGTGGTGGGATTTGTTTTTGTGTTGGGGGGATCGCTTATCTACTCCGCACGAATGGCTGATATGTCCGTCAAGTATTATGAGCTGGAGCACAAAAGCAAACGTGTTCAGTCCAAAATAGATGAGTATACCCGCAAAACAGAAGAGCTTAAGACCGTTCTTCTGACGTTGCAGGAGAAAGACCAGGAAATTCGAAAGATGCTTGGCCTGAGAAGCAACAAAAGCTATTTTCCCGCCGAGTTTAAAAAAAAAGCAACAAATAGCGAACGTCAAGCGGATGTATCTCTTTACAACACCGTAGATAACCTTAAATTTTTACATACGTTTGCGAAAGCTCAGCGGCGTAGCTATGATAATTTGTACGTAGCGGTGTCATCCCTCAAACAAAATTTTGATAAAGTTCCTTCCATTTGGCCCATCTACGGGTATATTATGTCTGGTTTTGGTTATCGAATGCACCCTATTGCTGGTTCTGTGCATTTTCACGCAGGCATAGATATTCCCTCCTATATTGGGGCACCCGTCAGAGTAGCCGCATCTGGATCCGTTATTTCTGCAGCGTGGGAGAGTGGCTACGGCTTGTGCGCTGTTGTGGAGCATCACAACGGACTCCGCACTGTTTACGCGCATTTATCCGGAATATCGGTTCGTCGCGGAGATGCAATTAAAAAAGGACAGCTCATCGGAAGAGTAGGAAACTCGGGACTCAGTACGGGGCCACATTTACACTACGAGGTACGCGCCAATAATCGGCCGATTAGCCCTGTAGCCTACCTGAATATGGATATGTTCCGTTATTCCGTTGCGCTCAACAAACGTTCTATGTGATTTTAAAATAGCAGTTTTCCACTAAATACAAAAGAAATAATGGAGTAGTTAAATCCTGTTATTCCGGTTAGATCAACCCGTTCAACATAATTACCCTCCGCCGTAAAAATAAATTTTTCTATATTGCCATTACTTCGTTCCGACATGGGGATCTCGATGTTTGCGGCGACCACACCGGTAGAGGAAATGTTGTCAATTTGCTGAATTTTGGTAGCCAACGTGGTACTGTTCACTTGATTGTTTTGGAGTTGAGCAAAGTCATTCAACCCTACACCCCAGCTATGATCTCGTCGAAACGTCATATTAACGGAGGTTTTCATCTTGGGTGTTTGAAGCGTGATCGGCGTATATTGTGCCTGAAAAGAGTCTGCGTAATTTTGAAAAGATGCAAAAGCAAGATCGTTGGAATTCATTTTGTACGTGTAGGTATAGCTGAGGGTTAAATCTGGTAAAGGCGTGGCTTTAAGTCCTGCCCCTAAGCTATGGGAGCTGAAGGCTGATGAATTAGGCGAGCTGGTCGCAGAAGCAGAGTCTTCAACAATCTTTCGGTAGCCATATCCAAAAAGAAGGGAATAGGTCGCGCTTAATCTTTGGGTTCCATCTAATGCAAAATCGTAAGTATGATTACTCAAATAAGTAGAATAATTTGAGGCAATCTCATCTAAGCTGATATCTGCCGAGGATCGAAGGTATTGTACAAGATCGGTTTTGCTAAATCTTGGCGTTAACCCAACTGAAAGAATGGAAAGCCCCGTATCCACATTGAGTTGCTCGGATTGACGGTATTTAAGCCCTCTCGTTGTATCGATGTAGTCATCATAGCTCTGCCCCAGGTTGAGGTGGATGGGAAGCTGCGAGGGGAGGAGGGTGTTGTTGAGGAGTTTTGTTGAAAGATGGGTGGCATTGTTAAACACAGAAATAGATTTGATGACGGAGAGGTCAGAGGTTGCACGTGAGGTCGTTATTTTGTAATTCTCCTGCAAATCAACATTGCTTGCGTATTGGCTCTGCAGCAGATCCATTAGCGTGAATTGAGCCCCATATTTTTGAAGTTCACGAGGATAGGTTTGGTAAGAATCGATAATATCAGTTGTCCTATTCTCGGTGGAGTAGGAATAGTTCGTTAGCTGCATTCTCTCAAGGTCGATCTTCATAAAACTGAAGGGTACCCAGGAGAGCCCATATCGAAAATCGGCGCTGTAGTTCTCGTTTCGAACAAGCAGAGTGGTGTTGTTAGGAAGAGCATTGGAGTTCATTGACTGAGAAAAACGTCTTGAAATCGGCTGTAGGCTGAGGGGCATGAGTCCAGGAAACGGTGAAAATCCGCCTAAAACAATTTCTGAAGAAGAAGCGTTTTGAGTAATAAGATTGTTGCTTCCTTGAACGCCAGATTGATTTTGCCTGAGGGAAAGGGTCGTCATTCCCAGCAACTTCCATGAGAGCTGCTGAGAAAGCGAATCGTTGGTGTCTGGGCTTTGGCTCAACAGGAGGGATGCTTTTTCGCTTCGAGCCACTGCAAATTGGTAGTTCGGATTATCAACGATAAAGAGTTGAAGAGGAGGATAGAGGGAGAGTGTGTGCTGATAGTTTTTCAAAACGGTCTGATTGGTATTCGCCGATATGGGGACATTCTGCAGATTGAAGCTTGTAACGGTTTGTGTTTTCTCCTGGCTGTAAGAACTGTTTGTGTCTAGGTAGGGCAAGGGTTTTAGGCCAAGCTGAATCTGGGTTCGATAATAGAGATTCTCGTTCAGTTTATGGTTTGAAGTCAGGGGGTCTGTTTCGAAGCCAGAGGTCTCCGTGTAGTTAGATTTAAGCACGACCTTGTTTTCCAGAAGAGCAATTCGGTTGTCTACAACCCAGCTTCTGGCAAGACGATTATTGACATTAACCCGATTGAGATAATTGTTCTCGTAGGTATAATCTGAAAGCGAGAAAGAAGTTAGGAAATCTGGTGGGCCTGCGGCAAGAGATGCGTAGCTTCGATAGCCAATGTTATTCACGGCTCTGAGGTTCGAAGAGGTCTTGTTGTCAGGATCAGAAGTGTTGTTTTCACGTTCTAATTTGTACTGAAGTTGGAGGATGTTCATCGGACTGTATTTCATTTCCCCCATCATTTTCTCCTGGAATTGGTTCAACTTGGTTCCCTGAAGTGAAACGGCATCTAGCTTAGACTGCCCAAGATAATAAGTGCTGGCAATAGACAAATTGCTATAGGGCGTAAAGGAAGTGCCTAGATTCACAATATTCGACCCTGCTACGTACTTTGAAGCCCCGAAAGGAAGAAAGTTTTCCTCAATCGAGAGAAGCTCTATCTGAGAGGAAGAGAATGAATTGGTATAATTGGTCTTTAAATTGATTGCATTTCCTGCAAGCGAGATTTTTTTTAAGTTTTCTCCAGATGAGGTGAAATAGGAGTACTTTACAACGACACTATCAGAGGGACTCGGGTTAAGGTTGATAAAGGTAATCTTTCCTGAGGTATAGTTGATGTAGTAATGTTCATTTTTTATCGCATTAGGCTGACTGTTTATGTAAACAACCTCTGTATTTTCTACGATATTTGGTAAAAGGGCATACGTCGTACCGTATTGCCCACTGGTTGAAAGCGTATTTGATGTGGCTTGATACCCTCGGGCATAATCTTTCGCGGTACGAGCGATATCCAGACTCAAATTCAGCCCCTTTGTGATATTTTGTGCATATACAACGGCAAATTGTTCGTGAGAAATGTCCCCAGGGTCAGGAACATTTGACTTATTGTAGGGATAGGTTATCCGAAATAAGTCATAGGAGGTTACGTTGGATGGAATGCCGTAGAGGAGCCCGTCCGTTCCCATATATTGATTATAGAAGACAAGACGAATCTGTCCGTTATTGACCCCGCTTTCTACGTATTCAATCGTGTAGTCTTTCCCATAAATGAGGCTGGTATAGAGTGTGCTGGATATTTTCTTGTACTCCACTTGAATTTGGCCGCGTGATCGATCGTATTTTATCGGATTCTCTAATCTCGAAATAATTTGATGCGCGGGAATTTGATTATATTGAACGTTATGTTCAAAATTCGGATCAGCCCCCGAAAAAACCCATTGGGCTGGCCCATACTCTTTGTAATAATAGTAACTGGCTGAGAAATTGTAGGTGGTGAGACTGGCCGACACAACAGATGAATTTACGGTAATAATCCCTCGAAACAAATCAACACTATATTGTGTCGTACTTACGAGTTGCGAATTGAGATAGAGAAGGAGGGACTCCTGAACAATGGGCCAACCCGTCGTACGAAGCGTCATAGAGTTATCGCCATTTCGAGAGGGCGTTGCATAGGAATCGGAATAGAGGGTGGTATTCAAATCCTTCTGAGCCTTAGCGTATTCTTTGAAGTAGCCAAAGTTCAGCTTGTAGCTGGATTCGAGCGAGGAGTCCTTTGGTTTTTCACCCAAAAGTTTTTGTGCATAGCGAACCAGAATTTTTGAGGTGGGGGGTATCGGATACAAAAAAATAAGTCGACCGGTATCTGGCTCTATTTTATAGTCCAGACCGCGTCGATAAATACTCTCCTGAACCACAATCGTTTCAGAGTCTTCGAGAATAGGCAGAGATTTAAGGTAGTAGACAGCCTGCCTTCCCAG
>CAYHOI010000064.1:0-11268 GCA_964358175.1 uncultured Candidatus Marinamargulisbacteria bacterium | reverse complement strand
CACGATATCTCCAGGTTTCATTTTATACAGTTGTTTTTCAAATTCTGAAACCATCTGACCTCGGCTTATCCAACCAAGATCTCCACCGTTTTCCGCACTCAGTTTGTCCTCCGAGTAGGTCTTGGCGTACTGCGAAAATGCCCCTCGGTTGGATAATACTGTTTCGTAGATCCGTTCCGCTTTTTTCAGAGCTTTAACATCTTCTTCCATGTTATCCGTTTGAATCTTGATGAGAATATGTCTCGCCTGGATTTCGGTAAATGCCATTAGTTTATCCATCGGGGTTACCGTCACTCGTCCAGAAATCCCATTCACCGTTTTGGCGACCATAATCTCTTCCTTCTGTTCATTTTTAAAGCCTTTCCATGGAATCTTTCGCTGCTTTAGTATCTTTTTCAATTCACCCACGCTTTTTAGTTGGTACATTTTTGCAATTTGTTCCACGCGATAGTGAACTTCCTGTGGCAGGGCCTTAATCCCTTGCTTATCAGCTTCACGTAGCATCAGCATAAAGGAAATGGTCTTTTCCAGTGCATCATACCGATAGTAGTCCATCATATCAGGGTCTACCAAAATCCTCTGAGCCTCTGGAATCGCCGAAAATGATTGATTAAACTGGCGATAGAAGCGGGGTTCATCCACCGGTTTGCCGTCTAGGGTTGCCAGTGAGGATTGACTCGTGCCGTCCTTGCTGGAGGACTTATCTTGGGTTCTTCCAAACCAGGAAAACGCACCTAATCCGAACAAGGACACCACAAACAACGCCACCGTTACCATGACTATTTCCCGAGCATATTTCCGAAACATATTCAGCATTATTTTTCTCCTTTATTTTTTAATCATTGATTTCAGCAGATTCTTTATTGAAAGGAAACTTCCTGCCACCCCAATAAAGAGTCCCAATGAAAGCATCGCCAGATTTAACGAAACCAGACTTGTCCCCTGAGTGAATACCCCAATAAAGGGAAAAGCTACCTGAATTCTCGTGTTAATCACATGGAACAAGCTGGTTGCAATCCCCATAGCAATCAGTGCCCCCAAGCTCCCGATTATAAAGCCTTCCACAATAAAGCTCCACTTGATAAAACTATTGGTTGCCCCAACGAGTTTCATAATTTGAACCTCATTCTTCTTTGATAAAATTGTTAAATTGATTGTATTAATCGTGATCAAAAATGTTGCAAGGAGAAGAAACCCCACAACAGAAAATGCAATGATATTAAAAAGGTGAACAAATTTTCGTATTTTGGCAACCACATCTTGACCGTAACGAACAAGATCAATGCCCTTTACAAGCTTTAGTTCGCGAATCACTGACTCGATATTCTCCACGCGATCAATATGAATGACAAAAGAGTTGGGAAGGGGATTGCCCGCAACCAAGCTGACAATATCTTCCTGATACTTAAACTTACTTTTGAGCCGAGACCAAGCCTCCTCCTTAGAAACGAAGTCAGATGACTTTATTCCCGAAATTGAAGTGAGTTGATCCTGGACTTGATCGATCGCTGATTTACTGATCTCCTTGTCTAGATAGGCCACCACGGCTAGATTTCTACTCACATTTCCTAATGCTGTGTTTGTGTTCATAAACAGCAAAACAAATAGCGCCAACATCACAAGGGTTACACTGATCGTTAAAATCGCAATGATCGTCATCACCAGGTTCTGACGAAGTGAAATCAAAGCTTCTCCGAAAAAAAATTTAATCGTGCGAACGTTCATGATATCGTCCTAACTGTTGATCTCTCACAATATTCCCGCCATGTAATCCGATGACCCGTTTACGCATCTGATCGACGATTGACTTGTCATGGGTTGCCACCACGATCGTTGTATTGGACAAATTAACTTTGCTCAGTATTTGCATGATTTCCCAGGAGGCATCAGGGTCAAGGTTTCCTGTGGGTTCATCGGCAAGCAGAATATGGGGTTTGTTGATAATCGCCCTCGCCAGACATGATTTCTGCTGTTCTCCCCCAGACATTTGGTGCGGATAATAGTTAATTTTCTTTTGGAGTCCAACCAACTCGACAACATGCTCGATCTTCTCGTCGATAACTCGTTTCTTCTCTCCTTGTATTTTGAGTACAAATGCTAAATTTTCGTAAAGCGTTCGATTTAACACTTTGAAGTCTTGAAAGATCACCCCAATGTTCTTGCGCAACTTTGAGATCTGATTTTCATTAAAGTCCCTTGTATTAACCTTATCCACGTACACCCCACCGGAATCAGGGATTTCATTTCGCAGAATCAGTTTGAGCAGGGTTGTTTTCCCCGCACCCGTTGGTCCAACTAAAAAAACAAACTCATCCTTGCTAATATGAAGATTAATCCGATTCAGTACCGTCGCATCTTTTCGGTACATCTTGGTCACATTGCGAAACCGAATCACGTTCGCTTGAGAACCTGTTTAACCTTGGAAACAAGTCCTTCTACCGTCAGATGATGCTTCTGTAGAAGCTCGTTGGGCTGACCACTTTCCCCGAACACACCTTCAACGCCCAACATTTCGACAGGGGCTGGACATTGTCTCACCAGAAGCTCAGCTATCGCGCTACCCAGACCGCCAAACACCGAATGTTCCTCCGCTGTCACAACTGCGCCAGTTTTTCGAACCTGTGCAATGATCGTTTCTTCGTCCATAGGCCGAATGGAAGAACAATTGATGATGCCAGTGCTAATTCCCTCTTTTTGCAAGACCCTAGAGGCCTCGATAGCCACACTAACCATCAGGCCACAGGCGATAATACTTACATCTCGGCCCTCCACCAGCACATCACTCTTCCCTAACGCAAACTTTTCAGCTCGATCCTTGTAAACGAGTGGCATATTCCCCCGGCTCATACGGATATAAAAAGGCCCGGCACAACTTGCAGCATATCGAACCATCTGTGCGGCTTCGATCGCATCAGCAGGCACCAAAACCGTCATAGAAGGAATCACGCGCATGAGGGCAATATCCTCTAACGCCTGATGGGAGGCTCCATCCTCGCCAACTGTCAGTCCCGCATGGGTCGCAGCAATTTTTACATTTAAAAACGGATAGGCAACCGAATTGCGTACTTGATCCCAAGTTCTTCCGGTAATAAACATTGCAAATGAACTGACAAACACCACATTTCCCATGTTGGCGAGTCCAGCAGAAATTCCAATCGCATTCTGCTCAGCAATCCCCACATTGAAAAATCGATCTGGAAACTCCTTTGCAAAAAGGGAGGTGCGCGTTGAAGAGGATAAATCAGCATCCACCACAAAAAGGTTAGGCATGTCCTTGCCAAGTGCCACAAGCGTTTTCCCATAGTAATCGCGCTGAGCCGCTAAATCGAACATTGAAAGAGTCCCTTCGTTTCATCCAGTTCACATTTCGCGCTTTTGAGCTGTTCGGTTGTGATAGGTGAACCGTGATAGCAAATCTGGTGTTCCATAAAGGATACCCCCTTACCCTTCACCGTATTGGCAATAATCGCTGTAGGTTGAGTATTGATATTCTGGGCTTTCTCAAGCGCGGTAACGATCTCCATGATGTTATGTCCGTCAATGGCTAGGGTTGCCCAGCCAAACGCTTTAAACTTATCCAGGATAGGTTCAACATTCATCACATCCTTTGTGGCTCCATCAATCTGCAATCCATTCACATCTACAAAAATGACGAGATTGCCACATCCGTAGTGACTCGCGGACATTGCAGCTTCCCACACTTGCCCTTCTTGGCACTCCCCATCACCCAATAATCCATAAACACGATTGTTTCGACCGACTCGTTTCAATGCCAGACTCATTCCCACCATCACCGACAATCCCTGCCCCAACGAACCCGTAGACATCTCTATGCCAGGCAAACTCCGCATACTCGGATGCCCCTGCAGTGCACTCCCCAGCTGACGTAGCGTCCGAAGTTTTTCCACAGGGAAAAAACCACGCTCAGCCATCGCAGCATAGAGTGCCGGAGCTGCATGACCCTTTGCTAGGACAAAATAGTCCCGCTGTTCCCATTTCGGATTCTTGGGATCAATTTTGAGCCAGAAAAAATAGAGTGTCGCAATAATATCTGCCATGGACATGGAGCCACCCGGATGACCAGATTTTGCAGCGGTTGTCATCTCAAGAATATGCTCTCGGAGGATGGTCGCCTTTAGGCCAACTTCATGAATTTTATCGCGAGAAATTGTCATGCCTACCTCACCAGCATCCTTTTAATATCAAAATAGGTCACCACCATCATCAACATCACCAGAAGAATAGCTCCAACATAGTGAAAGCGATTCTCCTCTTTGAAACGAATACCCAGAACTTTACCGAGGCTCAAAAGCAACATTCGCCCTCCGTCCAATGCGGGAAGCGGGAGTAAATTCAGAACAGCCAGATTTATGGAAATCATCGCCATAAACCGAGCCACAAACGGCGCACCGTAGTTTACCATCTCCCCAGTAAGGCTGACAATTCCTATCGGCCCTGAAAGTTGCGCTAACCCGACCTTGCCTGTCACGAGTTTCGAAAGTGCCAGGAGGGTCATCCCCGTTATCCCTGCCACCTCCTTCACACTTTTTGAGATAGCCAGAAGAATATTATCGCGGTGCCAGCCAGAGGGTGCCAAGCGAATCCCCACATAATAGACATGATCCTTCGGATGCAAGATCGGATAAATCCACACCTCGAACTCTCTTCCTTCTCGTTTAAGCCGTAAAGTTATCTTCTTGCCGTCAGAACTACGAATTGCTTTAACAATGGACTCTCCCTCTTGAACGCGATGGTGGTTCACTTCGATCACCGTATCCCCTTTCTGTAAAGACATACTGCTTGCAGGAGTATTGGGTAAGACACGGCCAATTTTCGTTCCCAGACCCTCGGGCAAGCCAAGCAAGGCGTAAACGACAACCAGAAGAAAAAATGCAAAAAGAATATTAAAAAAGGATCCACTCGCCAACACCAATAACTTGGGAAAAAACTTAAGGTTTTCAAAACTTTCTTCCTTGTTAAAAGATTCTTGCACCAGTGGCTTTTCCATCCCCGCCAATCGAACAAATCCTCCCAGGGGAACCATTCTCAATGAAAACTGAGTCCCATGAGAGAAACCCTTCCACAAAATCTTTCCAAACCCCACCGAAAACTCAAAGACTTTGACCCCAAAATAGCGAGCCAGCAAAAAATGACCTGCTTCATGAACAATAATCAGAATGGAAATCAGAACAATGGCTAGCAAAATCTGTAGGCTCATCGAAGAAAAGACTCCAGCAGACGATGCCCCTGAGAAATTACCCATCCTGTCTGGGTCGCCTGCTTTTCTGTCAGTCGTGTAAATGGGTGCTGTTGTGGATCTGAGGGATGGTAGATCACAAACGGAACCGGTTCGCGTGAATGGGTTCTGAGCTGAATCGGTGTCGGGTGATCCGGCAATAGTAATATCGAAATGTCACGATTGGCTTTCAGCACTGTACCCAAAACCTCCCCGTCAATTTTCTCGATCGCTGCGATTTTGAGCGATACATCTCCCATGTGTCCTGCTTCATCAGGTGCTTCTACATGAAGGAAGACAATGTCATCCTTCAGAAGAGCCTGAAGAGCATAGGTCGCCTTCCCCGCGAAGTTGGTATCTATAAACCCCGTAATGCCTGGAACAGGAATGTACTCAAGGCCACAGGACATCGCGATACCCTTCATCAAATCTACGGCCGAAATCACGCCACCTCGCAACCCATACTTCGACTCAAATGAAGGAAGGTCCATTCTGCCACCTGCCCCCCATAACCAAATCTGAGACGCTTGCTGGCCTGCAAGCACTTCCTCACTCAACGCCATAATCGCCTGAAGCCGATCTTTTCCTTCCCCTTGTGGCAAATAGGAAGAGATCTCTTGGCCTGTTATATCATGCGGCGGAACAGTGGATAGCTTCAGCGGAGGGGTTTTCATTTTCATGATATGTCGATAGCTCACGCCACAATAAAATTGAACCTCAGGGAATTGGGAACCCACCTTGGCATTGAGCAGGTCAATCAACGATCTCGCAGACTCTGTAGAAATATGTCCTGCGGTAAAATCAGCCATCTTTCCGTCTACGACCTTTACCAAGTTTGCACGGAAGACCATTTCCTCATTTGAGAGCGGAATTCCCAAGCTAACGGCCTCCAGTGAAGCCCGCCCATTGTAGTAAAGAGTAGGATCATACCCAAAGATTGAAAGACTCGCGACGTCGCTTCCAGGGGGAAGCGTTGGTGGCACATTCTGCACCAGCCCCATTTTTCCATGCGAAACGAGAAAGTCAAAATTCGGTGTTTTTGCCAGCTCTAGAGTGGTTTGTTCACGGTAATCTGCAAGAGGCCAGCCGGCCATCCCGTCTCCCACGAGAACCAAGTATTTTCTCATAATCGATGAACAAATTGTCCGATTCGTTTAAGGGCTTCCTTGAGGTCACTCATGCTGGCGGCATAACAGCATCGGATGAATCCATGTACACCCTCCGCAAAAGCACTCCCTGGCACCACCGCCACTCGTCCTTCTTGTAACAATCTCATCGCGAAATCTTCATCGGACAATCCAAATTTGGTGATACTTGGGAAAATATAAAAAGCACCCGTCGGCTTCTGAACCTCAAATCCAATCTCCTTGAGCCCCTCATAAATAAAGTTGCGGCGCATCTCGTAGGATTGGCGCATCTTCTCTACGTCCTTCTGCCCGCGACGCAAAGCCTCTAAGGCTGCATATTGCGCCATGACTGGTGCGCATAATATGTTGTACTGGTGAACCTTCACCATTTGATGCATGACCTCGGCTGTACAGGCGACGTATCCGATTCTCCATCCCGTCATCGCATAGGCTTTGGAGAAACCATTGAGAAGGATCAAATTTTCTTTTAAATAGGTCGAAGCAGACAGAGGCTTCGCCTCATAAACCATCTGATTATAAACCTCATCAGATACCAGCCACAAATCATGGTGCTTTACCACATCCACAATATCGATCAGCTGCTTTTCACTTACCATCGCACCCGTAGGATTGTTCGGATAACCAATAATCACAGCCACCGTTTTCGGGGTGATGGCTTTTTCCAACAATTCACGGGTAAGAATAAAATCCGATTTACTGGTATCTACCGTCACTGCGACCCCACCAGCCAGCTCTACCAGAGGAACATAGCTGACATAATTCGGGATAGGCACGATGACCTCATCCCCTGGATTTATAAGTGTTCGAAAAACAAGATCTAATCCTTCAGAGACCCCAACGGTAATGAGAATTTCTGTCTCCGGAATGTATTGTGAGGCAAACTGACTTTGCAAAAACTTAGCAATCTCGCGACGAAGCTCCAAAATACCGTAGTTGGAGGTATAAGAAGTATACCCTTTTTCAAGTTGGTAAATCGCATACTCGGTGACATTCCAGGGTGTCGAAAAATCTGGCTCCCCCACCCCAAGTGAGATAATATCCTCACTGCTTTGAACCAGATCAAAAAACTTTCGAATACCAGATGGCTTTATATCCAGAACTTTTTGGGAAAGCGGTTTCATCGAGCTAAAACGCGACTTTCAAGCGAGAGGTTGGACTGTCTTCTTTTTCTAGAATAATCCCGTTTTCTTTGTATTTCTTGAGTAAAAAATGGGTTGCCGTCGATACCACATTCGCCAGAGGTGACAATTTGCTTGAAACGAATGAGGCCACATCCCTGAGGGAACAGCCCTTCACCACCACCAACAAATCATACGATCCGCTCATCAGGTACACGGACTGAACCTCTGGGAATTTCTGAAGTCGCTTCGCGATACTCTCAAACCCCTTGTCTCGTTCTGGAGAAACCTTCACTTCAATAAAAGCGGTGACGCTATCGTCCCCGTCCAGCAATTCCTCGTTCACCACTACAGAGTACTTTACAATGACTCCCTGTGCCTCCATCTGCGAGGCCGTCTGCGAAATCTCCTCAGTACTCACTCCGAGCATTCTGGCCATATCGTCGACACTTGTCCGGCTGTCTTGTCGCAGAATCTCTATGATTTTATCGCGCATGTGATCCCTCCACCCCTTCGGGCACCTCCCCTTATGAAAGGGGGGATTATTTTTCCTAAATACCGATAAGCTTTATGATCGAGCTAATATCATTCTTCACTTTGATCGGTTTATCTGACTGCAATATAGCATTATCTGGGTCTTTTAGTCCATGTCCGGTCAACGTACACACAATAACATCTCCCTCTTTAAAAAGGTTCTTCTGCTTTAGAACGCCTGCCACAGAGGCAGCTGATGCTGGCTCACAAAAGACCCCTTCGTGATTCGCCAAAAATGCATAAGCGGCCAATATTTCTTCATCCGTCACACTGTCGATCAGTCCGCCGGAGTCATCGCGAGCCTGAAGTGCCTGTTTCCAGCTGGCAGGATTCCCGATTCGGATCGCCGTGGCCACTGTCTCGGGATGGCTCACCACATGCCCCAGAACAATCGGAGCAGCACCGCTGGCCTGAAATCCAATCATTTTTGGGAGCCTTTGACTCTTATTTGAATCAAAGTACTCGTTATACCCTTTCCAATAGGCCGTGATATTACCAGCATTCCCCACGGGCAGAGCATGATAGGTGGGCGCATCCCCCAGGGCATCGATGATTTCAAACGCCGCTGTTTTCTGCCCCTCGATACGAAAGGGATTGATGGAATTCACCATCTCAATCGGGTAATGCTCTGTAATCTCACGAACCCGATCCAGCGCGTCATCGAAGTTCCCATCAAGCTGCAAAACCATCGCGCCATGCATCATCGCCTGTGCCAGCTTGCCCAGAGCGATTTTCCCATCAGGAATCAGGACCACACAACGGATACCTGCGCGTGCCGCATAGGCCGCCGCAGAGGCCGAGGTATTCCCTGTCGATGCGCACATGACAGCCTTCATCCCTTTTTCAACAGCCTTGCTGATCGCCATGGTCATGCCACGATCTTTAAAGGAACCCGTAGGATTGAGTCCCTCAAATTTGTAATAAGCACTCACCTTTTTTCCGATTTTCTCGGAAAGTTTAAGAGCAGGAATCAGCGGGGTATTGCCTTCATTGAGTGAAATTACAGGAGTCGTGCTACTCACCGGAAGATAGGATCGATATTGTTCGATAAGTCCTCGCCACATAGGCGATATTGTACCTGATTTGTCGGATTTAATAAATTAGGGAAAAGATCAAAGAAACTCTTCCAAGTAGTTTGATGGATTGATTACCGTAAACGTTGAATTTGGGTAACCTTCCAACCACTCGTTCGGAGCTTTGCCTTGTTTAAGACCCCATTTAAATCCAAAACCAAAAAGCTTACCATCTCGCTCCTCCACCCAGTCAATTTCCTTCTGCTGATAAGTCCTCCAGAAGTAGTTGTTCGTATATATTTCATCATACATCTGCTTCTTGATTCGTTCTATCACCAGATAGTTCTCCCAGAGTTGCCCAATGTCATCCCGCAAAGAAATCCCATTAAAATTATTGATTACCGCATTGCGAATTCCATTGTCATAGAAGTAATACCTTGATGTTTTGCTGATCTCATTTCGAAGATTGCGGCTAAACGCTCTAATATTTTTAATAACAAAATTCTTTTCCAGCAAATCCAAATATCAATCTCATGTCTCTGTTGCCAAATTCACCGTAAATCGTAATTCGTAATTCGCCACCACCCGCTGAAACTCATCGGTTACCTAGGTTGTTAAAACAACAGACTGTGCTACATTAGAAGAGAAGGCTTCACGCAGTTCCGTCCAGAGTGTTTTGCGTCCGCTAAAGCTTTATCACAAGCAATTATTGCCCAAAAAAAATACCTTAATGCCTTCAGCTTTTCCTCTGACAGTTCCTTCATGAACCCCGTTGACATCCCCACTATGTTCTTAGTCACAACCTCAATCATTTCACTCTTCGAATATTTTTTAAATTGACTCAAATATCCTTCTTTGCCACAAAGTTCAAAATTCTTGTCTATATATCCGATACTGGCAGTTATCTGTAACCATATTTCTACAAATGTTTTCTCTGGAAAGCTCTCATGAACTCTTCTGTTAATCAAGTCGATTTGTTGAGCAGTTATTCTCTCGCCAGAAGATGTTATTAGTTGATGGGCAAACAGCTTGATGATCACTTCTACAACATCCTTTGACTCCTCAGGTATGCTAATCCCATTAACAATTAGATCTTGTTTGATTTGATTTAGAGTTAATTCTTCATTTGGTTGTATTCTGTGCCGACCATTTTTTTTCTCATAGGCAATCAAATTTACCAGCATCTGTGATAGGGATAGACTGCCTTGATTATTGTATTGACCAATGGATAGTTGAATAGATATCAGTTCCTGACTGACCTTGTTTCTAAAATTATCCAATCGAACGAACGCATCCTTGCCAGAAATATTAGGCAAAAGAAGGGTAAATTCTTCCCCTCCTTGGCGAACGGGCTTATCTATATCTCGAAAATATTCGCGCATTATTTGTGCGAATTTCTGGAGTACGGTATCCCCCACAGTATGATCAAAAACATCATTGACTCGTTTAAAGAAATCAATATCCAGTGTTGCCATCGTGTACGACTTATGTATTTCCCGCTCCAACATCTCACCAATTTCGACCATAGCCATCCATAACCCCCTTCTATTTAGGAGCGTTGTTAATGGATCTTGAAGGGTCTTTCTCTCTAATTCCTCATTTTTTTTCTGAAGCTCTACCTGCAACGCATTTTTCTCGAAATGAAGATTATAATTGTCTTCTAAAGTACGTAACCAAGCATTAATTTCTGCTGTTCGTTCCAATAACCCTAATTTCTTTCCATTGATAACGACAAAATAAATTTGTAGCGATTTTATTTTACAGCTAAAGATTTCATCGTCTTTACGCCATTGTTGTAGATAAAAGAAGGGGGCTCCCTGATCCCCACTGACGATTCCATTCTTGAGTATTAGTCCCTTGTAAATTACAGTAAGACGTTGCGTTCGCATTTCTGTGACTCCATCGGAATCTATTGGGTCTAATGTCCCATAGACATCAACCTTGGAACCAAACCCGTACAATAATAACGTAGATATCTCCAACGCCAGGATTTCAAGATACCCCAGATTGAGGCTAGGTAGTTGTCCCGGTAAAAGAGTTGCTGTGTTATGTACGGTTTTTAGAAGCCCGCGAAAGGATCTGCCTAGACGTTCAAAGAAGCGGGCATCAGAGTTCGAGCCTCTCTCCATCGCAATAACTTTGTATTTCATCCAACACCTCCTAGTTCAAGTAGTCGAGGACTATGCCCTCGAGCTCCCGAATGCAACTCAGTGGAGCCC
>CAYHOI010000063.1:0-11294 GCA_964358175.1 uncultured Candidatus Marinamargulisbacteria bacterium | reverse complement strand
CGATGTAACCTTTGACGTAAGTAAACGACAGTTGAGAACAACCGTCAAGCCCATTTGGATCACCCGCCAGGGTTCCCTCACGCGAAGCGGGAGCTACAGGCACTAGATTCAGAAAACAAAAAGGCATTATAGCAGAAAGCTAAAAGTGAATAAACTGTATACAAACCAATTGTCCTTTTTATATGATAGATAGCAAAGAGAGTTTCTTAGAGAAAAGGAGTTCATTATGGAATGGAATGTATTACTGGCACCTGCAATGATGTTGCTGATTTTGTTTGTTGGGGTGCCCGAGATTGTTCATCATCCCGAGGAATATTTCCATCTTGCCGCAATAATGATTGTATTAGGGGGTGTTGTTTTTGCTATTCTTTTTGGAACATCATTCAAAAACACGTTGTCCTTGCTCAAGGCAAATTCATTTGTTTTTTTCCCTCAAAAACGCATTAAACCGGAAGAGGCGATAAAGATCATTGTTGAATTATCAAGGATTGCCTTGACCACCGGAAAAGGAGCGTTAATTCCTGAAATAGAGAAGATTAAAGATCCTTTTCTTCAGTACGGGGTTCAGTTGGTAGTGGAAAAGTTTTCAGAACCCTTTATTCGAGCTGCTTTGTACAACAGCATTGATGAAATGAAAGAACGCCATCAAACCAATATTACGGTTAATAAAAACGCTGCTGTTGTGGCACCCATTGCCGGAATGGTTGGAACAATTATAGGACTCATCCAAGTCTTGCGTAATATGGCAGATCCATCACAGCTTGGTAAGGCCATGGCACTGGGGCTAATTGCTACTTTTTATGGGGGATTTGCCTCCGGAATGATTTTTAGTCCCATTGCGCAGAGGCTGAAGATCATGAGCGATGAAGAGGCTAGCCTGAAACGGCTGATGGCGGAGGGAATATTGTTTATTGCCAAGGGAGAGGTGCCGATTAAAGTAGAAAAGTACCTGCTGAGCTATCTGAATTTTAAGGCCATCGGCAAAACAACGGATCGTTCCTAAATATGAGCCACAAGAGATCCGAGCACCAAGAAGAGGGAGAGAGCCCCATCGGATTTATCATGTTTGGGGACCTGATGTCCCAGCTCTTGTGTTTTTTCATCTTATTGTTTGTTTTTGCATCCCAATATGTATCTAAGACCCAAGGAACAACGTATGAAGATTTCTTAAAGAAGGTCAGTGAAAACTTTAAGAAGGTGGTCGATGAGAAGAATCCGCAAAAAGAAAAGAACCCCACCAGCAAGACCCAAAAGCCTATTGTTGCAGAGGCAACCTCGGAGCAACTAAAGATAGCTGAAAGTTTAAAAAACTTAATTTTAGATGAGAAACTCAATGATTATGTGAGCGTCATTGTGGAAGAAAAAAAGATTCGGATTGTATTTAAGCAACCCATTTTATTTGATTTGGGAAAGGCAGATCTTAAAGAATCCGGGAAATTGGTATTGTCTGATATTGGACAAGTTTTACTCAAAACAAAAAACCCGATTGATGTGGAGGGTCATACAGACAATGCGCCCATTCATACACCAAAATACGACTCAAACTGGGACTTATCCTTTGATCGAGCCTATTCCGTCATTAAGTTTATGGTAAACCAAGTCGGAATGACTCCCATTCGCCTCCATGCAATTGGCTATGGAGAATACAGGCCGATAGCACCCAATACAACTTCAGAAGAAAAAGAAAAAAATCGTCGAATAGAAATTAATGTGCTCTTCAATGAGCGGGTACAGCTGTAAGTACTTCACGCTTGGCTTTTTTTGTTGATTTCTTGGTGGACTGGGGTGTAAAGACCAATTCATTGTTTTTTACAGAAACCAAAACAAGTGAGTTTTCGGGTATTTTGCGATCGATGAGCAGATCAGCGATACGATCCTCGACGTTATCCTGAATCGCCTTTCGTAAGGGTCGAGCCCCTTTATTCGCTTCAAAGTCTTTGTCGATAATGAAATTTTTTGCAGCAGTGGAGAGAGAAATTTCAATATGTTTGTCTGTAATGCGGGAGTTAATATCATCAATAAAGAGTTGCGTAATTTGACGAAGATGTTCCTTTGTGAGAGCCTTGAATATAATAATATCATCAATTCGATTGATAAACTCAGGGCTAAAGGACTCTTTTACTTCTGCTAATATTTTTTCTTTCATACGCTCATAGTTCTCTTTATCGGTGCGAGAAGTTGTGAAGCCAATTTGCGAATTATTTTCGATAGTTTTTGCGCCTATATTTGAAGTCATGATGACAATGGTGTTTTTGAAATCAACCAATTTTCCTGTAGAATCAGTCAATCGGCCATCATCCATGACCTGAAGCAAAAGGTTGTTGACTTCAGGGTGTGCTTTTTCAATTTCATCAAAGAGGACAATGGAGTAGGGTTTCTTGCGAACAGGTTCCGATAACAGACCGCCTTCATTGTAACCGACATAACCAGGGGGTGAGCCGATGAGCCGTGAGATGGTGTGCTTCTCAGTGTACTCGCTCATGTCGATACGAACGATGGCATCTTCTTTTCCAAAAAGATACTTGGCAAGTTGTTTGGCTAACTCCGTTTTCCCAACACCACTGGGACCTAAAAAGAGGAAGGAGCCTGTGGGGCGGGAAGGATTCTTAAGGCCGGCCTTGGAACGTTTAATGGACTTGGATAAGGCCTCAATGGCATCAGGCTGTCCCACAACGCACTTGGAAATATCGGACGCCATGTATTTGAGACGTGAGGATTCAGATAAAGTCAGTTCTTTAAGCGGAATTCCGGTCCACGTTGAGACAACGGTAATGATGGAATTTCGGGTAACAATGATGGGGGCCTTGCCAATCATTTTCTGTTTGGAGGCTTCGAGCATTTCGGTGGAAGCCGCTTCATCGATGAGGTCTACTGCTTTGTCAGGAAGCTGTCGGTTTGTAATATAGCGAGTGGAATAGTAGACAGACGCTTCAAGAGCTTCGTCGGTAATGGTGACAACGTGGTAGTCTTCATATCGCTTGCGAACACCCTTCAAAATTCGCAAAGTTTCCTCCTCAGAGGGGGGGTCGATCATAATAGGTTGGAATCGGCGTTCAAGAGCTGCATCATTTTCAATCGTTTTGCGAAATTCGTTCAACGTTGTGGCACCGATACATTGAATTTCTCCACGCGCGAGGGAAGGCTTTAGCATGTTTGCTGCATCTAGAGCACCTTCGGAGTTTCCTGTGCCAATGATCGTATGTATTTCGTCGATAAACATAATGGTGTGCCTGTCATTTTTGATTTCGTCTAATATTTTTTTGACGCGTTCTTCAAATTCACCACGGAAACGGGTTCCTGCGACCAAAAGACCGAGATCAAGGGTTACGACTCGTCGATTCAATAAGTTGGGTGGAACATCTCCGCTAATAATGCGTTGTGCAAGGCCTTCTACAATGGCGGTCTTCCCCACCCCGGCTTCCCCTGTTAAAACGGGATTATTCTTGTTGCGACGGCTGAGAATTTGTAGGATGCGCTTTATTTCAAACTCTCTACCAATTACAGGGTCGAGCTTGTTGTCTCGTGCGAGTTGCGTCAAATCTAGGCTATAGAGATCCAGTGTTGGGGTTTGTTGGGGTTTGTTGTTGGCGGGAAGTTCTTCGTTATTGGTGTTTTCAGAATATATTTCCCCAAGGATATCAAGTATTGCATTTCGAATTTTAAGCAGATCGACATTGGCTTCAATGATAATAGAGGTCATTGTTTGTGAAGAATCTTTGATAATCGCAAGGAAAAGATGTTCGACGGAGACGTGGTTGTGTCCCAGCTGTCTGGCTTCGTCCCAGGCTTGAGAAAGCGTAACCTTTACCTGGGGTGAAAAGGGAACATTTTCGTTTTTGAAATTGCCCTTTTGAGTCTGAAGGTGTTGTTGGATAATGCTTCGGAAAACATTGACATCAATATCTGTTTTCTTAAGAGCTGAAATGACAATCGAATCCTCTATTTTGAGAACACCATAGAGAACTAATTCGTTGTTTATATAGGGAATTTTCAGCTTCTTCGCTTTGTCTTGAGCGAACATGATGACTTGGATAGCCTTCTGAGTGAAACGCGAGAACATCGCAAGTATCTTACAATACTAAAGTGTGGAGTGCAAGTGAGCGGGTTTTATTAGTGTTGCCCTGTCGTTACCTGTACCAGCGGGACGAAGGTTTCCCAAAGACTTCTCCCACCATGACGATATCGTTCAGGATAGGCTCCGGTGTCGACAAAGCCATGGTCTGAGGTGAGCGTAAAGGAAGGAATTTCCTTAAGGATGGGCCAAATGGCCGTTTTAAACTCATCGATGAGGAGCTGGTAGAGAGGGTAGGGGTCAATGCTGGTTGCGTGTAGTTTTACGTCAACAAAATTAAGGTGAAAAATAAGACGTTCATCTTGACCCTTCAGGAGTTGTTTTATTTTTCGTACAGTCAGATCCTTTTCAGCAAAGGTGTACAGGCTATAAGGTCGCCCCTCCAACACCCCTGCCTCCCGAGAGATTCCAAGCCATTTTCGAAAGTGATCCGTGGTTGTAGGCTGGGAGAGGCGAATAACTGAGGTGGAGAGGTGAGCCCCGCTCACTTGAATGATTTGCGAAAAGAGTACCCATAGGTCATAGCGTAGTGCATCAATAATCACAACAACGGGTTGTAATTGGCTTGATAAGAGTGCCGGGACTGTTTCGGGAATTTCTCGAAGTTGTTTCTCAACGCGAGACATAAGCCCCTGAAAGTACTCGTGTTGCTCCTCGAAGATAGCCTTAAGTGGCGAGGGAGAATCCTGGTGATGAGTTCTGGTTTGTAGCAAGCTCATGGGAACAGCTACTTCAGTGAAAAGACGCTCCCCTTCCAAGGCAGGGGCTTGTTGCTTTAAGACGAGAAATTCAAGCAAGTTGTACAGAACTTCATCTTTGATGGCTTGAATATCTTCCTTCAACAACCATTTGTCGCTATGTCTGCGATAAATTTCGGCCTGCAACCTTGCTCGCAAAAGGGGAAAGCTCTCCACCGTCAACCTATCGACTAGTGCTGACTCAGAAAATGACGATAAGATCAGATTTTCGAGTGCAAAGAGACGATTATTTTCCGACAAGAATGCTTCAATCTCTACAGACTGTTCACGGGGAGTTAAATGTTTGTCAAAGGGAACAGGTTCTAGGAGCCACTCTCGGATAATATGCTCACCAGCGGTTCCATAGAATTCAAACTGTTTGTTCAGAAAGTCTCGATAAGTCCCATCTTCCTGACGTATCCAGCAAATGACGTCATCCTCGGCACCCATCCAATCCAACAAGATTCGTTTAAGATCAGAATACTTTAAACGGCGTCCAGCGATTCTGGTCATTAATGTTGAAGGCTCAATTTCACGAAGCTTCCAGCGTCCTTGAAAGGCCATCTCAACCTCTCTCAGAAGATCCTTTTGCAGCAAGGCGCAGAATTTGGAAGCCGGAACCTTTTCCAAATTCTGCTCAAGGAGTTTTCTTAAGGAAACAATCATTACTGATTTACCCGTTGCTTCCAAGGTAAAATAATAGGCCTCAATTTTTTCTCGATGCTCCGGCAATTGCAAGGTTTTAAGAAAAGAAAGCAAAGCTTCTTCGGCCTTATGTAGAAAGGTCTCAGCTTTTGCTTCGGGGCAGGGGTTTCCAACCTGAAATCCGCAACCGCATGCGGGGACTCGAAGTAGCTCCTGTCGGACATCCTGGCGACAGACGGCGGGAAGGTTATCTAACTCTGAGCGCAGAACCCACCAATCCGGGTCAAAGGTGATGGAAGGGGTTTCGCTCGAGATCCGCTTCAGGCACTGGAGCGTTTCACTTCCCTCCAGCTGGCTCCTTAACGAAAAGACAGGCTGATCATAGAATGTTTCATGAGCAGTCAAATAGTTGCCTTGATAGGTAAAATAAAACCGCTCCCACCGTTCAGTGAGTTCACTCATGCTGATGTCAGATTGACAGGCAAGAAATAGATTCAGATCGATTTTGAATAGTTCCAGGGACTCCTTTTCGGCAAGAGTTGATAAATGAAGGGCGGGATGTTCGCTATACATTTCATATTGGCTGAGCCGAGAAAAGTGTTCTGTTACAAGCGTGTCTAGTCGATCAAGTCTCTCTTTTTCGCTGACAAAATCAGGGTAGGTAGACATAAATCGTAATGTTTGTTCCAACCCCTCTGTAGGTGGTGCGCTGAGCACGAATGCCCCGAGAAAGTTATTCCAGCGGCTGATGCATTCCCGTTGGACATCAACACGTGAAAACAGGGTGTAATGCTCAAAACGCTTAATTCCAAGCTGGATTCGGCTAATCTTTTGACGATAATCTCGAATGAAAACAACCATTTCTTCCCACATCTTTTTTTGTTCAAGAGGGGTGGGGGTATCCGAGACGTTTCCCCAAATGAAGGCTCCGAGCGAAATAACGTGCGACAATTCAGCCGGGAGCGTTTTCCCTGGCTGCAGTGAGCTGATTGCACCGGAGGAGAGCTGCAGGATATCCGATAAGGGTACAGGATCATTTTTCTGGTAGGCCACCAGCCGTCCGCTCATGATGGCACAAGCCAGCAGACAATCCACTTGGAAGTTGTCCAGACCCCACTTACTGTGCCGCAAGGCACTTCTTATTACCGTGAGAGTTTGTTCCTGGCTGATGATCAGGTCAAGATAAACGACAAGCGGATGTTCAACATCGATCTGGATGGTGTATCCCTCTGCCCTCATTTTAATGAGTCCCAGGGGTTCCAGAAGACCACTGATGAGAGATGAAAGCCCCCGGCTCAGTGCTTCCTGTTTTGAGATTTTTCCTGGACGAATGACTTGTTCAAATAATGATTTAATTTGATGGCTCATTAGACTTTCCAGTCTGCACATCACTTGGGCATGGAAAGGGAACTTTTCTTTAAGGGGTTCGTCAAATAAATAGGCCAACCTTTTGTCGAAAGGGATATATCCCAAGGCTTTCATCTCAGCGGTTCGATCTGTTCCAAGCGTAAAAAAGCGACCCTCAAAAAAAAGACGAGTCATCATTTCACGAAAAGCCGGCTTCTCTTTTTGAAGCTCAACACTCAGGGCTGGGTATTTTTCCTGAAGCTGAAGGCGTGCCAGATAAGTCTCTGCAACGTCACGATCTTCTTGCGTCATGGGCAGGGGTTCCCAGAAAACGAGTGCACTGGTGCAAATTGCTCCGTGAAGCTCCTTTGTGGACTGAATCCAGCGATGATTTTCTTCGAAAGGAGATAGGATCAGCAGATAGCCATCGAGTCGTTTATCAAGCACCGAAATGATTCGTCCCATTGTTTCACGATCTACAGGCTCCACATCACAAATTCTGACGGCACACTCGCGTTTGCTGTTCTGCCAGCTAAAAGGATACACTTTTCCTTCTCCGATTTCGTTAAGGGGCAAGTAGGAAAGATCCGTTAAGCAACACAAACTTCGAAATAAATAGGCCTGGTCTGTATATAATTCACGGATCTCCTTGATTTGTCGACGAATGAGCAACCCTTCGTCAGAACGGGCATCAATAAAATATTCTCCTTCTTGTGATTTCTGAACGTACATCTGATGAGCGACAAGAGGCTCCAGGACAGCCTCTTCAATGAACGCATAGTTGACGTCTGATCCAAGGGTGCTGATTCGGCGCAGAAGAATGTTTGCGATTTCTTTGGCTGTTTTCCGTTTTTCGGTGGGAGAAATTTCAGCGAGGATGAGGATTTTGAGAACAGCTTGTGCGATTTCGCGAGTTTGTACTTTGGGAAACAACTCAGGCAACTGTTGGGCATAGTAGGTTTGTACAATACGAATAAAACGTGCAAACTCCGGAATCTCAAGAATACGATCCTGAAAATGATCAAAGATAACTTCTGGTGTTAGCAAGGCATCAACCGGTTGATCCAGCATCTTGGCGGTTTCAGCCAAAACGAAATGGATTACCCCTCGGTGTTGTGAAAACAAGGGGGTTAGCCCTGACAAAAAGCGTACCGTAATCGGGTGAAGCGGGTAGGTTTTTCGAAAATCCTCAAAGGTAATGGGCATTTGTGGAAAATAATGTCTGAAGTGATCATAGGTTTTTCGAATGACGTCTATTGCCTCAGGTTTTTTTCGGATGAGTCGCTGATCAATGATGTCTATCACGTGTGTCGACGACAAGGACAACCGAACGGGATAGCGATCTTTGATCCGGTTGAATAATGCTGAAGAAACATGCCCGGTTTCCTCAATCCACTCCTGGAGAGAGGCGATGACCCAAAGGGGATGATGAAAAGCGAATTCTCCAAGAAACTGCAAAAAGCGAATGTCCTCGTAGAAGGATGCAGGGGAAGGCTTGGATCGAAGGAATTCAGATAACTCATCAAGGATGATGGCGGTGGGTCGGGAGATGAGTTCTTTGAATACAACCTCTCGATTGAACACAGCTCCTTTGTAACCAAACTGTTCAAGCAGGATGGATTCCAGGCTGAGGATCGATGGGTACTTGACGAGCGAAAGTTTGATCACTTTGCTTAACGCTTGTTCTGGTTTTACCTGAGCGAGTTCCTCCGACAAATGAACGCTCTGTGGTTGAGTGAGAAGGATATAGATATAAGATAAGAGGTGTGATTTTCCGCTACCAAAATTCCCCTTGATAAAGATTCCGCAACCCGTGGCTTGTTTGATTTTGCCTAGAATTACGCGCAAGCCATCTACAACGTCTGGTGTGGGAATGAAGGAAGAGGTAATCTCGGCGGGATTCCTGTCGGCATCATCCAGTTCGATGACCAGTTTAACGGGCGACAACTCGATAATGTCTCGAAGCTGTTTTAGGGGGGATTGCATTTATTTACTCGTTTCAGATAGCCATAGAGATGTTTTGCTTGTGGACTGCGTGCCAGAGCTTCCTGATAAAGTGCTGAAAGCTCATCAGGTTTTCCAAAAGATTTGTAAGTCTTTTCAACTGCAAGGCAAAGCACGCGATCCATGGGATCAGCCAGGAAGCATTCTTTGAGGATAGGGAGTGCCTGCCTATAATCTGCTAGGGCAACACAACAAAAACCCAGCTGCTTTCTAACAAACAAGCTGTCTCGTATCGTCAAACAGTCCCGCAGAATAGTTATTGCCGACAAATAGTTTTCTGCTTTCTGGTAGGTAACGGCCAGGAATGTGAGAAAATCGACGTCTTTTTCGTAACGTGGAATCTCACGTAGCTGTTCAAGCTCCGTGATAATATCTTGTGGCAAGATGTTACGAAAATGTGTCTTGTAGTCTTGGTAGCACAGTGGAGCCGTTTGAGAGACGATTTGTAAGATCGCCGGATCATCAGGAAATTCGCGGATTGCCTTGCTTTGCAGAGCAGAAAATTGCTTGTCAGTGACTTTTGGTCTCAAAAAAGGCAGCATGTAGGTGTAAAATTTTGCAGTCCCGCGAAAGTCCTGTAACACCCAATTCTCCACAAGCTGTGCAAGAACGTCAAATTGTTTTTGTGCTACAAGAATCCTCAAGTAGCATTGAATGAAAAAAGCATCCTCTTTAAGTAACTCAAAGTTCTTTTCTGCCTTTTGACGAGCCTGTTCATTTTGTTTGAGATGGGATAACACGTATATTTCGTTTGTTAGCAAGAAAGTATTATGCGGGGCAAGAGCGAGTTCCTCTTCAATTCTGGCATAAGCATTCGAAAAATCTTTTTGTTTTAATAGCCCGATGATGTCCGCGTAGAGATTGTTGCCCATCGGGAATATTTTACCCTGATAGTACCACAACGGTAAACTCGCCCTTGAGCGTCGCACTTTGTAGTTGCAAACAAATAGTCTCAACGGATCCACGCCAGCTGGTTTCATAGGGTTTTGTGAGCTCCTTGGTTACAAAAAGATGGCACCCAGGAAGAAATTCTTTGAGCTGTTCTATGGTTTTGAGGATACGTTTTGGCGACTCATAAAATACGAAAGGATATTTGCCATCGGCAATTTCCTTACAAATACGAAGTTTTTGACCCTTTTTTAGGGGCCAAAATCCAATGAAGGTAAAACGCTGAAGAGCAAACCCAGACATCACCAGAGCCAAGGCGAACGCGGAGGGGCCCGGAATGCCGATAATCGGCAACCCAAGTTCATGAAATAAATTGACTATTCGATAGCCCGGATCAGAAATTAGAGGCATGCCCGCCTCGCTGATCAGCGCAATAGATAACGTTTCTTTTGTTAAGCGCTCTCTGATTTCACGGGTTCGTTTCTCTTCGTTAAAGTCAAAATAGGAGGTTAGGGGTTTGTGGATGCCGAGTGAGGCCAGCAGACGCCCAATACTGCGTGTGTCTTCACAGAGAATAATATCGGCTATTTTTAATGTTTCAAGGGTGCGGAGAGGCAGATCTTTGATACAACCAATGTGATTGGCGCAGAGGTATAGAGTCGAAGTCAAGGGCCGTCGTTTTCAATTTTGGCAGGGGCAATAAGATCCATGTTTACTTTCCCCTTAAAAAAGGCACCTTCATCGATGGTAAGTTTTTTGCCATTAATATCGCCCGTGAGCTTGCCCGTGCTAAGGATATCTATGCTATCGATCACCTCGACGTTACCAATGACTTCACCCGCGATGACCAAGCGAAGCGCTCGAATTGTCGCCTTAACGATGCTTTTATATCCCACAAAAACCATCCCCTGGGAGTTTATTTCGCCGGTAAAACTTCCTTCGAGACGTAATGAATTTTCAGCATTAATGACGCCGACCAGGTGAGAATCCAAGCCAACGATCGTTTGAATAGTTTCATTGACAACATAATCTGGCTTAATGATTTTCATGTGGATTGCATTATACCCCATGCTTTCATTTAGCGTAAATGTTTTAGGTGGGGCTTCTTTCCTTAATAGTTTGAAGTTGTTATACTGGTAGCCGAAAAAATGCCTATTATTCGAAAACGTGTTTTTATTATTGATGACTCCGAGTATGTGGCCGTGATGTTGAAAAAGATCATGGAAGGCCTTGATTATGAGGTCGTTGGCGTTGCTCTAAATGCCGACGATGCTATGGCTGCTGTATCGCTCAACAGAAACATCATTGACTTGGTAACCCTTGATATATGCCTTGGAAAAACAGATGGAACGGATTTAATAGAAAAGATTTTGAAGTTGAACCCCAAAATTATTGTGGTGATGGTGAGCTCCAACAAAGAGCAAAGAGTGATTATCCAGAGCATTCAGCTTGGAGCCAAGCATTATTTGCTCAAGCCGTTTAATATCGAAGATATTCGTAAGGCCATGCATAAACTTCTGGGCTAGGCGACTTCACGTGACATCGCCCAGCAATTCTCATTATGGAATTTAATGCCGAATAATTCCGCCTCTATCCGCCCT
>CAYHOI010000062.1:0-11424 GCA_964358175.1 uncultured Candidatus Marinamargulisbacteria bacterium | reverse complement strand
GCCTAACTGGTTTAGATTGGTCAAAAAAGGCACTGGGTATTGATGTGTCTAAGTAGAGCCTGTCCCAAAGTAGGCTAATTTGAGGAAACCAAGGCAATGGTCTGCTTGAATATTTGAAATCCGTATGCCCATGAACAACACATTAGCAATAAAGGTCCCTGTTTTTGGAATTGGCTCATATTTTGGCGAAAAATAGCGACAGGTATCCTGTCGGGTTGATTTCTTCTCGTGGATTTTTGTTTTTCTAAGCGGCGCGCAAGCGAGGTTCTTGCCGTTGTTCCGCCTGGGGTCTCCGACACAGAACCCAGAGATTGTGGGCCAGAATTCCCCAGGCAACATCACGTTCCCGATTCTCAAATCCTTTACATCGTGACGAGGTTTCCAGAAAATTGTTTTTCAGGATCCCGATTCGACCTTCCGTTTGAGCGCGTCGCTTCTGATGTTTTGCAAAATCAGCGTTCTCAAATCGTTCCTTAAACTCTGCCACAGGTCTTGGGCACAGGTAATCGTTGATGTTTTCTTCTTTCAAAAGCAGCTGATTCTTTTTGCTGAAAAATCCTCGGTCACCCGTCAAGCTACGGGGAACATATCCGGCGTACATGGACTTCATTCGTTCCAAGCTTTCGGGCAAACATCGGGCATCTTGGGGTGCGCTGTCACGATACAATGTCCAATCCACAATCAGGCCATCTTGTTGTTCAGCCATGTACAATGTGTTTCCAAACTCAACCTGTGCCCCGGCCTTTCCTCGCACAATCACATGAATATCTGATTCATACAGACTCAGAACCTTGTCATCATTTCTCACCTGTCGCTCGCCGATAATTCTTTCGTGGGCCTGATTCTTGGCTGCAGGAAGTTGTTCAAGAATGCTGTCTATCCGCTTGAGAATCTGGGTTTTTTGGCCTTCGCTTAGCTCGGTGTTCATCCATTCTTCGGCTAACAATTCACGATGTTTTTTAGCGTGTCGCTCTACGACGTTGCATAATTCCTTCATCATTCGTAAAACGTGTTTGCGTTCCTTTTTGCCCTCTTTTTTGTGGCGGCTATGGGTCATTTGCATGCAATGCTTGTTGATGCGATTCAGAAAAGATTCGGGGGAATCCATCCGATTCTTGAGACCCGCCTTCCGAATGAGCAAGACCGCTTTCATTAACGTGCGTACGGCATCTCGCAACAAAACCCAATCCGTTGGAAAATGAACATTCGCCATCAAACACGTGCTGTCGATCAAGAGGTCATCCAGATTGACTTCCGTCTCAAGATTTAATCGGCCAGGTTGACTGGCTGCTTGATTCAGATGAACAATGAGTGTTCGCACTATTTCCTCCGGAATTTGTGATTCATTCCGTTGGAGTTGACTCTTGCTCGGCACACGAACACCCCCCATTCATCCAACTCACAAAATTTCTGAAGAACAGGACTATCGGCCAAATGGGCGGTGAACTCGCGAAAGGCCTCTTGCAGATGTTTGCGGGCTATCGCACAGCGTAACGCTTGTCGTGCCCCTTGTTGTATTCGTTGGCAGGCCTTTATCCCAAGGCCCTTCCATTTATTCTTCGTCCCCTTGTTTTTCTCTTCCCATTCTTTTTTCGCAAGCGCATCAGCCTTGGCCGTTGCATACACCATGTATTCTTCTTCAATCCCCGTTATCTCAAGTATCTCAGAGATTCGCTCCAGTTGTTCCCGGAAATTCTCATAATCAACATTGCCTTTTATGTTCGGAAGTTCTTGACGAAATTTTAGCTGGAGTGGTACAAGTTTTTCGTTCATTTAGACACGTTACCTTTCTTGTTTTTTTACTATTCAAGAATTATAACGTGTCTTGTTTTGCCTTCATATGCTTTTCCCGTTATTTTATTGCGTCACCTTCGCTCGCCAACCCTTATGAATGTTGATGTCGCTACTTTGGGACAGGCTCTATGTAAAAAAAGGTTTACTGCTTTGTTTGACAAGGAAACTATCCAGCTGGGAATGAAGTTGAACTCGTGGGACTTTTGTGCGTACGTGCGTGATCTGGCAATTAGGAAAGGGTGGATAAAAAGATCCCCGAGACCCCATTACCGTAAAGAGTCTATGTAATAAAGAGATCGTTCAATACACTTCTTAAGAAGCTTTGCATGGGAGTCCAGCCAGCCAACAGCTTTAGGGTCGCTGTTGGGTACAATAATGAAGGTGTCTTGCGTGGGATGCAACGAAATTTCTGACAAATTCTGTGCATGAACCACCGGATGATTCAAATAATACATCAAATAGGGGCTGTATCCCTGATAGTTGATTAGCGTATAGGGTGTCGGTCTGGCAATCAGGGCGACAAAGTCTTTACTCTCTTTGTATTTCTCGATCACTGGAAAGAAGACATGAACCATGAATAGAAGCCAGACAAGCATACCGCCAACGAGCGTTCCGATTAGCTGGGAAGGTCGTCCAATCACACCAAAAAACAGCGCAGGAAGGGATACGCCCCAAAGAATAGAGCATGAGAAGATGATCAGAGAACGATCCATAACATAAGGAGCCGATAAAGGGATGTAAATGGTGATAAGGACAAGACTAAGCGAGAAAAGCGCAAGGAATACGGTTTCGGTAATAAGGAGCTTTGGTGTTTGATTATCGAGAAGAGAGGCAGCCATCAACAGCGATAGAAATGGAAAGACAGAGAATATGTAATTAGGTAATTTGGTGCCCGCGAATGAAAAAAACAAAAAAGTGACCAGAATAAAGAGCCAAGAAAACAGGCTGAAATCAGATAGATTTTTTAGACGATATTGTTTCCAGGAGGAGACAAGCGTGCCTGGAAGAAAAAAAATCCAGGGAAAGAAGAGGAGCATTACCGGAAAATAATAAAACCAGGGGCCAGTCTGGTTTTCAACGACGCCGAAAAATCGAAACCATGTATAATCCTTGAGTGCCACATTAAAAAAAGCCCAGCCGTGATGAAAAAGTTCATATCCGTACCAGGGCGAGATCAACAGAAGCATTAGCAGAAAACAGCCAAAAATACTTCGTTTAATGAGGAATTTTAGATTTTTTTTGAGAAGCAAGAAAAGCACAATCACCATGCCAGCATGCAGAAGACCAAAGGGTCCCTTAGTAAGCACGGCAAGGGCTGCGCTGAATGCATAGGCAAGAAAATATCGGTCTGTATGAGGGGGATTTCGATAGGCCTTCCAAAAAAAGAGCACCTGTAAAAGCACAAAAACATTGAGTAGCGTATCAAAAATAGCAAGTCGTGAAATGATGCTGTAATAAAGGGATGACCCGAGAATCATCGCCCCAAGCATCGCTGTGTTTGGGGCGAAAAAGAGCCGTCCAATAAGAAAAGTGACGATGAGTCCCAGAATGCCAAAAAGACCCTCCCAGAAGCGCAAATTAAACTCAGTCCAACCCAGAAGCCGACAAAGCGAGGAAGATAACCAGAAGTAGAGAGGGGGGTGCACAAACCAGGGCTGACCGTTGTAGTGCATTGTAAGCGCGTCCCCTGTATGAACGATCTCTTTCGCGACACAGGAATAATTGGTTTCCGAATTATCAAAAAGCGTAAAGTGGTGATTGCCGAATAGAAAAAAGAAAAAACCGAATAAGATCAGTATGAGAATTCTTTTCAATGTAACACCTCTCCCCAACCCTGATGGTGCTCATTTTGACGAAGAGCGACAAAAAACGTAAATCAATTTGGTTTGAGTATATCACCTGACAGACATTTGCGTAACATGATATACTCTGCTGGACAATGTTTAAGAAAGTATTGGTTGCCAACCGAGGCGAAATCGCGGTACGAGTTATTCGCGCTTGTAAAGAAATGGGGATCAGTTCGGTCGCCATCTACTCGGAAGCGGATCGAAATTCACTCCACGTCAAGCTCGCGAATGAAGCCTTTTGTACAGGGCCTGCTCCATCGGCTCAGAGCTATCTGAACATCCCCGCGATTATCAGCGTTGCCGAAGTAACAGGGGCCGAGGCTATTCATCCGGGGTATGGGTTTTTGTCAGAAAACGCGAACTTTGCTGAGGTATGCCGAACTCATAATATTACCTTTATCGGGCCCACTGTTGAGAATATCAAAGAAATGGGAGACAAAGCAGTCGCAAAGGAAACGATGATGAAGGCAGGTGTACCGGTTATCCCGGGATCCAGAGGCGTAATTCGGGAGATGAAGGAAGCAGATCGAACTGCGACAAAGATCGGTTATCCGGTGATCATTAAAGCTGTTGCTGGTGGTGGCGGAAAAGGCATGAGGGTCGCACGTAACGTCAAGGAGCTGAGAAAATTTTTTACCATGGCTTCTGCAGAGGCTCTGGCTTCATTTGGCAACCCCGACATTTATATGGAAAAGTTTATTGAGCAGCCACGACATATTGAGATTCAGTTAATGGCCGATAAATACGGAAATGTAGTTCATTTCGGTGAACGGGATTGTTCGATGCAACGACGGCACCAAAAGCTTCTTGAAGAAGCACCCTCTTCGATTCTGACTCAGGAAGTTCGGGCAAAGCTCGGTGCTGTGGCAGTGAAGGCAGCAAAGGCGATTAAGTATGTTGGTGCTGGAACTATAGAATTTCTTTTGGACAGTCATCGAAAATTTTACTTTATGGAGATGAATACGCGTATTCAGGTTGAACACTGCGTCACAGAAATGGTAACGGGAGTCGACTTGGTCAAAGAGCAGATCAGGGTGGCCGCCGGAGAGAAGCTAGGGTACAAACAAAAAGACATCACCATCAATGGCCATGCGATCGAATTTCGCATTAATGCGGAAGATCCCTTTAATGGCTTTATGCCAAGTCCAGGCGAGATTAGGCTCTATTTGCCCCCAGGTGGGCCAGGCGTTCGGGTGGATAGTCATCTCTATGCGGGCTACAGGGTTCCACCCAACTATGATTCCCTTCTGGCAAAACTGGTGGTTCATGGTAGAAATCGTCAGGAGGTCATCGCACGGGCCAAGCGGGCACTAGACGAGTTTGTGATCGATGGCGTACATACAGTCATTCCTTTCCATCAACGCCTTCTCGACAATAAAGACTTTCAAAAAGGTGAGGTGTATACCAACTTTATTGAAACTCATCTGGCTCAGTTGTTGGAAAGTTCTGACGGATAAATAAAATATGGGGAAACGAAATACTGCACGTAAACTAGCGATGCAGGCGCTTTATCAGCATCAGATCCAAAAAGGGCATGAGGATGAGATTCTGGAATATACCCTCAACAAGGACAGCTACATTGGGGAGACCAAAGACTTTGCGACACATCTATTCTATGGAGTGCTAAAACATTCGGACTATATTGATCAATTAATTACGGATTTTGCCATTGATTGGAAACTAGATCGGATTGCAGGTATTGACAAAGCGATTCTTAGGGTCGCGATTTGGGAATTACTCTTTACAGAGACTTCGGTCAAGGTTGTGATCGCGGAGGCTATTGAACTTATCCGAAAGTACAGTGTTTACGAGGCCATTAAGTTTATCAATGGAGTGTTGGGTGGAATCGCCAAAAACAGAATAGAACTAGCGAAGAAGGTCAGTTGATGTTTACGGGTATTATTCAGAGGGTGGGGAAGATCAACGTTGTTCGTGCAACTTATGGAAACTTCTCTTTGGGAATAGAGTGCGATGCAATCGCTCAAACCAGTCAGCGCGGAGATAGTATCAGCGTGGATGGTGTGTGTTTGACGATTAATGCTATTCAGGACAATATTTTTATGGTCGATGTGATGCATGAAACATTGCTCCGGTCGCATCTTGGAAAAGTGAAGGTGGGACGATTGGTTAACCTGGAAAAAGCGCTTCTTCCCGAAAGCCTCATGGGAGGGCATCTGGTGCAAGGGCACGTAGACAGCGTGGGCATTGTGAAGGCCATTCAGAGAAATGCCAATGCCTGGGATCTTGCTGTTACCGCAGACCCTGATGTGATAAAACTGCTTATTCCCAAGGCTTCCATCGCGGTGAACGGTGTGAGTTTGACGGTTGTAACTGTATCGGAGACGGATTTTGGTGTTTCGATCATTCCCACGACGTTTCAGGACACAAATCTGGGAAGCCTTCAGTGTGCTGACGAGGTGAATCTGGAGGTGGATATTTTGGCAAAATATGTGAGTCATTATCTGTTACAATTGCAGAAAGCATCCGAACCAACGACGCGGATCACAAAGGAGTTTCTCATCAATCATGGATTTTAATACCATTGAAGAGGCACTGGAAGACATCGCCAACGGCAAAATGATTGTGGTGGTGGATGATGAAGGACGCGAGAACGAAGGGGATCTGGTGATGGCTGCCCAATTCGTGACTCCTGAAGCGATCAACTTTATGATCAGCCACGGGAGGGGATTGGTTTGCATTCCAATTGGTGAAGCTATTGCGGAGAGGCTGGAGTTAAAGGAAATGGTGAAGATAAACAGGGAGTCTCTTCGAACCGCGTTTACGGCCAGCGTGGATGCAAGTTCAGCTCATGGGATAACCACGGGAATATCAGCAGCAGACCGTTCCAAAACAATTCAGATTATGATCAATTCGTCCAGTCAAAAAGAAGATATAGTATCTCCAGGGCATATATTTCCCTTGGTGGCGAAGCCGGGGGGGGTGCTCAAGCGGGCTGGTCACACAGAGGCAGCCGTAGATTTGGCGCGGATGGCAAATCTCATTGAAGCTGGCGTTATTTGTGAAATTATTCTTGATAATGGGGAAATGGCGCGCGTAAAAGATTTGGGGAAATATGTTAAAAAACACAATCTAAAAATGATAACAATCGAAGCCCTGATCAAATATAAGGTGCAACGGGATCGATTTGTGCGTCGAGAGGTTGAAATTAAGTTGCCGACCGAATTTGGTGAGTTCAAGGGTATTGGTTTTCGAGATTTGCTTACCGGGTCAGAGCAGATAGCTTTGGTGAAAGGGGATATCACGAATCAGAAAGACGTTCTGGTTCGAATCCATTCAGAATGTTTGACGGGTGATGTGTTTCATTCTAAGCGATGTGATTGCCGAGATCAGCTAGAGGCAGCCCTGAAACGTATTATGGAAGAAGGCTCAGGAGTATTGGTTTATCTAAAGCAAGAGGGCCGAGGTATTGGGCTGATAAACAAGCTGAAAGCTTATAAACTTCAGGAACAAGGCAGGGATACCGTTGAAGCAAACCTTGATCTTGGGTTTGAAGCAGATTTGCGGGACTACGGAATCGGCGCACAAATTCTCTACGATTTAGGCCTATCCTCCATTCGCTTGATGACCAATAATCCACAGAAGATCGTGGCTCTCCGAGGGTATGGAATCGATATTGCAGAGCGTGTTCATTTGGAGCTACCCCACTCCAAGCATAATAAAGCCTATTTGTTGACAAAAAAAAGGAAACTGGGTCATTTACTAAACATACAGTAACCCCCTATAATAATCCCATGATTTATGAAGGCAAAATAAGTGGAAAAGGTCGCAAGATAGCCATTATTTGGAGCCGTTTTAATGAATTCGTCGGCAGTAGGCTTCTGGAAGGTGCCAAAGAGGGTCTTCTGCGACACGATGTTGCACAAGAAAATATCGATACTTATATTGTGCCTGGAGCTTTTGAAATTCCCTTTGTACTCAACCGAATTAAAGAAAAAAAATATGATGCGATTATTTGTCTTGGGGTGGTGATCCGTGGAGCAACTCCTCACTTTGATTATGTGGCATCCCAGGTCTCTCGCGTGGTGGCGGCGGTGTCGATGAGCGCGAATATGCCCATTATTTTTGGTGTGCTTACGACAGACTCTCTCGAACAAGCTATTGAACGAGCAGGAGCAAAATCTGGAAACAAAGGCTATGAAGCCGCAGTAAACGCGCTTGAAATGCTTGATCTGGCCAGCAGGCTCAACTAATTCTGGAGTCGTAATACGATGTCGAGTGTTGTTCTAAAAAATGTAGTCAAGAATTTCGGTAAGGTAGAGGTTGTTAAAGGCATTGACCTTCAGATCAATGCCGGTGACTTTGCGGTACTGGTCGGTCCTTCGGGATGTGGAAAGACAACAACTCTGCGAATGATTGCTGGTTTGGAAGAGGTTACCTCCGGGGAAATATTCATTGGGGATGAGGATGTGACCTGGATTCCTCCAAAAGAACGTGATATTGCCATGGTCTTTCAAAATTACGCTTTATATCCTCACATGACCGTTCGCGAAAACATGGAATTTGCTCTCAAAATCCGCAAGCAACCCCGCGCCATGATTAAAGAGCGAGTAGAATATGCTTCTGAGATCCTTGGCCTTACAAAGTATTTGGATCGCAAGCCCAAGCAATTGTCCGGTGGACAGCGACAGCGAGTTGCATTGGGAAGGGCTATTGTACGACAACCGAAGGTGTTTTTGATGGATGAACCCCTGTCAAATCTCGATGCAAAACTACGGGTTGAGACACGTGGACAGCTTAAAAATCTTCATGAGCGACTCAAAGCGACCTTTGTTTATGTTACGCATGATCAGATTGAGGCGATGACGCTGGGCAACCGTATTGTGGTCATGAATGAAGGAGAAATCCAACAGTTTGATGAGCCGTTGAAGGTCTATGCATCACCTGAAAACACATTTGTTGCTAGCTTTATTGGATCCCCCTCCATGAACTTCTTTGAGGGGGTTGTTTGTAAACGCAAGGAGCAGTTTTTCTTTGAGAATGATACTTTTAAGCTAACGTTACCAGAATCTCTGAGGAAGGAATTCGAGGCGGTAAAAGGGCGAGAAGTTATTCTCGGCGTCCGGCCAGAAGATATCGTTGACCATCTGAAGGCCGTTCGCAAGAAATATACAGAGGAAAAAGTGTTAGCGAAGCTAGACTTTGCGGAGCTTCTTGGTCCTCAGACCTTTCTTCATGTCTCAATCGGAAAAACACGATTTCTCGCTGAAGTAGACCCGAAGTTTGAGTTTAAGTTAGGGCAAACCATTGAGCTTGGATTTTATCTCGCCAACATGCACCTTTTTGATCGCACGACGAGCAAATCGATCATTTGATCCGTACTCTCCACGTTTAGGTGAGTATAAAATCATGAAAATACGAACAACTAATCTCGTTAAAACGTACGATAAAAAGCCAGTTGTAAATGATGTTTCGATCAATGTGGAGCAAGGGGAGGTCGTTGGGCTTCTTGGACCCAATGGTGCAGGGAAGACCACTACTTTTTATATGATTATTGGGCTTATTAAGCCCACAAGCGGCGAGGTGTACCTTGACGACCACAACATCTCTCGATTACCGATGTTTAAAAGAGCTCGAAAAGGAATTGGTTATCTTCCACAAGAAAGCTCTATTTTTCGAAAGCTTACCGTTGAAGACAATGTTTATGTCCTATGGGAGTTGCTTAAGCTTTTTCCGAAGGCTGAGTACGAAGCGCGTTTACAGGAATTACTCGAAGAAATGAAAATAGCGCACTTAAGAAAACGTAAGGGCTATGTTCTCTCTGGAGGTGAACGTCGGAGGGTTGAAATTGTTCGCTCCCTTGCAGTAAATCCGAGTTTTATTTTGTTGGATGAACCTTTCGCAGGAATTGACCCTATGGCGATTGCAGATATCCAGGAGATTATTCTTCATCTAAAGGCGAGAGGCCTGGGTGTTATCATTACCGATCATAATGTTCGAGAGACGTTGAAAATTGTTGATCGAGCTTATATTCTGCATGACGGGAAAATTCTCACAGAGGGTAATTCTGAAAATTTGGCCAATGACCCTATTGCCAAGAAGTTTTATCTGGGTCAAAACTTCTCAGTTTGATGTTAAAAAAGATTGATCGCTATATCCTGAATGAGTTGATCAGTGTTTTTTTGTTTGGGGTCATTGCATTTTCCTCAATCTTTGCCGGCGTTGGGATTATCCCTAATATCGTTCGAGAAGCCAGCAATTACGCACTCGATATGCCAACCATATTTAGCCTTTTTATGGCTCGGATTCCTCAGGTCATGGTATACACCTTTCCGATGTCAATTTTGCTGGCTTCGCTACAAGTATTTGGTAGACTTTCTAACGATAGTGAAGTCACTGCATTCCGTGCCAGTGGAATTAATCTGCTTCGAATCATCACCCCAGCCCTGTTTGTTGGATTGTTGGTTTCGTTCTTGGCATTATTTTTCAATGAAATGCTGGTTCCAAAGTCAAACCTGTATGTGAATTATATCATTGCGAAGGCACAGAACGAATACAAACCGGTCTTTCGTGCAGCCATCAACATTCCCCAATTTGAAAATGGCTTTCTCAAGCGAACCATTAATGCTAGGGAAATGTATAAACAAAACATGAAAGACATTACCGTTATTGAGTATGATCAAAACAATTTAAAACGGGTTATCTTTGCCAATCAAGCAACCTTTAAAGCAGGAAAAGGTTGGTTGTTCTTCAATGGGATTCTCTATATGTTTGATAAGGGGGATGACGCGATCACTCGAGTTTCTTTTGATAAAGAATTTATCAACCTGCAGTTAAGCCCCATCGACATTAACGTCATTCTGGAAAAAAGCTCCTCTGAGGAGCTTGATTTTTTCGCACTTGCCAACAGAATTGCCATTAAACAAAAAACCGGAGCAGATGTTTCCAAGCTGCTGGTTGAATTGTATGTTAAAACAGCCGTTCCTTTTGCATGCTTTATCTTTACACTTTTGGGCGCACCGCTCGGACTGAGTCCACAACGTACCAGCAATTCTGTTGGAATCGGACTTAGCTTGCTGGTGGTCATCTTTTATTACATTTTAATGGCGGCGGGAGAGTGGCTGGGGCTTATCCATGTTCTATCACCTTTTATCGCGGCATGGACTCCGAACATTGTTATTGGGATGATAGGTATTTTTCTATTGTACAAGAAGGCGAATGAGTAAAGAAATTAAAGATGAAGCTCACCCCACGTGGGACGTAGCGAATTCAGGACGTGTCGGACGACCGGATAGGCGTCGGCATACGCAGTTTGTGGGGTTTGACCTGGAAGAAACAACCGGACGCGCCACCGGTTATCCGTAAACGCCGCCATGTTCCCACCCCGGAACAACGCCACCCAGGCAGGCTGTTCCGCTCCAACGGGATAGGGCTCGATGACGTTATTGAAGGCGGGTTCGTCGGCGCGAATCAGCTCCACGGCATACTCCAGAAGGGACGAGTATTTGTCCAGAAAGGGTTGTAGCGCACCTTTGAGACTGGCTTGCTCAGAGCAGAAACGATGGGCTGTCCGGTGCGAATCAGGGTGTCTTTGTCGACAAGGTCACTATAGTCAATGGTGAGAAAATCGGCAGAAAGCGAGATTGGTGACGAGTAAGACAACGACACCAGGAGGGCAACAGCAACGCCGAACCGTTTTAAAGACAGAATGCGCATATCCACCAGTATAGTATCAGCACCATAAACTAAACAGTGTTGGTAACCTATCCCCAGGGCGAGCGCATCTAAATTCCGCCTCTATCCGCCCTCCGGGCACCTTTCTCCG
>CAYHOI010000061.1:0-11781 GCA_964358175.1 uncultured Candidatus Marinamargulisbacteria bacterium | reverse complement strand
TCATGGTCTGATCGGCTTCAGATAAGTTTTTCCTGCGCGCATGAGTTCCCAGAAATTCATCTCTACTCACAATGCCTGAAAATAGACGGTAATAGTCGTGTCTCGTCGCTTCAGGATCATGAAAGAGATCCATCGTCCGCGTCACATAGGTTTCCCAAAGCAAATCCCGAAGCGCATTTAGTCCCTCTCGCAGGGGCTTCCGCCACCGCTGATTCCAGCCATGTCCCGCATGAGTGGAGCAACCACAATCTTCCTTCCATCGCCCTACCCCATGCGAACAACTCCAAGCCGTTCCCTCTCCAGACAATCCCCGCTTCAAAACCACCTCACTCACGGGGGAATACAGTTCAAGAAAATACCCATAGTTGATCAGACGGAAATGATACTCTTCAGCCAATCGCTTAAAGAAATACGCCAAGCACATATCGCCAAACGGCTCATGGTGGCCATAACTCTCTCCATCGGTCGCAATATGAATAAGGGTCGGTCGGCCTTCTTTAGGCATCGCCGCAAGTGAAAGACGCTTCGCAAACTCATTGGCATCCCGCAGAAGATGTTCAAAGCTTACCGCCGTCGAAATCGGAGCGTCATAGAAAAAAACATCAAGGTGGCGAGTGGGATCATCATTAAGAAAGATGCGATAGGGCTGAGAGGGATCAATGGAGCCATCCTCCACATTTTGCCAAGTATTTGAGAAAAATAATCGTGTCTTTTCGGCTTGAAAAGGGGACAATACCGTGAATTTGATGCCATTTTCAATCAAGGCGTGAACGGTTTCTTGATTGATAGCTGTTTCGGCCAGCCACATCCCCTCGGGCTCCCGGCCAAAGTGTCGGCGAAAATCATCAATCCCCCAACGGATCTGTGTGACTTTGTCCCGATACGATGCCAATGGCATGATGATGTGACTGTAGACTTGGGCAATCGCATTTCCATGTCCATTATTTCGCGCACAGCTTAGCCGATCCGCCTCAATAATCTTGTGATAGGTTTCCTGATCATTTTGAGCAAGCCAATTCAGCAGCGTCGGCCCAAAATTAAAGCTCATGTATTCATAATTGTTGACAATATCTTGAATTCTTCCCTCACCTGTCAGGATTCTTGAGCATGTATTCGGACGATAGCACTCATCATTGATCCTTGTGTTCCAGTCATGATAAGGAAATGCGCTCTCTTGAGTTTCGATCTTTTCCAAATATGGATTCTCGCGTGGGGGCTGATAAAAATGTCCGTGAATCGTTAGATATCGCACTATAGGGTTATTCTATGGGAATAAACGGGTTTTGGGAATGAGGCGTAAAAAATCTGAGGAACAACCTGAAAGATCGAAAAAATGCGATATCTTTTTTTATGATTGGGTGCAATTGTGGGTGCAACTTTTCAAAATCCGGTACGATAACTTAAATATAAGCGATGATTGTATTAATCTTCGCCCTATGAGGAGATTTTGGCTGAAAATATAAGTGAAGAAAATATTCCGCTTTTGCTTGAGCTCTTTTCAACGCTGAACGTTATGAACACAAATAAAAATGTGGCCTTTAATTTCCTCATAAAGGGAATCTTTGGAAAAGGCAGAAGTCTTATCTATAGTGAGAAAAGAGAAAGAAGACTTAACCTAGTGATATCGAACATCCACGAGGATTATATTCTAACATTAAAAAAGCACCCTATGGATCCGAGAATGAAAGCTATTTTAGATAACAGTCCTCGTTGTAAGGCGCTTCCTCTTACCCCGCAAGGATCAATTGCGAAGAAAGTGGAAGAACCCATAGCTGATGGTTCAGAAAATATACTGCAATTTATTCAAAGAGACTAGCCCATAGGCAGATTTTCCTGGATTTGAGACAATTGCCACACCATGAAGCGTCACGCTGAACTCTATAAGATTTTCACGGAAGATATTCTCCTCGCGTTGAGTATTCTTTTGCTGGCTGGGGCGTTGATTGTGAACCAACTCCATCGCGAACAGGGACAATGGGTCTTGATCTACAAGAACAATCTCCTCCTGTTTCAAGCTGACCTTCGTACCGCCAGGACTATCAGGGTGGGAAAAATGTTGATCGAGATCAAGGATCGTCGGGTTCATGTTCGTCGGTCCGACTGTCCTCGGCAGATTTGCGCTCATCAGGGCTGGATCAGTCAACAAGGGCAGACTCTCGTCTGCGTGCCGAACCATGTGCTAATTGAGATTGATGTTTCAAAGAGAGAAGAAGAGATATCCCTTCCACTTAACAAATGACCTATCAGCACAAAAAAACCCAGGTAAACACCATGCACAGGCTAGCCGTCTTTGTCGCCTGGGCTTGTGTGTTCCAGATGATCGAATCACTATTTCCGAATCCGTTCCCGGGGCTCCGGTTGGGGCTGGCGAATATGGTCACCCTCGTGGTCTTGTTTCAAATGGGCTGGGGATCGGCCTTGGAAGTAGCGATCCTGCGAGTGCTTATCAGTTCTTTAATGTTTGGCACATTCCTCTCCCCTACCTTCATTCTAAGTCTATCGGCCTCTCTCACCAGCACACTTATGATGGGCCTTCTCTTTCATCTATCCCTTCGCCAAGATATTCTGAGATTTGGCCTCATTGGCATAAGCATGGCGGGGGCTTTGACCCATATACTCACACAGCTCCTTCTGGTTTATCTGCTGCTGGTCAAACATCCAGGGGTATTTTGGTTAACCCCATGGCTTATGCTCGCCGCATTGGCCACGGGCATCATCACAGGGCTCCTCGCCCGGCAAATATGCAAGGATCTGGATCAAAGCCACGTTGAACTTGGACGCAAAGAAGTGATGAAACTGCTTGCTCGATCAAAAATTGCCCCTCAAAAACATCAAGAATTCTCCATTTTATCTCGTATTAACCCTGCCCTAAAAATCATGTATGTCTGCTTCGTTGCGTTGTTGGTTCTCTTTTTCGAAAACCTTCAGCTTTATTCCGGCATTCTCCTCTTTACCCTCGCTCTCGTAGCCGTCGGCAAAATCTCCATCCAGAAGGTGTGGCTGGGCGTACGAAAGATGGGATTCTTCCTGCTGACCCTGTTTTTGTTGCAAATCGTCTTCACTCCTCAAGGAAGCCCATTGTTTCAATTTGTCGGAATAATTGTGACTTCCGAGGGACTAAGAAGTGGACTTCTGTTTGTCACACGCCTACTCATCCTGCTTTTGAATTCTAATCTCGTGGGACTCACAACACCTCCTGAGGAATTGGCCTCACACCTTAGCCGACTCCTAAGTCCCTTTCGGATTGCGAGATTTTCTCCCAGCCGGTTTTCGCGAATCCTCATGATGTCCTGGCTCCTCATCCCCTCCTTCATGGATCAAGCCTTTACGCTCGTCAGGACTTCCACTCGCCACTTGCATACACTTCCTCATATCGCCAGCTCACTGTCTGCGTTAATCCTAAAAACAATGCATCCCCCCGAGGATGAGCTTCGAGAAGAGATTGTACTGGCAGTAGAGCCGGAAGACAATTTTATTGACATGAAAAAACGGCAATGATACGCTCTCGCCCGATGCCCCTTTCAAAAGCTTCCACTCGGCGAATTAGAGTGATACTGGGAATTATTTTTGTCATTATCGTCACGACAATCTTGCTTCACATTCTCTATCGCCCCCCATTTCAAAAGCGATCTGAAATCATGATGGATACCCTGTGGACGGTTACCGTTCCGGGGGGCAAGAATGTTCTTGTGGCTATCAACGCGGTATTCGCACGTGAGCGCGAAATCGACGAAAAATTCAGCATTATCAATGTAAACAGCGTCCTCAACCGGTTCAATCGGGAAGGAACACCTATCACCGATCCCGAAGTGATTGCGGTAATTCGCCAATCCTTCGTCATCAGCGACTTAACGAAGGGGGCTTTTGATATTACGGTTGGCCCCTTGGTCAACGCTTTTGGGTTTTATTCCAGGGAGTTTCGCGTTCCATCACCCGATGAGATCCATACGCTACTTCACTCTGTGGGCTATAAAAAATATCTCGTCTTATCGGGAAATGTACTCACCAAGACCGATCCTCACGTTGAGATTGATTTGGGAGGCATTACCAAGGGATATGCCTTGTCTGAGGCGGCTCGAATTCTTAGAGAGCACCATATTAAGAATGCCCTGATCGATGCGGGCGGCGATATTTACGCGATGGGGCTCAGCCCTGTACACCGCCCATGGCGAATCGGCATACGCAATCCTCGTGGCGAGGGCGTCATCGGTGAAGTCCAGGCGTCGGATCAGGTGATTTATTCTTCGGGTGACTACGAGCGCTACTTTATGTCCGGTGGCAAACGCTATTTTCATATTTTCAATCCAAAAACAGGATATCCCGCATGGGGACTGATTGCTTCCACCCTTATTTGCGCTGATCCTTTCGTCGGAGCAGGTCTGTCCAGTGCCGTCGTTGTCATGGGCTCAGAGAAGGGTCTTCGCTTTATCAATTCCCTCCCCCATATAGCTGGCCTGGTGGTGGATGAACAAGAGAGGATCCATTACTCTGATGAACTCAAAAAGAATGCTTCTCACTAATATTGGTTGAACTCTCAGAAAAAAGATATATACTAAAACCGAAATGGTTTCCGGTTTTTTGTTACTCTTAGCGAAAATGGTTTTTCGGCTAGGAATGAGGAGCGACGTTTACTGTGCGTAAATGAGCGACGAATGACAACGGCGAAAACCATTTCCGCAAGAGTATATACTTTGAAACACGGAAGTCTTGGAAGGAGTGGCCAATGATTAAGCGATACCTTTTCTCAGTAATATTTCTGCTCTTGATAGCTTTTTCATTCGCTCTTGCAAAAGAGGCAGAGTCCAGCCCATCCACCCGAGTCGGCGGGCACTTTAAATATATTTATCTCGATAACGAATTTGGAACCAGAACGGTACGCAATACCTCCGGCACAGAAACAGCTACGACCGGTCAAAAAAATAGTGGTTTTACCATGAATTTCATTTCTGCTTATTTTAATTCAGCGATCAACAACTGGATTTCTCTCACATCTTTCTTCACGTTCTACGCTAACAGCGGCGCGACTGCTTCGTACGGTCGGGCATTTGGAGTCTCTTCAAAGACCTCCAATACGGCCAATTTGGGATACAATGCCACTCACTCGGATGTATTCGCGATCAACTTGAGACTACCCGATGATTATGAAGCCCAACTGGGGATGCTTTTCGGCAAGTTAACCTGGGATTATGGGGATCTTCTTTCCTGGGAGGACACCACGCTCTTCAGCAAATTTAGCTGTAGCGCAGCAGCAATCCATGATAGTGGCATCGAGGTCAGAAAAACCTATGACCTTCTGGGATACAGCCTTCCACTGACGGTTCAAATCATGAACGGGGCTTACCGTTACGTGGATGGGGATCAGACGCTTGCATTTCTAGGCCGTGTCGAACCGGAACTGGGTGACTTTAAGTTCCACTTAACCGGCTGGAAAAGCAATCTCAGCACGGGCAGTTCAGACTTTCGCTATGCAACAGGTATTCAATATTCGAATGGCCCTTGGTATGTGCGAAGCGAGTATACCCAGACTCGACAAAGTTCCGAGCGTTATTTGATCGCACCAGGTTCAACAACCACCAACACCACTTTGGCAACAATTTCGGACAGAGATGACAAAACTTATGGGGGATACTACTCTGTTCTGAAATATCAAGTGTCCGACTGGCTAAAGCTGGAAGCCATGTATTACGTTTATCTTGCGAATTTTATGTCTAGTAGCACTGCTTTTTCTGCGGATGCTTTAGAAAAAGATGAGGACATCTATCTCGGAGCTATATTCACAGTGGCCGATGGAGCATCTATTCTCGTCACGTACCAATTCGGGAATTGGACGCGCACTGATAGTGGCGTATCTTCCGCAGTAAGTGCTTATAGCATTTACCCCTACGAAAACCTGAATTATAACCGATTTCTTATCGGAACCAGGTTTACATTTTAGTCATATAGAACAAAGGAGGAATGATGATGCGTAATAAATTAGTTTTCAGTATTTTAACCAGTATAATCCTAGGACTATGGAGTCCTGTCAGCAGCTATGAAACCACGTTGGGTGGTTGCATGCGATTTCTCCCCTACGATTCTTCTTCTGGAACTCGATTATTAAGAACCGCTGCCGGAACCGAGACAACCTCAACAACGGGGGGATATATCGGCGCAGCCGTGGATTATATTATGCTCTCTTATGCACACCCTTTTTCTGAGACAGTGTCCATTCAACTGGATCAGACCTATACCTCTGATACAAGATCCACTCCACGTTTTGGGTCTGACATTAATGCTCAGCGAAATACCTCTGCCAGTTTGTTTAATGGACAGAATTGGGAAAATGCCAAAATCATCTACAGATTACCCGGTGGCTGTCTCTTGTCCACGGGGATTATGCGTCTTAAACTCACTTGGGATTACGGTGATTTCCTGTCCTGGAAAGATTCTATTATGGAAACCAAGTTTTCATCCCTTGCGGACAATGCCGTCTCTGACAGTGGCCTTGAACTCAAGAAATCTTTTGAAGTCTCAGGGATTAAGCTTCCTGCAACGGTTCAAATCGTCAACGGAGCCTCCAACCATCTGGACACCAATCAGAATATCGGCTGGCTCGTGAAACTGGAGCCAGAGGCTATGGGTGTGAAGTGGGGAATGACTTATTTTAACAATCGGCGTTCCAATGGAGTCGATGATGATATTCGGTATTCGTTGGGTGCAGAAGTTACCCATGGCCCAATCTACTTTCGCTCCGAATGTTTGGCTTCATTTCAAGCCAACGGACGTAGCATTCAACAAACAGCCAGTGTTACTTCAAAGAATGCCTATACTTCTGCAAAAACATCCTCCACAGATTTAGCGCGTACCACTGGGTATAATGCGGTTTTGAAGTACAGCTTATCAGACCAGTTAAACCTCATTGCAAATTATGCATGCGTTTGGATCAATAATATCAATGGGGGATATGCCTTTAATGCAGATGATGCCAGAGAAACTTACATTGATTTCGCCTGTAGCCTTCAGTACTACCTGGATAGAAATATCATGATCATGTGCACACTCGAAAATTCGAATTATACTCGAAATGACAGTTTGCTCCCAACCAACATTAAAGACGGTGGCACTTATGCCTACGAGAATCTTGCCTTTAACCGTTTGATCCTTGGAACAAGAATAAGCTTTTAATCAGAAAGGACATTATTATGAAAATTGTAGTTATCGTCATGCTATCCGTCTTTCTGGCTACAAGCTGTTTTGCTACAAGAGTGATGGAAGATACAGAGGCCATTAAGAAGCTGATGCCTGGGATCGAGGGTTCTCCCGAGGAGGTTGTTGTGGCTTTGACTCCGGAGTTGATTGCAGCAGTTAACTCCAGAGCAGGCATCGAGAAGCTAAAAGATGAAAAGGAAATCCGCTTTCTGGTCGGCAAAAAAGAAGGCAAGGTCACTGTTGTTTGTGTGAAGGATATTGAGGCCGGGAAATGGGGGCCGATCGAATACATGGTTGCGATGGATCCTGAGAAAAAGATTGTTTCTGATATCGTCGTGCTTGCACATGAAGAGGCTCGCGGAAAGATGATTACTCAGCGCAAGTTTCTTGATCAACTCAAAGGGGTCTCTCTGCAGAATACACTTGAAGTGGGAAAAGATCTCAAGGGAATTACAGGGGCAACGGTTACTTCAAAGTCTTTGGGGCCGGCTGCCAAGAACAGCTTGATTCTCATGGATGTTTTGTATAATAAGCACTAAGTGACCTATCTTTTCTATGATCTGGAAACTTTTGGCATCAACCCGCAACTGGATCGTATCGCTCAATTTGCTTGCGTTCGCACTAACAATTCTCTTGAAATCGTTGAGGAACCGGTCGTTCTCTATTGCAAAGTGTCCGAAGATTACCTTCCTGATATTGAAGCATGTTTACTCACGGGCATTACTCCTGTTGATACAGAGCAAAAAGGATTATGCGAGCATGAGTTTATTCACCAGATTAACGGGATTCTCGGCGTCCCTGGGACGTGCGTTCTAGGCTACAATTCCATACGGTTTGATGATGAGTTTATCCGAAATGCCCTTTATCGCAACTTCTTTGATCCGTACAGGCGAGAATGGGCAGACGGCAACTCCCGATGGGATTTGATAGACATGGTACGCCTCACCCATGATCTGAGGCCCGGCAACATCAAATGGCCCCTCACTGAGGAGCACCGACCTTCATTTAAACTGGCAGACCTTGCCAAGGAAAATCAGCTTTCCGGAGGCGAATCGCATGACGCCCTTGCGGACGTGTATCATACCATTGCTCTCGCGAGACTCATTTTTCAGAACAACCCTAAATTGTTTAATTATTGCTATGAACATCGGGATAAAAGTGCCGTTTCAGCGTTGCTATCTCAAAAGGAAATTCTCGTACACACCTCTCGCATTCTTGCTTCGGAACACGGATGTACCTCTCTGGTCATCCCTCTCATGGAACACCCAACCCGAAAAAACTATGTTCTGAGTTACGATTTGCGCTATGATCCGAAGGATTTGATTGATCTACCGGTAAAGGAGGTCGAAGAGCTTATTTTTGCAGACAAGGAAAACCCCCGCTATGCCCATCGGATTCATCTCAAAGGGATTCATCTCAACAAATGCCCTATTCTAGCTCCAGTGTCTGTCTTGGATCGTGAATCCTATGAGCGGCTGCACATTTCACGAGAAACTTGTGAAACACATTTTCAGAAATTACTCGACGCAGAAACCTCGGTCATGAAAAAGTTGTCCCAAATTTACGAAAAAGAGTCCTTTAACAAATCTACGGACAATGATCCAGACACACAAATCTACTCAGGCGGATTCTTCAGTCCTTCTGATCGATTCCAGTTGACCCGCGTCCATGAGGCAACATCAGACACAATAAGCGAGCTTACGCTCAAAACAAAAGACCCCCGAATCCCTCACATGTTTTTTCGTTGGAAAGGACGCAACTATCCCGAAGCCCTCAGTGTAGCTGACAAAATCTCATGGAAGGCCTTTTGTGAGGAACGTCGGCACACTATTTTGGCAAGCCGACAGAAAACCATGGCCGATTACAAAGACCAGTTGAACAAGGCTCTCCGCGACGAGAAATTCAAGCCAATTGCCGAGAAACTATTTCAATACATGACGAACGCCAACATTGTGTTAGAATAAGCTCATGTGTAAGACACTCTTCATCGCCGCAACAGGTCAAAGTGATGGAAAAACCACCACGTCCATCGGCCTGTATCATTGTCTTCGTCAACAAAATATGAACGTTGGGTTCATTAAACCTGTTGGACAACAGTACGTTCTGGTCAACGATCAACAGGTTGATAAAGACTCCTACCTCATTGAAACCATCTTTCAATCCATGATTGACATCAAGCTTACGAGTCCCATCGCGATCCCGAGTGGCTATACAGAACGATATATTGAGAATCGCCAAGAGATGAAAGGTGTTTTACGTGCAGATCTTCTGGAGAGCTACAAACGGGTTTCGCAAGGAAAAGATTTCATGATCGTTGAGGGAACTGGGCATGCCGGAGTAGGATCTGTACTGGATCTCAGCAATGCATTTGTCGCCAAAATGCTTGGGGCCAAGGTCATTTTGCTGGTTCCAGGCGGTATCGGGAACACCATCGATGAAGTCATGCTCAACAAGGCACTCTTCGATCAGGAGGGCGTTGAAGTGCTCGGCGTCATCGTCAACAAAGTGCTCGAGTCCAAGTATGAAAAGATCAAATCCATACTGACCCGTGGGTTCGCAAATTATGGGATACACGTTTTGGGTTTTATGCCCTTCAAGGAAGAATTGTCTTCCCCTAATATGTTTTTGCTCAAAGAAGCATTGAAAGCTGATGTACTCAACGAGGGAGCCTATCAGTTCACCAATATTAGGGATGTCGTGGTCGGTGCAATGACACCCCACTACGTGATGTCCTATCTCAAAAAAGACAGTCTGCTGATCACACCCGGAGATCGAGAAGACGTCTTGCTCGCGGCACTGGCTCTCTCAATGCTTACGCCTGACAATCAATTGGCTGGAATCATTTTAACCGGCGGGATTCTTCCCAGAGGGAATGTTACTTCTCTGCTTCTCAAATCTTCCATCCCCATCTTCCATGTCTCCCTCGATACCTACGAGACCGCAAAAAAGGTCAGCCATTTGGATGTGAAAATAACGGTGAATGATAAGAAAAAAATTACAACCGCCAAGCAACTCATCGAAGACTATATCGACAAGGATTATATTTCAAGCCACTTGTAGAGACTCAAACAAGGCTGGAAAACTGTCCTTTTTTTTGTTGCCTCTCATACCACTTCCTCAAACGGTTTATCTCTTTCTGCGCCAAGACATCCTGTACTTTTTCATAGTGAAGAATTCTGTAAGGATACTGAATGGGTTGAACAGAACTCAGGATTGGCGGGGAAATACCGATTTGGTCATAAAGCACAATTCACCACACTCCTGTAAGTCTATTATACCTCAACAGATAAAAGTAAATCTCGAATAATTTTGCGATCCACCTCGGGAAAAGGATAGGCAGTGAGTTCCTCCACCCTGCACCATCGATAATTGAGCTCAGGGATCAGAATATCGGATCCGCTGACCAGCTCGCTGTGATATGCGTGTAGACAAATTGAAAAGTGGGTATAGGCATGCTTATACTGTCCAAGCTTTCCAATCAGATGAATTTTTAATCCTGTTTCTTCTTTGATTTCTCGATGAACCGTTTCTTCAATAGTCTCATCCTTCTCTTGCTTCCCTCCAGGGAATTCCCACAATCCGCCTAGCATCTTATCCTCTGGCCTCTGGGTAATCAGAACAGCTCCTTTGTCCCATATGAGCGCGGCTCCGACCTCATAATGGGGGATTTTTGTGGCCTTGGATCTGAAAGGTAATTGCTCCGTTACCTTGTTCTTTTTTGCAAAACACTCCTCAACCAGGGGGCATTGCTCACACAAGGGTTTCTTGGGCTTACAGACAATCGCACCCAATTCCATGATCGCCTGATTGAAATCAGAAGGCGGATGGCAAACAATGATCTCTTTTAAGTAAAGAAATATTTGTCCCCTCACTTTTGGATCGCGAGTATCCGTTCGAATCCCCAGGAACCTTGCAAAAACACGAATCACATTGCCGTCAACGACAGGAATCGCCTCTCCAAATGCGATGCTCGCAATGGCCGCACTCGCGTATGGGCCGATTCCATTCACCCTTTCCCACTCTTTCGCGGTTGTCGGCAACTGCCCCGAACTTCCCTGCACAATCTCTTGGGCTGCTCTATGCAAATGTCGTGCGCGGGAATAATACCCTAGGCCTTCCCATACCTTTAAAACATCTTGCTGGTCGGCCATCGCAAGAGAAAACACATCAGGGAAACGTGAAATAAACCGCTCAAAGTAGGGCAAAACAGTATTCACTTGCGTTTGTTGGAGCATGACTTCACTCAACCAAACCCGATAGGGCGCAGGATCATCTCTCCATGGCAAGGATCGCTTATTTCTGGCATACCAATCCAATAAAGAAAGTGGCCAGTGAATCATCACGTTATCCGCGTCATGTCTATTTTTTATCATCTGGTACCTAAGCTTTGTCGAAGAATGGAGGAGACGGGCAGATTTGAACTGCCGAGTAGCGGTTTTGCAGACCGCGGCCTTACCACTTGGCTACGTCTCCGTGAATTTCGCATTACAGTATAGTGGATTTGAAAACGGGTGACAATGTCGGAATCCTGTAGTTCGGTAACCGATGAGTTTCTGGGGGATTAGTCACGAATTCTGATAAGCCTGAGTTGAA
>CAYHOI010000060.1:0-11822 GCA_964358175.1 uncultured Candidatus Marinamargulisbacteria bacterium | reverse complement strand
GGTATCTTGAAGCTGTCCTCATTATTGATCAGCTGGCGACTTTGACGGAACCCTGCGCCAGCAACGGTCGTTCGTAGGTGTTGGATTTTGGGTTATTCACGACACCTTTATCTTTTGCTATAATTGAAAAGGGGCTGCCTTAAGTGTTGGATTTGCGTCAAGGCACCCAAGGTATCAGAAACGCGGGGGTGTAGCTCAGCTGGTTAGAGCGCCTGCCTGTCACGCAGGAGGTCGAGGGTTCGAGCCCCTTCACTCCCGCCACTTATTTCCTTGGAAGTGAGTGGCGGCCCGCAAAAATCAATATCTACAGGCGATTAAAACACATCTTTTTTCAGTCGAATTCCTCCTAATAAACCACGCCCGTCCGGCAGGGTATTGTGACTCTATAAACACTTTTGTGTGAAATAAACGATAATTTGTTTATAGAATGTTTATAGAACTGCAAAATTGACGTCAGTCCAACATATTACCCTTATCAGTTCTGACCACTTTTCTGACCACCGTTCTGACCACTCAAGTAGTTGAAAATTTCTGCCTACTGAGGGGATGTTCTTCATTCAGCAACCTTGAAAGATTTGGCGTTCAAAGGTGAGTGGTAAATAGCAGCAACTCCGCTATAATATGGATATGAATATAAATCAAAAGCTGTCCGAATTAATGTCACTACCCTCTGAAACAGAGTGGGTTGAATTTAAGGAAGCAAAAAATGATTTTAACTTTGACGATATTGGGAAGTATTTCTCTGCATTAGCTAATGAAGCTAATCTTAAGTCATTGTCATGAAACTACCTTTACATCTGACTTGTCTTTTTGTCCGTCTTCTGCGTTGTGGAATCTCTCACATAGCCAAACTATGCGAAAGATTCCAAGCCTTGAAGCCGAATCAAAAATACCGCGTGATCTGTAAAGGTTATTTCGTTCCAACTCCTTAGGGCTAGTTTCTGGCAGGAGGTCGTGGGTTCGAGCCCCATCACTCCCGCCACTTTCTATCTCAATAGGGTGGCGGTTTCCGCAAATTTGCACAAGTTTTCCAGCGTTCTCACACTTTTCAAATTATCGATTTGGTAACACATAGGTAACATTTATTATTTTCTGCTATTAACTTTTGAGGACACTTCAAGAGTGGCTTCTCCAGACACTTAATTCTTTGGCCTTAAATCCAAATGTCAATCTCATGTCTCTGTTGCCAAATTCACCGTAAACCATAATTCGCCACCCCCCAGAAACTCATCGGTTACCTTTTTCAATCCATTCATGCTTGAAACATGGGTGTATTTTATGCTAAAGTATAAGCCATGTATAGAAACGCAGAGAAAGATTTAATCACTTGGCACCAAGGCAAAAGAAGGAAGCCACTCATTATCAGAGGTGCCAGGCAGGTCGGAAAATCGACCTTGGTCAGAAACTTTGCTAAAAATAATAATTTAACGTTGTTTGAGATTAACCTCGAGAAGTACCCCTATTTAGATAAAGTGTTCACAACCTTTAATGTAGACATGATTCTTCGCGAAATTAGTTCAGTAATAAAAAAAGATATCACTCCGAATAATTCAATGCTTTTTCTGGATGAAATCCAAGCAACACCCCATGCCATCCAAGCATTACGATATTTTTATGAAGACATGCCTGATTTACCCGTCATTTCGGCTGGGTCTCTTCTGGAGTTCACCTTAGCGGATCACAACTTCTCCATGCCTGTTGGACGAGTTGAATATCTTCACCTCAATCCGATGTCATTTGAGGAGTTTTTAATTGCGAAACAGGAGCTTTTTCTTCTGAACATTCTTTCGAACTACTCCTTAACTGATACGATCACCGACTCAGCCCATGACGAGCTATCAAAATTCATTAGGGAATACATGATTGTTGGAGGCATGCCTGAAGCCGTATTAGCGTATATGGAAACGAAACAATTTACACCCGTTTACAAGGTACACGACTCAATCATCGCCACATACCAAGATGACTTCGGGAAATATGCAAAGAACAAGGATCTCATTAGGCTTCATAACCTTTTCAACTATGCGCCACGAGCCGTTGGTCAAAAAATAAAGTATGTTAATATTTCGAGGGAAGAGCAATCTCGGGAGATCAAAAATGCAATCGACTTATTAAATAAGGCAAAGATTATAATGAAGGTCTATCATAGTTCATGCTCCGGCATCCCCATTAGTGCTGATATCGATACTAACATCTATAAGCTTATTTTTCTTGATATTGGACTCATGAACAGAATGTGCGGTGTCTCATGGCAAGATCTATCTATGTCGGATGGAGTACGACTTATTAATGAAGGTGCATTAGCTGAGCAATTCATTGGGCAACATCTTCTATTAGCATCAAAAGGTTATGAAACTCCAGGTTTATATTATTGGTTACGAGAGAAGCGATCCTCGAATGCTGAAATCGATTTTGTTATATCTCTTGGAAAACATATTGTCCCCATAGAAGTTAAATCCGGAAAAAGCGGCACACTCAAATCGCTACTTCAATTCGCCAGTTTAAAGAAAACAACTCATGGCATTCGATTTGATCTTAATAAACCTTCGGTTCAGAACATACAACACGATCTAAAGCAGGAGAATGATGTAGCCCAAGTTAACTATCAACTTCTATCATTGCCACTTTATCTGGTAGAGCAGTTAACTCGATTGTTTGAATCGTTAGCATAAGCATTTACTCTATAAAATTTTCTAAGAAAAATTACGAAAATAGGTATAAATCAGCACAAATAGGAGTAAATAAAAACAAGCCTGTATCGCACGCTGTTATTGAGTTTCAGCGATTGTCACCTAGGAGTACTTGGCTAATTTCGTCTAACACATTATTATTCATGAGCAGTCTTCCTCCTTTTGTTTTTTTTCCTAAATATAGGGAAGACTGCTTTTCCATTTTTGGCCATCTTAAATTTTCAAAAGTTCTATTTGAAAATACAGCTCAGCAGTTGAAAAAATAAGATTTGCGACTTTTCAGATAAATTCCGTTACGCTACGCTTCACTCCATTTATCTGAAACCTTCAACAGCCCAAACTCCTCAAGCTGAATTTGCAGAAACAATGGTACACCACCCGAAGGGGTTCCCCGCGGTGCTGTAAAGAACTGTTTAATTGAATGTCGCCCCCAAAGGCAATGGGCTTTACCACACTGCCACCATAATCCACCTCAAAGGTAATCCCGACTTCCGGCGAAAGATGCAGCTCCCCTGTCAGCGTAATTATTGATTTAGGCTGATATTTGCCGCCGCCACGAACTGTGAAGGGGTTACCAATTTTCTAACTAAAATGACTAAAACAAGCAAAATTATGCTGATTTGTCTGGCGTCAACTATTATTCCCCCTCAACGACAATTAGAATTCCCTCTTTAGAAGGGGAAAGAAAATGTTGAGAGAATCTGACTTGATATCTTGAAGAGATAATCCTGCTTTATTTTCAATGTTTTTCATTAACTTTTGAAAGTTATTCAGTTCAAGCCTCCTATGAGTTGACATTATTCGATGGCAAATTTTTGTAAAGACTAATACTTCTCAAAAAAACTTTCTAAATCACACCATTTAATGATGTGTACAGGCTTCCCATCAACCGATAATTTACCACTATAGTTCATCGTAACAATTACTCCGGACTCTGATGCCGGGTAGCGAGAGAAAAACTGTTTCATGCCAGAAGGAAGGCTTGCGTCTTTTTGACCATATTTAACTTCAATCGGAACAGGAATTCTGTCTCTTAATAGAACAAAATCTACCTCATTACCCTGTCTTGTTCTCCAAAACTTTAGCTCCATGTTAAATTTCAGTAATCTATTTAGAGAAAGAAACACAAAACTTTCTAGAATTGCTCCTTTATCCTGACGATTTCCAATGGCTGAAAAGTCCTTCAATAGGCTATTACGAAGACCTAGGTCATATAAATAGTATTTTTTTGCCTTTTTCAGTTCATTCCCCAAATTATTAGAAAAACAAGCGAGAGGGAAAGCAACAAAGGTCTGATGCATTATCTCCAAGTGCTTATGGATGGATGGTTCAGAAAGCCCAACTTCCCTTGCTAAACTTGCGATCGAAACAATCGATCCTTGGTTCTCTGCAAGAAGGTAAAGCAAATGGTTAAACGAACGGATATTTTCTTCACGGATAAGGGCCTTAATATCCTTCAACAAATAGGTCTGAAGTATGTTATTGAGAAGAGCCATTTTTTCGTCAGCCTTGGCCTCATTTAATAGTCCGGGCATTCCACAATATTTAAAATAATCTAAAGGATCATATTCATGATTTTGCATGATCTCACTTAGCGACAATGGAAATATTGTAGAAATCCGATATCGACCTGCAAGACTTTCTTTAAGGTGCTTGTGTATTTCTATTGATGAAGAACCTGATGCATAAATCTTTGGCCCATTTGGACGATCGACCAGTACCTTAAATATCTTGGTAGCATTTTTGAGATACTGGAACTCATCAATAAATATTACGCGACCTCCTTGGCTTAATCTATCGATTAAAAGAGACTCATCGCCAATAAACAAATTAAGATCGCTAGGATTTTCCAGATCATAATACTCAGGGTTCATCCCAAGATTCTTTGTATGTTCAAATATTTGGCGAAGCAAGAATGATTTTCCGACCTGACGTGGTCCAATAAGGATCGATACATAGGACTTATCTAATTCGTCGAGCAACTTTGGAAGAATCGGACGCTGAATGATCATATTACAATTCTAAAGTGGTACATTGGAATTGTAAAGACACACTGAATGATCAATAAACATAAGGCATCGACAACAAACAATTATTCACTTCCAGAAACAATAGTTGCTTTAACTTAATACAAAACAGTAAACCCACGGTTTACATTTGCAAACATTAATAAAGGAAATAATATGATTTTGGCAACTATTTGACATCCAATTTGACAAATTCGCCCCCTATTCCCTATACTCCTTATAGTGACTAGCTTAGGGCTAGTTTCTGGCAGGAGGTCGACAGAACTGGTATGTGTTCGACGAGCCTGTGGTTATTGAGTTTTTGACAGATTCAGAAATCGTGAAAGCCCCGTGAAATACTGGTGGTGTACCATTGTTTCTGCAAATTCAGCTTGAGGAGTTTGGGCTGTTGAAGGTTTCAGATAAATGGAGTGAAGCGTAGCGCGACGGATGCTGTCCCTAACAGTTGGCCAGCGGCAACCGATGTGCCTGGGGCTATCGAGGTTATGATATGGAATAAGACGATAGTAATATAGGGATACGCTCTGGGAACGACTCGTACCTGCGAACCGTTCTCACTCTCGTTTTGCACCATAATTATCGTACCGTCTACCGGCGAATAGACATTCACGGACTGGTTATTTGAGATCACCGAGGCAAAGGGTTGATAATAATGCTTCATGCTCCGGTTCCGCTCCGTTCCATCGGAATAGTCATGGCCCTCATGGGAACGTAACTTACTAATCTTCTCGATCTGATTTAGGCTCACAATATCTTGGGCGATAAATCGGGGGATATCGGCTGGCACATATCCTTCCGTATCAAGAGGGATACGTCCGCATCCTTGAAGAAGTAATGTTAGAAGAATCAGCCCAAGGATTAAAGACGTGTTTTTCATAAATAAACACCATAGCAGAAAGATAGTGAATAGAAACTCACCTGCGACGACCCTTCGAAATTCCGTAAGTGATACCACGAAAACAAGGTTCGCACATACCCCAGATTGAAGGTCGGAACCGTAGCCCCGATTTGCGAGATCAGTTGTACTCCATTACTATAGAGCCGAATCTCGGCTGGAACCAAATCAAGCACTAACCAGTCCAACAATTGGTGGTTAGCCCAGACTCCAAAATCCAGCGTGGCGCCTGTGTTAGAGGTCCCACCACGTCCCCTACCCTCTTGTCGTTCTCCCTCGAAGCTTATATTTGTAGAGAGGAATTTTGTCATTGATGAGCTTCTCGATGGAGGCCACCTTTAGTTTGTCCAATGCCGTGTAGAAACTCATAGCACGCCCAGACTTACCAGCACGACCAGTTCTACCTAAACGATGGATGAAGTCCTCGCTATGACTGGGAATATCAAAATTCACGACCAATTCCACATCAGGGATATCGAGCCCTCTGGCAACAACATCGCTGGCCAGCAATACATTTAACTGTGTGCCTCGAAAGCTGGCAATAAGCCTTTCTCGTGTGTCCTGATCGCGTTGGGAGTGCAGACAGTCCACACCTCGGATACCCATTCGCTTCAGGCGTCCTGTAATGAGATCCGTTTTTTTGATGGTATTAAAGAACACGATCATTTTCCCAGTATTCTCTACGATCAACTCTCGAAGGGCTTCAATTTTGTCTGATTCACTGACGTCAATCATTACATGTTCCACCGTACCTGCGATACTTCGCGGACTGCCAACAATGACTTCGATGAAGTCTGACGCATAACGTTTGGCCATCTTCTTGATCTCAGGAAACAGCGTCGCTGAGAAAAGAAGCGTTTGATGGGGGCCGGTAAGTTCCGCATGAATCTTGAGAAGCTCCTCTTCAAATCCCATATCAAGCATTCGATCGGCTTCGTCAAGAACAACATACTGCGTATACTGTAACCAGATGAGTCCAGAATTTAGCATATCCAGCAATCTCCCTGGTGTGGCTACGAGAATATTCGGATATTCTTGAAGAGCCTTCTTTTGCTCAACCATATTGGTACCCCCAATGACCAAAGCAGATGTGATTTTGAAATCACAGAACCATTTCAGAACATTTTGCGTCTGGATCGCAATCTCACGTGTCGGACAGATGACAAGGGCTTGGTCGATTGTTTTTGAGGTTAATTTTTGAATCATAGGAAGGATAAATGCCAACGTCTTGCCAGATCCTGTTTCGGAAGAGCAAAAAACGTTTTTACCTTCGAGAGCAAGAGGAATAGATTGAGCTTGTACAGCTGACGGAGTCATAATACCATTCGCCAGAAGTATCTGAATCAGTTTCTCATCAAGTCCCAACTCCGTGAAGGTTGGAGCGGGGACAGGTGTACAATTATCGTTTGACAGCTTAGGACTATTCATTTCTTAGAACCACATTATACCCTACATTGATCCTGTAGCGTGATTTTGTTTTTTGGGTCATGCTATAGTCTGCGCCACCTATTTTCACGAAGCTACAAAAAACAACCATTGCAAGATCTAGCGAAGCGTCCAAACCAATTTGTTTTGAAAACCTAATAAAAGACTACAGAAAAACAGCTTTAATCCCGATTAAGTAAACTATACTTCGACCGAATTGGTTTTAGTATATTAGGTCCCGTTGACATTTCGTAAATATACCCACCAAATAGTATTCATGGGGTGGGTGCATGGAAAAATTATTCAAATGGACATCAGCTGACGACATTCATTATCTGGCTTTATCAGCCACCTTAAAAAAATCAATCCAAACCCCGAACGCTTTCTGAAAACGCCTCTGACACGGCAAAAGTGGGTGTCTTGATCGGTATCATTGTCCCTCTTTTGTCGATTAGACATAATGTAGCGATTGTTCAAAAACTTGCCAAATGACCGCTAGTTCGCTATGCTTATCAAGAAATAAATAATATTGCTAAGGGTTCAGGATTTATATTCTGGAGGAAACCATGAAGGGCGGGCCACCTTCTGACTTTAAGTAGTCAGGGGTGGCTTTTTTATTTTATATGGCAGGATGTAAGGGTTCCCTCCTTTCCATCCTGCCACCAATATCAAAAGGGAGTTGTCACATGAGTAACGAACCAAATATGAACAAAAACTATACATTCCAGTTCCTAGGGATGATTCTAATAGCACTTCTTGTAGTTGCTGTAATCGTTAATTATGTAGTTATGAAGTAGGTTCGCCAAATGGTGGAGGGTTTGGAGATAATGAAAGTCGGACTAATTGGATTTGGAAAAACGGGGAAAGCCGTCGCCGCAACACTCTTACGAAGCAAGGACACTCGGCTGGAGTGGGTCATCCGACGGTCTTCAAAACTTGAACATCGCTCAATCCCTGAGTTTTTGGGAGAGGAATCCGATGAGCCGGGCTTAATATATTCTAGTGAAAACATCACTTGCAGCCAACTACTAGGGATTCACCCTGTTGATATTATTATCGATTTCTCATCCGAAACCGGTATCGACTATTATGGTGAGGAGGCAAAAGCTAGAAATATCAGTGTTATTAGTGCAGTGTCGCTCTATTCTGAAAAACAACTTACCTATCTTCATAGTTTGGCTGAACATACAAAAGTAATCCACTCTCCGAACATTACCCTTGGCGTAAACTTCTTAATCGTTGCAGCAAAAATATTGAAAAACATCGCCCCTTTTGCTGATATAGAAATCCTAGAGGAGCACTTCAAAAGCAAACCAGAAGTTTCAGGAACCGCTAAAGTCATTGCTAAAAACCTTGGTCTCTCAGAAGACTCAATAAAAACCATTCGTGCGGGGGGGATTATTGGAGTCCATGAGATCATTTTTGGCTTCCCGTACCAAACCGTCAGATTAAAACACGAGTCTATTTCACGTGAGGCATTTGGAAATGGGGTTATATTTGCTGCGAACAATCTTCCTTCAGCACGCTCAGGTTTTTTCTCTGTTGAAGACCTGCTTATTCCTTATTTTCATTTGAATGATGTTGAGAAAGAGTTTGAGAAGCAACAAAAGAAACCATGGTGGAGGATATGGAAGTAATGTTGATTATTGCCAGCCTTATTCTTGTCGTTGCATATATCCTCATCGCTTGGGAAATCATACCTAAAGTGACGGCTGCGATGCTTGGGGCTTCTGCAATGCTTCTACTCAACCACATCCCCGCACAATCTGTATTCGCACACATTGATTTTGCTGTAATTTTTTTACTGATTGGCATGATGATTATTGTTCATATTACGAGCAGAAGTGGTGTTTTTAATTGGCTAGGAATCGAGATACTAAAGCGAACCCATGGGAACCCTAAAACAATTCTGGTTGCATTAGCTATATTAACGGCTGTACTTTCTGCCTTTCTTGATAATGTGACAACAGTTGTCTTGATGCTGCCTATTATTTATAACGTCACACATCAATTGAAGATTAACCCGTTGCCTTTTCTGATAACCATGATTCTTGCGTCGAATATCGGTGGCACAGCTACACTTATTGGCGACCCCCCGAATATTCTTATTGGAACGGCGGCAAAGCTCACCTTCATGGATTTCCTCGTTGAACTAACCCCTGTTGTTGCGGTTGTATTTATTACATCTATGCTTGTTCTTCTTTTCTACTATCGACGCGACCTTCATACAAAGCCCGAATATAGGACTATTCTTGACTCACTATCAAGCAAGGGTGTTATCACGGACAAACCGCTTATGATAAGATCGCTAGCGATTCTATTTATGGTTATTGCCGGTTTTATGTTGAATGAAGTGCTACACGTTGATGCCTATGTTTGGGCATTATTTGGGGCGAGCATTCTACTGCTCGGGGAAAAACCAAAGCAAATCATGAATGAGGTTGAATGGACAACGATCTTTTTCTTTATCGGACTGTTTATTATTATTGGCGGCTTTGCTGAGGCGGGAGGCATTAAGCTGCTTTCAACGTCGGTTCTTGATCTTACTCAGGGCAATTTGATGGCAACCACGTTCCTTATTCTCTGGGCATCTGGGCTAATGTCTGCGGTCATCGATAATATCCCCTATACCATTACCATGATTCCTATGATTCATAACTTGTATGGCGTGATGGATTTGACCCCGCTTTGGTGGAGTTTATCGTTAGGTGCTTGTCTTGGTGGCAATGCCACGCTTGTGGGCGCTGCTGCGAATGTCATTGTTTCTGAGTCGAGTATTCACAATGGCTACAAAATTGGATTTATGGCCTTTATGAAAATCGGCATTATCATAACAACCCTTTCATTAGTGATTAGCTCAGTCTACTTATATATTCGTTTTTTCGTTTAGTTCTTATGGAAATGGGAAGCAGGGTTTGCCACGTTCCCACAATGTTCCCACAATTACGACGAGGATCATTATTGTAACAGACACAGAGGAGACCACTGGACAACGTGGGGAGTACACACATACCAGATTAAAATTGGTAGGTATAGGGTAAGACACTATTAATTGATTTTGATTCATAAATGATCGTTTTGATTGGGAATGTACCCAAACCCAGAAATAAAAAAGCCCCAGATTTCTCTGAGGCCTAGTGTTTATTGGAGCGGGAAAACGGGTTCGAACCGTCGACATTCAGCTTGGAAGGCTGACGCTCTACCAACTGAGCTATTCCCGCTAATGGTTGCCTTTGTACTCACAAAGACGTCAATCATATCAAGCAAACAAGTACTTTCGGATCACCCGCTAGGGCTCCACTCGCATAGCGAGCTATTCTCGCTCTATGCTTTGTATCGGTTATTATACATTACTTCTGAGGGTTTCTAAAAGAATTTTTTAGAATCTGATTACGCGAGTAGTTGTTGCAAGGTAAGAAATTCCGGTGGGGGAATGGATTGATCCATACAAAACTGAAGGCGATCGAAACAATGATTCGATGTTGGGGATCAGGATCCATGTTGGGACGTATATCATGTTGAAAACTGGTGGGCCCTGCAGGACTTGAACCTGCGACCCGCCGGTTATGAGCCGGATGCTCTAACCAACTGAGCTAAGGGCCCCTTCTGAACGCTATTATAGCTGAAAAGGGTTAATTCGACGACTAACAAAAAGGGCACCGAAGTGCCCTTTTTGTGTCGTCAACTTACGAGTGTAAGCTTAGATACGAATTTCCGCGCCAACCATCCAGGAATTAGCTGCGCCAGCACCAGTGGTGTTGGTCATTTCAAACCCTAATGTGGCATCTGCATTCAAAGGCATTTTTGCTCCTGCCTTAATCTCTGTTTCATTTCCAAATGTTGTCTTGGAACCATCGGAAGCGGCGAGTAACGCATCAGCATAAATTGTAAAAGGAGTACCTACAAGCCCCATGCTTGCGCCACCTGCGACGAATGTACGAGCCTTGGTATTACCATTAGCAGTACCTCCAAGCGCAACAGCGGCATCGTCTGAGAGGTCATAGTGACCTTGTACGAACGCGTCAGCGACGACCAGTGGGATCTTCATCTCCGCGCCCACTGCAAATCCAGATTTTCCTGCATTGTTATCAGCATACGTTCCGTAGAGTGTCGCGCCTGATCCAACGACATTTGCCAGCTGAGCAGTCACTTTCTTGGCAGCCGCATTATAGCCACCGATAAAACCAACGCTCAGATCACCCACGCCAACCGACCCTGCCATATAGTTCAAGCCTGTGGCTACGAGCTTGGTCTGTGCGAAGAACGAGCTATCCTGATAGAGTCCGTTAAACCAGATGGATGGGAGAAATCTCTGAGTTCCCAAACGAAACTTACCCACAGATGTCTGGGTATCCACATACACATATTTTGCGGCACCAAATGTATTCAGATCCTGCTCCAAATAAAACGATGTCGCGTCAGAAACCTTACCATTGATGAAAAGTCTGTTCTTTGCTGCAAAACCATAAGCCGCACCAGAAGTACCCGTGATACCCTGAACCATTTTACCGCTGAACTTTGCCTCAAACCCAAACCCCAAACTCATTAAAGCTACTACTGCTAATACGATTACTTTCTTCATATCATTCTCCTCTCATATTTTGGAAATTCACTCCCAGAATTTTGGTCTCTACAACCACCCCCTCTTATAGAAAACATCTCTAAACCTTCGCACAGAAAGTATCATAGCAAATAGTTTACCTAAAAGTAAAGGGATGCACCCGCATCTTCCGTAACCGATGAGTTTCTGGGGGATTAGTCCCGAATTCTGATAAGTTTAAGTTG
>CAYHOI010000059.1:2451-11878 GCA_964358175.1 uncultured Candidatus Marinamargulisbacteria bacterium | reverse complement strand
TGCCAAATTCACCGTAAACCGTAAACCGCCACCCCCCAGAAACTCATCGGTTACCAGAGTGAAAAACCTTGCTCTTCTTCTCAAACAAAAAGTCCGCTATACTATCGCCATTCATGGCTATTATCGAACTAAAAGGTGTTACAAAGGATTATCCCCTGGATCAAACAACGGTTCATGCGCTTCGAGGGGTTGATCTATCGATCCAGCCTGGAACCTTTATGTCCATCGTCGGGCCATCTGGAAGCGGGAAAACTACGCTACTCAACATGATTGGTTGTATCGATTTGCCCACCAGCGGAACTGTTAAAATTGATGGAGAGGATATTTCAAGGTACAACGATAATGATCGGACGGATTTGCGTCTCTTCAAAATTGGGTTCATTTTTCAATCTTTCAACCTGATCCCTGTGTTAAATGTTCTTGAAAATGTCGAATTCCCGTTGCTCCTTATGAGAAAACTTCAACGCAAAGAAGTACGTGAACGTGCCATGGACTGGGTCAAAAAGGTTGGCTTACAGGGGCATGTTTTACACCGACCGGCAGAGCTCTCCGGCGGACAACGTCAACGCGTAGCTATCGCGCGCGCCCTCGTCACTCGTCCCCGCCTCGTACTGGCAGATGAACCTACGGCAAATCTGGACTCCGAAACCGGCAATACCATATTAGAATTAATGAAGGCACTCAATAAAGACCATGGCGTTACGTTCATATTCTCAACCCATGATACAGATGTGCTCAGATATGCGTCCACCATCATCAAGATTCGGGATGGTCAGCTCGTGCCTGCCTAGTCATGCCACTTGTCCTGACCATAGCTTGGCGCAATATTTTCAGACATCGGGGTAAAACGCTCATCATCGGGGGAATTCTCTTCTTCGGCACCCTCATTATGACTCTTGGAAATGGTGTCATTGCTGGAATGGATAGAGCCCTTCGGGTGAATATAGTGGACAGTTTTACCGGTCATCTGGTGTTGATCTCCAATGAGCAAAAAGTCGATTCAGTCCTTATGAGTGGTTCCACCCAAACCGCCGAAACTTTTAGAAACTTTGATAAAATTAAACAGGCGTTACACCAAGTACCGTATATAAAGTCCTTTCTACCAGGGGGCATCGGCTACGTCTGGGTTCTTAATGATTTGGGGCATCCGATGGATACCTACCTCCTTGGGGTTGATTTTGTTCGATATAACCACTTCTTTTCCAACAGTATCACCGCTCAGGAGGGTCGGCTTCTCAAGGATGGGGAACGGGGCACGCTTCTACCCATTAAAATACGTGAAATGCTGTATGATTTTTCTACCGTATGGTTCTATCCCAAAGACAGTTTCCTCGACCGAACAAAGTTTACTGCGCAAGCGTTGGCCGAAGGAAATAGACTGCTCACTCGTCAACAAATTGTGTTTATGGGACTCAGTCGCAAAAATTCTTCTCTGGACATTCGCTCGGATGTTCGAGGGATTGTTCGTTTTCGATCCTTAAACAGCGTTTTGGGAATGTACGCGATCACCGATATGGAATCGTTTCGTGAGTGTATGGGATTTCGAACTGATCAACAAAAACAAGCAGAACCATCCCCCGTTCAGAAAACTATTTTATCTCTGGACGATAAGTCCCTCGACAGTCTATTTAGTGTAGACGGAATAGCCGCGCTCACCGAAAAGGCAAACTCTGTAATTCCAGTCGCACCAAGGGCTCCTTCTGTGTCATCGCATGCGAGCCAAGGGGTCTACAACTTGGTTTATCTGAAGCTGCGGCCCGGAACCGATTTGAAGAAAGCAAAATCAGAGCTCAATAAACTTTTTCTATCCAAAGGCCTTGGTGCACGCGCAGTAACGTGGAGTGAAGCAATAGGCATGCTCGGACAGATGTCTGCCATCATGAAGGGAGCCCTTTTTCTGCTCGTCAGCATGATTTTCTTCGTGGCCATCATTATAATCATGAATAAGTTGAGCATGACCGCCATGGAGCGAATTACTGAAATAGGGATGATGCGAGCTGTAGGGGGACGACGGTCATTTGTCTCCCTGATGTTTCTGATGGAGACTTTTCTGTTATCGGCTGCCTTCGGAGGTGCTGGGGTTGGGATTGGGTCTCTTGTAGTGGCGTTTCTGGCGCGACTTCGACTCACCAGCACGAATGAGATGTTACAAATATTCTTTGGAGGAGAGGTTTTTTCTCCGACGATTACCCTCGACACCTTGTGGACTTGCATACTGCAACTTGTGGTCGTAACGGTATTGTCTGTCATTTATCCGGTGTGGGTCGCACGCAAGATACGCCCACTTGATGCTGTAAGTCGAGACTAAGGAGTAACCTATGAGCTTAATGACTCTGATAACCATCAGTTTTCGCAACTTGTTTCGTCAACGACGACGCAATATTTTATTGGGAGTAGCTATGGCATTCGGAGTCATGGTCATGACGATTTCTTTTTCATTTTCCAGAGGGCTTTCCGATAATCTGCTCAACAAGATCATTCGGTACGTGGCTGGGCACGTGAAGATCAGTTTTGTTGAGCAAGGGCGATACATGCTCCCGATAATCCGGGATCGCGCGCATGTAGAACAAATCATTTCTCAAAACATTATCGGAGTGCGTCACGTCGACGAAGTCATTACCGCATTCGGCCGAGTTCTCGGGAACGGAAAAGCGGATGTCGCAATGGTGGTGGGGATTTCATTGGAAGCTGGCAAGGAAGAAACCAAGGAATTTCTCGATTTTTTTTCAATCAAAGAAGGTCGATTTGAAGACCTGATTACTCCGAAGGTCACAAATCCTATTGCCATCTGCGAACAAAAAGCCAAGGACCTTCATGTTCGCCTTGGAGAACAAATCCGCATTCGGGTGAGCAATGTAAATGGGCAAACACAGACGGCCATCATGACCGTTGCGGTGATTATGAAGAGCCAAAATATGTTTATGGATTTCGCAATGTTTACCCCAATGTCAGATTTGAAAAGAATTATGGGCTATCAACCTTATGAAACGGGAGCACTTCAACTCACCCTTGATCATCCGCAAACAGCCTCAAAGAAAGCCGATCAACTGCACCGCCTTCTGGCTTCAGAACCCGCTTATATCGAGGGTCAGATTCATTCAGCGGATGTCATCGTAGTTCCGATCCAATCTGGAGCCTCGATGAATCGTTGGGTCAGCATTTCACCCGGGTTTGATTCAGATAAAGTAAAAGGAGCAGTCCTCGGCGCAGAGCTGGCAACCAAGCTGAAATTAAAGGCAGGAGGGAAACTGATCGTCAGCTATCAACCAAAGTTTGAATCCCAGCTTGTTCAGTGGGAGCTACCCATCGAGCAAATAGTGACCCCCAGCCTGCTTGCTCCAAATATGATTCTTCTCAAAAAGGAGGACTTCTTTGCCTTTTACAATTATCATTTACCTCAAAACGATGCCCCTCTCAAAGTAAGTCATGACGTCTTGAGTACCATTCAGAGTAAATGGATTCTTCTCAAACGATCTCAGACCACCACAGAAGCCACCAAGAGAATGCAAGAAATCGCTAGGAATCGAAGCCGACAACCTGTAGTTGACGTGGCCAGTATGTATGAAACAGCAAGTATGGTTATCAAGATGGAGTCTGTTCTCAATGGCGTCACTTTATTGGTGTCTGCTATCCTCTTTTTCATCATCATGATTGGCGTACTTAATGCACTCAGAATGACCATTATTGAACGAACCCGTGAAATAGGGACTTTACGAGCCATTGGTATGCGAAAGTCCATGATTCGATGGGTGTTTATGTTAGAAGTTCTGGGCTTAACTTTCCTGAGCTGGTGCGTCGGGACCCTTACGGCCTTTATTGTGATGATCGGACTCTCTCTCATTCCTTTCGCACCTGATAACCCACTCAATATGCTGATGGTTCACCATCATCTGTATTTCCTCCCTTCGGTGCTGATTTGCCTCAAAACACTGGGTCTTATTTTATTGTTTGCGTTGGCAACCGTGATTCTTCCTGCGAGGAAAGCGTCCAACCTTCGGCCGGCTGACGCTCTTCGTCATTACAATTAGAAAGGAATACCCTATGCGAAAAATAATTTTTTTACTAATCGGGCTAGTGGCGATCAGCTGGTCATTGGTGTCAGACAAGGTCATTGGTGATCAGGTTTTGAAAAAATTAGATGAACTTCAAACCCTTCAGGAAGATGTTTCAGCACTCGTCGAAATCGTGGAACAGGACTCTGAGCAGGGAACAAAAGTGATGGAGTCACAGTTTTATGGTCGAAATTTGCAGGACTTGTTTCTGATGGTGCTCACCCGTCCAGAATCCGAGAAGGGGAATGGCTACCTCAAAGTGGGAGGCAACTTCTGGATGTATCGCAGAAATACGAGAACTTTCCAACATATCAATCGAGATGAGAATATTGCAGGCTCAGATGCAAATGCGGGAGATTTTGAGACTTCGAAATACCTGGAACAATATCGAGTTTCCAAGAATCAAGAGGGCAAAGAAATTATTGGAGCTGAAATGTTGGGCAAAATACCAGTTTATCGCCTGGATCTCATTGCCAAAGTGCCTGATGTCGATTATCCGCGAAAAACACTTTGGGTTCGGCAAGATAATTTTCTTCCGCTTAAAGAGCAGAGTTTTGCCTTGTCTGGGACACTCATGTATACCCATTACTATCTCGGGTACACTGTGGTTAAGGGGAGATATGTAGCCATTAAGCATCTGGTGGTGGACGAAATCGAGAAAGGCAACAAAACGATGTGGGAGATCAAATCAATCCAATACGGCCCGATTGATAACAAGGTCTTTACCAAGGCCTATCTGGAGAATCTGAGCAAATAATGCCAACATTTAAACAATGTTTCCTTGGGGGACTTGTACTCGTTGTGGGACTGATGGGAAGTGGATTTTCGCAAGAAGTGACCTCCAACGAAGACCAGCTTTTCCAGGAAGATGAACAGATGATTGATCTCACCAGGGTAAGCCAAAGGCCCAGCTTCGAAACGGAGAAGGTCTCAACCGCTTTTTCCGGACAGCTCAACTGGACCGGAAACGATCAGATCAATCGAACTTTCAGACATACGCTTACCACTTGGACTCATGGGGATCTTTTTTTGGATATTCGCAAGCCAAAAGGGGTTAAAGCCTTTATAGATCTTGGGTTTATGTATCTGTCCTCGGTAGGCGCGAACGCGAGTATGATCAATCCATCGATACTCATCAAAGAACTCTTTATAGATTTTAATTTGGATAAAACCGTTTATATCCGAGCTGGAAAACAATTTCTTCAATGGGGCTCGGCCTACTTCTGGAATCCAACAGATTTGGTTAACATATCACGACGGCAGTTTCTCAATTTGTCTGCTGTAAGAGAAGGTGTAACGGGCATTCGTTTGCATTTCCCCAATGGCGCAGAACGCAATGGATACGTATTCTTGAATCTTTCTGAGGCCAGCACCCCATCAGATCTGGCACTTTGCGCGAAATATGAATTCTTATGGGAGAGAACCGAGGTAGGGCTGTCCGTTTGGTACAAACCCTCTTTCAAGCCTGTGCTGGGACTTGATTTCTCATCATTCTATAACGGATGGGATGTTAAAGGGGAATGGTCTATTTGTGGGGGCGCAAATGCTAATCAGGTGCTATCGGATGGAAGCGGAGGCTGGGCGGTCGGCAGACGACCGGATACCCTGACTCATCAAATCGCGCTGAACTTTAGCCGCTCCTTCAATTGGGAGCGAGCAGATCGTATCGGCCTTAGCTATGAGATCTATTACAATGGAAACGGATATCAGGAAAATATTCTCACAGATACTGTGGCGAAATCTCTGCTTCTCAACAATAACCTTTATCAGACGAATCAGCTAAGCTCTTTGTATCAGGCTTTTTTCGTAACCATTGGTGAATTCCCGGATCGCTCGAATCAGACCCTCCTCAGCGGTATCTGGAATGCAATTGACCGCTCAGCGATTCTCTCTCTTTCAGTGAGCCAGGCCATCACGGATGGATTTTCGATGAGTGCCTCAGCGGTGGGATTTCTAGGCTCCGATGACACAGAATATCTTCTCCAGGGAAACACTGTTCAATTACAGCTCGGGGGACAGTTAGCGTTTTAGGGGCTGGGAATAGAGGCTGTTGTAGCGTCGTTGAATCGAGGGACGCATCATAATGCGCCCCCCAAAATATACCTTTGGCTTAGTTGCTACTTTGCCTCAACCCTTCGAGCGCGGATACGTTTTTAGGCGATAACATCAGCAACGTATTAAACAGATCTTTGGCCTCTGCCGTCTTACCCAGCTTCAACTGTGTCCACCCGTACAAAGACAGAGTTTCAAGATCCATGGGATAAAGACTATACGCCTTCTCTAAAACCTTCACGGCATTTTTGTAGTCTTCCCTGTTGTAATAGAGAAGCCCCAGTCTGTAATTGACAACCGCGTTGTCCGGCTCGATCTTGAGAATATCCAGATACGCAGACGCTACCTTGTCCCAGTTTCCCAGACTAGCCTGAGCGTCCACAAGCAACAGCCGCGCTTCCAACGAGTTTTTCTGAAGCGAAATCGCCTTCTCATAAGATGCGATAGCTTCAGGGACTTGCCCGCTTATTTTGGCCAAGTAGGCCAAACGGATATTCGCCTCATAGGACTTATCCGCGTAAGGTTTTACGGCCTCTACTGCCTTGTTTAGCAATCCAGCATATTCCAACGAATAACTCTTTTCAAAGGCTCCCATGATCCCCTCAGGAAGTGACGCGAAAACCACTTGGGACATCAATATTCCCACGATTCCAATGCTTGAAACTTTCTTTAAAACTTCCATTTTACTCCTCCTGTAAACGCTGTATTTTGATAGGCAAAATCTATCGTTTGCACGACACCACTAACACTTTGCTGTCGGCTACCTCCCCTCTGATCAAGCTGAGCTCTGAGCGAGAACTCTATATTCGCATTCGGGTAGTACATAAGTGCCCCGCCTAAACGCGACTTAATTGTATCCGTGATATTGTATACGATCAATGCATTTTTTTCACTATAATTGGTCATATCCCCCACCGAAAAACTCAACTCTCCCCATAGGTCAGTCCTTAGCTTGAAGCCCAGACTTTGATCAAACACCAGTGCTGTTGTCGAGGAACTCTCCCCTCTTCTTTGCCAAGTCAGCGTGGGATTAAGATACAGGTCAGCATTTCCAAGGGGGAAATAAACTCCCGACAACCCCAGTTCAATCTGACGTTCTCCATTTAAGTTGGAATATACACCGAATGCGGACAGATTCCCGGGCTCAAATTCCTTGGTGATCGCGCCAAACAAAACATAGTTATTGAGATTTGTATTCTGCTCTGCTACCTGATAAGGAGCAGTAGGACTCACTTCAGTTTGGCTGGCATGCGGACTGGAAAAATTTACATTGATCCCATGATACGCTCCGGTCAGAGATAATCCTGACAGGAGGCGGGTGGTCACACCAACATACAAATCAGTCTGGTTGACCGTATAATCCCTGTCAATATTATCACTTACCGTTCGTATCTGTTTGAGCTTGTTAATCCCCATCAGGCTATACCCCAACGTCATCGTCGTTCCGGGCAGTAACGCTGTCTTATACCCTACACCTCTGTACAGAGATGATTTCCCAAGATCCTGCTCACCATAGACATTGTCTGCACCATCAATATCTAGGGATCTGTACTTGTCGACTTGATTACTTTGACCACTACTGATATCCACATTCACTGCAGAGGGATTCACGATGCTCTCCAAGACGACTCGTTTTGGGGAGGCAATCTCGGCAAGCAAACAGGACGCATCAAGCTCCCTGCCAGATCCAAGGTGCGCGTAATACAGATATTCCTTGATATCCTGATCCCCCGGACTAAATTCTTTTGCTTTCTCAAGATGAGTTACCGCTTTGCGTGGTTGACCGCTTCGAACACACGCGATACCAAGCCACTCCCTGAGCAAGGCGTAGTCCACCCCTTCTTCCAGAGCCATCTCCCCTACCTGAATAGTCTCTATCCACTTCTGAACCCCCATAAAACGTTGCATAGCGTAGTTCAGCTTAGTGGTGTTCACAGCAGGTACACTATTTGCAGCCAACCCCAACGAAACTCCAACGAGCATCATAAGTATCCACGATTTCATGATTAAAATACCCCCCTTATCTTTAAATGCATACATCCAACTGTTTGAGTTGTGCCCCAAAAAAGAGGGAGTTAAACATATTTTTTATAAATGTCGAATTGACCGTAATCCGTTGTATGCCCTTTGAAGTAATCGTCGTCTGCATTTTCAGATTCTGAAGCACTTTAGACCCTATCCGCAGTTTGGAGCTAGCCACTAGGCTCATTTGCCTTGTTGCGATCAGTGAATCAATATTCTGATAAGTTAACTCATACTCGGATTCAAACAATGTAAAAAAAGGAGCTACAAAATCTATCCAAAACCTGATGATACTTGGTGTTAAATGATGAGGCGCAAAATGATCCTTGATGATGACTTGTGGCTTAAATTCCAGAGGGACTTTGTACAAAGCCAAGAAAAAATAGAAAAGAGCGGATCGTCGATTACCCTCAAAGTTCCGAAAATAATGGATCAAGCCGTCGTTGTAAAAATAGGCTTTTGACTGCGTTTTTGAGCAATACAGATAACTCTGATTCCAAGCATCTACAGTGACTTCCCATTCCACTCGGTATACCCGGTTATCCTGATTCGTCACATCGAATATCAGCTTTTGTCCTGGTAAAAAAATAAAAGCCGATTGAAGCAAAGTCGTTTGAATCAGATTTGAAACGTAATCCCCCTTTTTAGGTTTGTCATATTGACACAATTCGTATTGAGAACGGGATCGTTTCCAATAATAACCGAGGGGGAAATCGAGCGTTCTGGAACCCACCAGAGGCGTGGCTTGAATCTGAAAATGTAAATGGGGTTCAGCGGAACGCCCTGAATTCCCGCAATATCCGACAATTTCACCCTTTTTTACGTACTGTCCTTTTTGAACACAAATGGATCCTTTTTTGAGATGACTCAGCTGACTATATAAGGACTCTTGGTGTCGAATCACCACCGTATTACCCCAGTTATGGTTCAGATTCACGTGACCGATCGCATTATCTATAATCCCATCGACCGTCTGCTCGATAAGACCATCTCCCGGGGATAGAACCGGTCGGTTATATGAAAAATAATCTTCACAGAACTGTCCCTCATCCCGATGAGTCAGTCCAGTTGGATCTGTCATGACAAAGTCCCATGCATGTGCCCAATCCGCGCGATGGGTAACCGAACCGTCATGAGCTTGGCTTACCGTCCACTCGTGCCAAAAAGGTAGACTCAGGGGAAGAACATGATGCCATTTGAATCGATTCCGACGGCTAACCTGAGAGTAGAGATTAAGTTCGGGGGAGACGTGTTGATCCCAGACAATTTCTAATCCCCGCGAGATACCTTTTCGCTGATAC
>CAYHOI010000059.1:1822-2441 GCA_964358175.1 uncultured Candidatus Marinamargulisbacteria bacterium | reverse complement strand
ACAAAACAAGAGTAACCATCACATTGAACGGTAGAGACAATAAGCCAAGCCCTCCACGAGAGACAAAGCCATTTAATGCCAGCGACAAAAGGAGTGTAAGCGGAATCAAGCCCAAAACCAACAAGTATGATCGAAAGGAAGGAATCAGGAAAACCCCTCCGAGAGCCATGGAGGTTAGAATCACGTTATATCCCAGAAATCCGTAGTCCATAAAAGCCCAATGAACAGGCAACGCATGCGTTAGAAACCATACGCCGAAAAATCCAACCAGCGATAACCCAAAGGCAATTCGCGACACCCAAAATAGCCCTATCGCAATCAGCCCTCCCGTAAGGACATCGGGCGAAAACACGACCGCGCCAAGGCTTCGAAAATAATGTACCCAAGGGAGTAAATAGCCTTGAGAAATGGCTCCACTACCCACAAGAGCATGGGACAATGGTAGATACCGGCTTGCAGGAATAATCATCCAAAACGTAATGACGAAGGGAAGACTTAAATAAGGCAATCCATATTTGCCAAGCACCCCTTCCATAACCACCGTTAGAAATAAACAAAAGACAGACGCGGCAATGACCAGGAAGATCAACAGTGGAGTCATGGCAAAGGTCGATCCTAT
>CAYHOI010000059.1:0-1812 GCA_964358175.1 uncultured Candidatus Marinamargulisbacteria bacterium | reverse complement strand
ATAATACCCTTTTTGGATCGAAAAAGTTGAAAGCCCTAGTGCCATGGCACATTCATTTGCAAAAATAACCGATAAAAGCCCGCAAAAACCTGCCCAAGGATGCAAGAAGGACGCCAATAATAAAATTACAGAAAACTCAAGCCGATCAGACAAAAAAAGAACGGAATAGGCGTTTAAGGTTTGTCGAACCCGATTCACAGCGATTTCAAATGTTCAGGCAAATGTTCCTGTCTTGAAAAAATTTCTGACGTCTCTGCCTCACGAATCACATGGCATTGGCGAGAGGGATCAATAAGGATAATGCGAGGACGATAGGAGATAAACTGCATCCATTGCGTCATGTTGTAGGCCCCCACATCATGGATCACAACCTGTTCGCCCTTACTCAGCAATGGAAGACTGATCTGCTCTCGAATCACATCGATATTCATACACAGTGGTCCATAGATCGAAGTATCTTCTGTATAATGACTAAAAGGCTGAGCGGGGATAATTTTGTGGTCATACCAAGCTGTGGTCACGAGGATATTCACCCCTGCATCAATAATCGTAGCGCGTTTGCCTGAAGACAACCACTTATTGGCGATAACCGTGCTGATCAGCCAAGCCGCATCGTCCACCAGCGCGCGACCTGACTCCAGAATGAGTGTTGGCAAATTCTGACTATCCAACCCAGCATTGAGAAGTGCATACGTAATGGCTTGTGCGTAATGATCTATCCGAGGATTGGTATCTGATCCTGGCAAAAAGGCTCCCTTAAGCGTATTTTTGGATGCAAATCCTCCTCCCAGATCCAAATAGTCAACATCATGATTATACTTCTTCTTCAAGTGAATCATCAGATCGGCCAACTTGTAGACAGCTGTCGAATAGGCGTAAGGTGCTAAGATAAAGGTTCCCAGGTGGCAATGCAGACCAACCAGATCCAACTCATCGCACTCCATAATTCTGGTTAAAGCATCCCAAGCCTGTCCCGTTTCATAATTAAACCCAAACCGATCCCACATAGGGTAGACGCCCGAATCTAGGTTGACGCGAATCGCAACTTTTGGGCGCTGTTTAAGTTTTCTGGCCAAAGAAATCAAGGTATAAAGCTCTTCAAAATGATCGATATGAATAAAGGAGTTCTGGAGGATAGCACGCTCCAATTCGAGCTCTGATTTATGGGGTCCGTTGAAAATAATCTGAGAACCGGGAACCCCATTGCGAATGGCTTTTTCGTATTCAAATCCTGAGACCACCTCTGCCCAAGCACCCTCCTGTTGAAATATCTGACAAACCGCATCCAGATAATTTGTCTTATAGGACCAAGCAAACTGAACTCTAGGATAACGTGAGCTAAATGCCCGCTTGCCTTCCTGAATATTTTCGCGAATTTTCTTCTCACTTACCACAAACAAAGGGCTGCCATGTTCTTTGACCAAGTCTTTCACTGCCACTTCATCCAAATGGGTCACTGGTGATAGTGACGTTAACAATCCAAATTTGTTGGGTGTTGTATTTTCAAGCTTCTTTATCGAGGGTCTCTCGTATTTTTCCGGTGCTGAAATCATTACTTCCTCCTATAGTTCTCCCTGACATAACATCGTTTGATAGTCCTCCATATTGACAATCATGTCGTACGAATACCGAATAAACATTTTACCAAACTGATACGATGCGTACGGTGTCACGTGATCTCCTAAAGCAAGAGCGACCAGCGCCTCCGGCAAATTCTGTTGTGCACCGGTTGCTAAGTAAATCCACGCGGGAATGCGGGGATTGATCTCTATCACGTAATATCTCCCCTCACTGGTTTTCACCAACTCAATC
>CAYHOI010000058.1:0-11893 GCA_964358175.1 uncultured Candidatus Marinamargulisbacteria bacterium | reverse complement strand
ATTCCAAGCATTCTACAGATATTTTAAAGATTTTGTTGTTGTCGATAATATCTTTTCGAAGAATTGGTATCTGGCCGCAGATACGAATCGTAGCTATTGCCTTGAACTTGGAATTCAGCTAGCAGACAAACGTTTCTTGTTAATCGCGAGGTCCAACATTGTCTGCACACCCCGAGAAGGTGTGAGCGATTTTTATGATGAAGAGTGGATGATGATTGACTTTAACAAAAATAAAGATCTCTACAATGAGCTGTACCGATTATCTGGAGGACACCTCATCCGTCGAACACAGCTCAACTCGGGATTCCTAACCGAATACGGAAAAGAATCGGTTTCTCTTGCGGCTCCGCTTCAAACTCTAAGCTCAGAATCACTTTCTTCCCAAGTGAAAGAATTCAAAGTCTCAGAACAGAAGGACTTCTGGCTATGGGTAGACACAGAATTAATTGTCTATGGTCAGACAAAAATATCTGCCAAAGAGCTGACCATTAATGGCGAAAATATTCAACTCGACAAGGAAGGGCGTTTTCGATTACATATGGCTCTCCCTAATGGGACGTTCCCGTTTCATGTTCAGGCCATTTCGTCAGATGGGACTCAGCACAGGAGTGTAACTCCAGTCGTGACCCGTCGGATAGAGAACTAATATGGAAAAAGGATACTTAGCACTTGTTTTACATGCTCATTTGCCCTACGTACGTCACCCAGAGCACGAAGATTTCCTTGAAGAGGATTGGTTCTACGAAGCCATTACGGAAACCTACATTCCTCTGCTGAATGTTTTCGAGGGGCTTGTTAATGATGGAGTAGACTTCAGGCTGACCCTGAGTCTCACCCCACCCCTTTGTGCAATGTTTGCTGATGAGTTGCTTCAAAACAGATATGTTCGGCATATTGAGCGATTGATTGAACTAAGCGAAAAGGAAATCATCCGGACGAAATACCTTCCCGAATTTCATGAGACCGCCAAAATGTACCATGCCCGTTTTGTAAAAAGTCGATATGTTTTTGTAGACAAGTACCACAAAAATCTCATCAATGGATTTAAGCGTTTTCAGGATATGGGAAAACTCGAAATCATTACATGCACTGCGACACATGGATTTTTGCCCCTCATGGAAAATCGCAGAGAAGCTGTTCATGCGCAGGTACACATGGCTTCACTCGACTATGCTAGACACTTTGATCGTCGGCCGAGGGGCATTTGGCTGGCTGAATGTGGGTTCAGTCCAGGGGATGATGCTGAACTTAAGGCTGCAGGCATTCGTTTCTTCTTTACGGATGCACATGGTGTGCTACATGGACATCCTCGCCCAAAATACGGGGTATTTGCTCCCGTTTATACGAAGAGTGGGGTAGCCGCTTTTGCGCGAGACATTGAATCTTCCAAGTCCGTCTGGAGTGCAGAGGAAGGGTATCCTGGCGATTTTCGTTATCGTGATTTCTATCGGGATATTGGGTTTGATCTCGACATGGACTACATCAAGCCATACATTCATCCTGATGGAATTCGTAAGCATACGGGAATGAAGTATTTTAAGATTACTGGGAAGAAAACGGATCAGAAGTCCCCTTATAATCATTACGAAGCTTCTGAAGCAGCTGCCTCTCATGCAGGCAATTTTCTATTCAACCGAACCAAGCAAGTAGACTATCTCTACGATGTAATGGGGGGCAAAAAACCAATTATTGTCTCTCCTTATGATGCAGAGCTTTACGGTCATTGGTGGTTTGAAGGACCCCAATGGATCGACTTTCTGATTCGCAAGATTCACTATGATCAAGATACCATCCGCATGATTACGCCTTATGAGTACTTGCTGGAGAATCCGACTAACCAAGTCGTGACACCCTCGATGTCCAGCTGGGGGAACAAGGGGTACAACGAGGTTTGGTTGGAAGGAAGCAACGATTGGATATACCGACACCTTCACAAATTGGCTGAGAGAATGTCTGAGCTTGCCAACACTCACACAAATACAGAGGGACTACTCAACCGTGCGTTGAACCAGTCTGCTCGCGAAGTACTTTTGGCTCAAAGTTCTGACTGGGCATTTATCATGAAAACCGGAACAATGGTGGATTATGCGGTAAAGCGAACAAAAAGTCACATTAACCGTTTTAACAAACTCTACGAAATGATCAAGTCAAATCAAATTGACGAGTCATTTCTACTGGATCTAGAAAAACAAGACAACATCTTCCCAAGCATAGATTATTCATTATACTGTTCCAATAAGGTGGGGTGTACATCATGAAAATAGCGTTTGTATCCTCTGAAGTCGTTCCATTTGCAAAAACAGGCGGATTGGCTGATGTCGCCGGAGCCCTTCCAAATGAACTTTGCAAACTCGGACATGAAGTTAGTGTGTTTATGCCCCTTTACAAATGTATCAATCGAGAGAATTATAAGCTTAAACCTTTGCTTTCGGATATTGCAATCGATCTCGGCGACGAAGTTGTTCTTGGCAATGCTTTTTCGTGTACGCTTCGTGGAGGCAAAACCCGAATAATTTTTATTGAACAAGAAGACTTCTTTAACCGAGCCGGGTTATATCAATCGGAGGGGAAAGACTTTGAAGACAATGCCGAAAGATTTATTTATTTCAGCAGGGCAGTTCTTGAGATCTGTAAACGCCTGGATTGGAAACCAAATATCGTTCACTGCAATGATTGGCAAACGGGGCTTATCCCTGTTTATCTGAAGAGTCTCTATGCTCATGATCCCTTTTTCTCAGAAATACGATCCATTTTCACGATTCACAACTTGGCTTACCAGGGAGTTTTTCACAAGTCGTTCATGGAAAAAACAGGTCTGAGTTGGGATCTGTTTACGATGGATAAACTGGAGTTTTGGGGCAAGCTCAATTTCCTCAAAAGTGGTTTGGTTTTCAGCGATCTAGTTACAACAGTAAGTGAGCGGTACAGCCAGGAGATCCAAACTGAAGAGTACGGCGCGGGTCTCAATGGAGTTTTGCGGGGACGAAAGAATGATCTCTTCGGCATTATTAATGGTGTAGACTATAAAATCTTCAGCCCTGAAAAAGACACACTCATCTACAAGAACTATTCTTCCAAAAGTTTAGAGAAAAAACTTGAAAACAAGAAATATTTACAAAAACAGGTAGGACTACGTTCTCGAAAAGGGGTTCCCTTGTTTGGGATTATTTCAAGGCTGGCGGATCAGAAAGGATTCGATATTCTCTCAGAAGTGATGGAATCTTTTATGCAGCTGAACTGTCAACTGATTTTGCTGGGAACGGGAGAACCCAAGTATCATAAACTTTTTGAAGGACTTGAAGCAAAGTATCCCTCGAAGTTGAAAGCCCTTTTAAAGTTTGATGCAACGATGGCTCAACAAATCTATGCAGGTTGCGATCTGTTTCTCATGCCATCACGTTACGAGCCCTGTGGACTGGGACAGCTCATTAGCCTCAAGTACGGCACCATTCCTGTCGTTAGGGAAACGGGAGGACTAGCGGATACGATTATCGATTTTGATCTTGCAAAAGATTTTGAAGGAGAAAGGGGGAATGGCTTTGTGTTTTATGACTATTCTGGCCAAGAACTCTTAAAAGCGATTCACCGAGCGATATCTATCTATAAGGATGAAAAAGCATGGCCCCGACTTGTTCACAACGCCATGCGCTACGATTATTCATGGAAAGCTTCTGCTCAACGATACGACCAACTTTACAAGAAAGTACTGTTATACTAAAACCGAAATGGTTTCCGGTTTATTGTTGCTCTTAGCAAAAATGATTTTTCGGCTAGGAATGAGGAGCGACGAATGACAACGACGCCATCGCAAGATCTAGCGAAGCGTCAAAACCATATTCGCAAGAGTATATAAGAAAGGCCCCTTTCGGGGCCTTTTGTTTTTTATGACGGAACATCCTGGGGGGGGGGTGGATGTTCCGTCTCATCACGTTATCTAAATTTGGGGGGGAAGAGGGATTTAGATAACGTAACTTTTGATAGTAGGTTTCCTTTCTAGAGGAATAACATCCTTATTATGGATGTAATTAACTTGATAAATCTTCTTCTGGGGTAACGCTTTATTTATAATTGTAAAATTCACACGATGCGTTACCTTCTTCTGCGTTCGTTTGCGAAGAGAGAAAATCAGGAGGACGAGTATCGCTATGGCGATGATGGATATTAAGATGATATTCATTTTGTCGACCTCCTCATTTTCAAGTTGTTCTATTTCATTCGCTTATATTTAAGTTATCGGCAAGAAAAGTCAATAATACATCGAAAGATTTGAATACGTTAAGATTGGAACGGCTTTTTCTGCAGGAGATATGCCCTGAGAGCTTAGAGAGAGAAGGGATCCCTGAAATATATCAAGGAGGTTGCACCAGAAAAGTTCGATGGAATAGAGTTCAGAAAAAGACCAAATAAGTGGGCTATCGAGCTGAATCCATTCCCAAACCGAACGTCCACGTACTAGATCCGACAGCCTGCTCCAAGCCTAAAAGAGCCTTGATATTCGGAATCATCTGAACTTTTGCCTTCAACATATAAGAAAGACTATTGGGATTGTAGACAGTAGCCTCCACGGTTGTCTTCTCATTGAGAGGAATATCTACACGCACTCCCGGCTCATAATTCACCACGCCAACGTGAGCCTTCACATCACCCAACACCTTACCTCCCACCAAAATACTTTTAGTCTTCATCGGCACCCCAGCAGAGGAACTCCCTCCTGATAGCTCGAACTGACTCTGCCCCATATTGACTCTTCCCCCCACCTCGTACGAGCTATTCTGAAAAATATCAGCGCCAACATTAATGGAGGTCGAATCCAGAAATCGAGTGTTCTCCTGAAAGCGCGTGATCAGCCCTTTCGTCTGCCCAATCATTTCTCTTGTTTGCGCAAGAATCGGCGCGACATCCGTCATCAATCGATCCTTATCTTTCCCGAAGGAATCTGTTAATGTATTCAACCTCTGAGTCAACTCCTTCATATTGGAGACCACAGCTTTAACCTCTTTCCCATCCACATTTTTATCCAGACTTTTTGTAAGATGGTTCAGATTGCTGATCGTCTGATTCAACCCCACCAACACTGTATTCACATTCCTGCCCACGTTTTTAATCGAAGGGTCCCGAAGGATTTCATCCATGGATAAGAGTAACGAATCGGTTCTCTTGGCAATAGAGCTAATGCTCATGATCACACTCTGCAAAGACTGTTGACTATCCTCACTCGTAAGTATTTTTCGAAGGACAGTTAAGATCTGCTTCGTTTCGAGGAGATTATCAGTTCCTGCATCGATAAAGTCGACAAGACCCTGTGCAGCTGTTCCCTGAAGCACTTCGCCTGCAACAATACTTCGACGTCCCTCGACATTGGGGATTACATTTACAAATTTCTCGCCAATCAGTCCATCAAAATCAATTCGGAAACGGGATCCTTCGGGGATATTGACTCCATCCTGTATATACATGGTCACTTCAACCATCTTTGGTCCAGGTAGCACAGAAGAAACGGTTCCCACAACGTAACCCCGATACCGAACCTCCCCTCCAGCCAAGAGACCGCTCACGGTCTTAAACTGACCTATAACATTATATCCTCCAGCTCGAAGAACCAAATTACTTTTCCATAGAATCCCGATCAGAAGTATAGAAAGCCCCACCACAACAAAAAAGCCAACTTTTGTTTCCGTTTTCATCTTCCCCTCATTCTACCTGTCCTAGAGAGGCATGTAAACGATGACACTAATCCACCAGGCCATTTACAAATTTATAAACCGTTTTATTCTTGCTTTTAAGAATTTTCCTGGGCGATTCTGCTCGAATAGCTTTGCCATCTTGGATCATATAAATTCGTCCTGTTGAATTCAAGATGGTACTGATCTGATGGGTCACAACCACTAAAGTCGCGTTCATGGTTTTTGTCAGAGAATTAATTAAGTTTTCGATCGTGGTGGAGGTAATCGGATCCAATCCGGTGGTCGGCTCATCAAAAAGGATCATTTCAGGATCATTAATGATCGCACGTGCGACAGCCACCCGTTTCTTCATCCCGCCACTGAGCGAACCAGGTAGCAGATCAATAGTGTCAGCTAGCCCGACCATATCAAGTTTTTCGAACACCCTTTTGCGTATGTCTTTTTCGCTAAGTCGGGTGTGTTCTCGAAGGACGAGTCCTACATTTTCGCAAACGGTCATTGAATCGAACAAAGCTGATGACTGAAAAACCATTGCACATTTCAGCCTCATTGCATTGAGTTCACCCTCACTCACCTCCTTAACATTCACACCATTCACCAAAATCTCCCCCTCCTCAAAACTTTCAAGCCCCAAAATCAGCCGCAAAAGAGTACTCTTGCCACAACCACTTGGGCCAATAATGGTGGTTTGTTTCCCTTCTTTGATCGTTAGGTCGAGTCCATCCAACACCGAAACGTGGTTATAACATTTCACAAGATTAGTAACCTTAACGCCTAACATCAGAAAATGAGGTGTGTAAGAAAAAAGTTCACAATAAATAATGTTATCAAAATGCTTACCACAGATGTCGTGGCCGAAAAGCCTATACCCACTGCACCCCGCTTGGTTTTAGAGCCAATAAATGTAGACAGAGACCCAATAATGAGTCCAAAAAGGGGTGCTTTATACAGAATGCCTGCATAAATATCGAGAGGCGTCAACATATGTAAGGCCGAATTCCAAAAGGCGACGATATTGCCATGGAAAAAGAATTTATAGACCACCATGCCAGAAAGAAAGCCCACAGCATCTGCAAAAATAACCAAAATGGGCATCATAAAAAGAAGTGCAATCATCCGTGGCACATACAAATAGCTAAATGGGTTGATTGCCATAGAGCGCAACGCATCAATCTGCTCAGTGACTTTCATGGCACCAATCTCTGTTGAAATGGCAGCCCCAACCCTCGCCGCAACCACCACGCCTGCGAACAACGGGCCTAATTCCCGCCATACAGCAAACCCAACAATGGCACCGATAATCTTTCCCGCCCCCACTCTGGAAAACTCTTTGGTCACCTGAACAGTGAAAACCATCCCGACAAACATAAGTGTGGTCACCACAATAGGCAGAGACAGCACGCCAACCTTGTACATCTGGTCAAATATATGTCTCGCCTTTATTTTCTGCGTCACAAAAACACGAATCAACTCATAATTAAATAAGGCATATCGGCCTAGCAAACCCAAGAAAAACAGGACGTCGCGACCAAAAGATTCGATCATGGCAAACCGCTCTTTCGATGGCTGAACATGCAACCACAATAATCCTGCCGATAGAGACCCTCTTGCTTGGAGAGCTCGATGGAGCGTTGATATCCCCCTTTTTTCTTAAAATCTGCCTGCAAGAAATCAAGCCCCTCTTCCAGCGCGATGGCTCTGCCAATTTCATTGATGCTCGTTACATCCTTATGGGGACTAACCGATAATGTAGTGCCAAACAGGGGATAGCCCTCTTGCTTCGCCAACTTGGCTGTCTGCGTTAAGCGAAGTCTAAAACAGAAATCACACCTTTTCCCTGTGCGTTCAGGTTCCTTTTCAAACCCATTTGTGACCTCAAACCATTTTTTTACGTCGTAGTCACCTTCATAAAACACCACATTGTTTTTTGTGGAGTAGGCTCGCATTTCCGCCAATCGTTCATCATGCTCATCAACAGGGTGGACATTAGGGTTATAAAAAAAAGCACCCAACTCGTAATGGTCTTGGAGTTGCTCAATCACGGCTGTCGAACAGGGTGCACAACAGACATGCATAAGAAGCCTGGTCATTTTATGACAATGAGAGGAATAACACAGGGACTTTTACCCGTACGTTTGATCATATATTTTCGAACCATCTCTTCCAATTCTATTGAAAGCAATTCCTTCTCAAGCGTTTTCCTGGTTAGCATATGGTTGTACTGATCCATCAAGCTCCCCTTGAGTCCGTTGATGAATTCTTCTGGGACAGGCGAAACTCCACGCGAACTAATCCGAATATCTTCAATGAGATCCCCTTGATGGTTGAGGTAAAACGTAAAAACGACCACCCCATCATTGGCCATTTGGCGACGCTCTTCAATCAGGGCATCATCTTCCAAGCATACCCCATTACTATCTATGTATTTGGGATGAAGCTCCAACTTCTCAACAATCGCAAGGTTTTTCTTTCTGCTAACCTCTATCACATCCCCATTCTCAGCAATCAAAAAATCATGGGTCACGCCAAGTTCCTTCACAATCTCACAATGAGCATACAAATGTCTAAACTCACCATGAATGGGAATAAAACTCTTTGGGCGCAACAGCATCTGAAGTTGCTTGAGCTCTTCTGAATAGGCATGACCAGAAACATGCATCTTGGAGGCCTCCTCATAGATCACATGAATGCCTTTTCGTCCCAACTTATCAATCGTGGCATAAACCATTTTCTCGTTACCAGGAATAGGCAAGGCCGAAATAATAACGGTGTCACCCTTCTTAATCTGAAACAGCCGATATTCGCCATTTGAAATACGTGTAAGTGCAGATAGAGGCTCCCCCTGACTACCTGTCGTCAATATAAGTATCTGATTATCTTGAAATTGGTCTATATGACCAATAAACACGGTATCACTGTCATCAAAGGTTAAATACCCCAGTCGCCTTGCAATTTTTGCCGTGTTTTCCATGCTAAGTCCAGCAAAGCTTACTTTTCGTCCAAACCGCTTTCCTACATCTATGGCCTGTTGAATACGATGAATATTGCTTGAGAATGTCGCGACAAGAAGCCGGCCCTGAATTCCTTTGAACGCTCGTTCAAAGGATTCTCCCACCTGTCGTTCTGAAAGGGTATGGCCTTTTTTGACGGCATTGGTACTATCGCTCAAAAGCAAAGTGACCCCCTTGCTCCCAATTTCCGCCAGTCGATGCATATCGAGAACATGATTATCCACTGGTGTATAGTCAATTTTAAAGTCTCCGGAATGAACAATCGTTCCCTCTGGCGTGTCGATCACTGTCATCACTCCATCCGGAATGGAATGACTCACCCGCACAAAACTAAATTGAAAATATTTAAATTTCAAACGAGAAGTCTCGCTAATTATTTTAAGTTGAACTTTTTTAAGCCCTTTTTCATTGAGTTTGTGTTCCACAAGACCAAGCGTCAATCTTGTACCATAAATCGGAACATTAATCTTTTCCAGAAAATAAGCCACTGCACCAATATGATCCTCATGTCCGTGAGTCACGATCAGTCCACGGATTTGTTTTTGATGTTTTTCAAGAAATGAAAAATCCGGAATAATTTTATCCACACCGTACATGTCCGAATCCGGAAACATAATCCCGCAATCAATCACAACCATCTCATCACGGTAAGCCAAAGCCATCATGTTTTTGCCGATGCCATCTAGCCCACCCAATATATATAACTTTAACATATTATTTTCTTATCCTTCCCTATATTAAATCTAATTGTTTCAACACACCTTTAATCTGCTCTCTCTCCTCCTCATTAACAGCAACCAGAGGCAGTCTCACCCCTCCAACGGGGCACCCTATTAGCCGAAGTGCCTCTTTGACAGGGGAAGGATTCGAGGTGATAAACAACACTGAAAAAAGCGAACTCAGACGCTCATTAATCTTCTGGGCAGACGTGACATCCCCTCGTGTGTACGTGGTGATCATCTCGCGAATTTGCAAGCCGGCGATGTGTGAGGCCACACTGACAACACCCTGCCCCCCTAGCTTTAAAACATCAAGCGTCAAACTATCATCCCCGCTATATAACTTAAAGTCAGAACGCTGGTTGAGCGTGATCACTTTTCTCATCTGATCCAGATTCCCCGAGGCTTCCTTAATGGCAAAATAATTTCTTGCTTTCTCGGAAATCTTTATGACAGTTTCCGGCAACATGTTAACGCCTGTTCGGCCTGGAATGTTATATATCATCAGGGGAAAAGCGACCTCGTTCGCGATGCTCACAAAGTGTTGATATAGTCCTTCCTGAGACGGTTTATTGTAATAGGGCACAACAATCATTGCCCCATGGCATCCGACAGACTCTGCCAGTTTGGTATAACGAACCGTGGTTGAAGTACAATTGCTCCCTGTGCCAGCAATCACTTTCACTCGACTGCCGACCTCATCTAGCACCTTAGCGTAAAGCAACAAATCCTCTTCATGGCTGAGAGTCGGAGATTCTCCGGTTGTTCCCGTCACCACAATCGCATCCGATCCCTCGTCAGCCAATTTGCGAGCCAGTTGTTTCACTACTTTGAAATTGATTTCTCCATTCTCATCAAAGGGGGTAACCATCGCGGTAACCACTCGTCCAAATTCCATTCGAATCACTCCTTTTTCGTATTTTCTAACTATCGATTTTTAATTTGATGTGGATTGTAAAATCATTTGACAGGTAATCGTGGCGAAGATTGACACGCTCCCAATTCTGCCTACAGAAGTCAAAAACCTCGGCAGGGTGGTAATAATACAAATCCCGATACCGCATCCGATAAGGAGCATACTGGCTTAAGACGTTAAATGCAACCCCTTTTCGGGCGACCTTCACCATTTTCAGAATCATCCCCTTCAGATAAGCGGGGTTATCCTCCAACGCCAAATTGAAGGCACCTGAACTCATCACAAAATCATATTTCTGCTCCATCTCTTCTAGTGATTGATGGATAAATGCCCCTTGAGGATATTTCTTTTTTGCAAAGGAAATCATTCGAGGATTCAGATCGATCCCCACATACTTAACGGTCGGAGCAGAGGATCGAAGATAGGACCAATAATCCCCTACCCCGCATCCTACATCTAATAGGCTCGCATCATCGAGACAAGCGATTTCATTGAGAAGCTGAAATCGAAGGTGCTGAGTCTTTCGGGTAGACCACCCAACGACCTCTGGACTGTCAACAGAATATGTATTGAGCGTGGTCTCGAAAAAATGAATCAGTTTTTGGGATATGCTTTGAGTCAAATTAGCTTCTGCTTAACAAGTTCCCAGGCTATTTGAACTGCATTCAGTGCAGCGCCTTTTCTGAGATTGTTTGATACACAGAAAAGAGCAATCCCATTTGGGACGCTGAAGTCTCTGCGCAAACGTCCGATGAACGTATCATTCTCTTCGATACAATCTAAGGGTGTCGGATAAATATTTTTGGAAGGATCGTCCATGATCTTAAGTCCAGGGGCTTCAGAGAGAACCTTGCGAACGTCTTCCAGCTCAAAAGGTTTCTTCACTTCAATATTCAATGCCTCACTGTGTCCGATGAATACGGGCACCCGAACGCAACTCGCGACCACTTCGACACTCTCATCACCAAGAATCTTTTTGGTCTCATTCGTCATTTTCATTTCTTCTTTGGTAAAGCCATTGGCTTCGAAAACATCGATGTGCGGAATGAGATTGAAGGCAATCTGTCTGGTAAATTTCTTCGGCGTTCCTGCCCCCTTTCCATTGAGAATGTTGGCCGTCTGGTTGAGCAATTCATCCATCGCCTCTTTACCAGCTCCTGCAGTCGCCTGATAGGTAGAGACGACCACCCGGCTAATCCCCCAGCGATCATGGATGGGCTTTAGAGCAAGCACCATTTGCGCAGTAGAACAATTGGGATTGGCGATAATGCCTTTGTGTTTCTTAATGTCCTCGGCATTTACCTCTGGCACCACAAGTGGCACCTCATTATCCATACGAAAATAACTTGTATTGTCGATAACCACCGATCCTGCCTTCGCTGCAATTGGCGCAAATTTGGCACTCACCGATGAACCCGCGCTGAAAAGTGCCACATCAATTCTGTTAAAAGATTTCTCATTCAGAGGTTTGACGCTATAAGATTTACCTAGAAAGGAAACTGTTTTCCCTGCAGATTTCTCGGATGCGAGTGGCACGAAAACATTCAATAAAATACAAATAGG
>CAYHOI010000057.1:0-12119 GCA_964358175.1 uncultured Candidatus Marinamargulisbacteria bacterium | reverse complement strand
ATTAAGCAGATTCGGCATGAATGTAACGCATTGGAAACCATTATTATGTTAAATGAGAAGGAAACGAGAACAGGCGTGTATTCTTTAGGCCAGCTTCAGCAGTTGGGGCGAAACGTTGCCCAGGCTGAACGCGAGGCTTTTTTGGCGATTCGGCACACTGTAACCTCCGAAGATCTTGCGAGTATCGTATACACGTCAGGCAGTACAGGCCTTTCCAAGGGTGTACAGCTTACGCATGGTAATTTTCTCTCAAATGTTGAAGATATAGTGGGCTTTGTGGCCATAGATGAACGCGATTCAGTCCTGTCATTCTTGCCATTGAGCCATGTGTTGGAGCGAACGGTCGGATATTATTTGCTCATCTATATTGGTGGCTCTATTTATTATGCACAAAGCATTCAAACCGTTGGAGAGGATATTAAACTTGCTCAACCAACCGTGATGATCAGTGTTCCGAGACTTTTTGAAAAAATTCAATCGAAGATTTTAAATTCGCTTCACGGATTTTCTCATGTGATTTTCAACTGGGCTTTGAAGGTTGGGCATCGCTATCATCACTTGCGAAAGAAGGGATTTCCTACCCTGTGGTTGAAATTGCCTTATGTATTGGCCGAGAAAGTTGTCTTCTCAAAGATTCAGCAGAAAATGGGGGGGAAACTTCGATTTTGTGTTTCAGGAGGTGCTCCGTTACCCCAATCGGTGGGTGAGTTTTTTGAAGCATTGGGTATTTGTATTATTGAAGGATATGGCTTGACCGAAACGGCTCCGGTGATTTGCTGTAATCATCCGGATCACCCCAAATTCGGAACGGTCGGAAAAGTTTTACGACATGTAACCGTGAAGTTGGCGCAAGATGGAGAACTTTTGGTGAAGGGGCCTAATGTTACCAGCGGTTATTACAAGAATCCTGATGAAACAAAGCTCGCGTTTACTTCAGATGGATGGTTTTGCACAGGAGATATTGCCCAAATTGATGAAGATGGATATATCAAAATCGTGGGGCGCAAAAAAGAACTCATTGTGATGAGTACAGGGAAGAAAGTTGCCCCTCAGCCTCTCGAGATGCTGTTGAGCAGTAGCAAATATGTTTCTCAGGTGATCGTGGTGGGGGAGGGGCGAAATTATCTGACAGCCTTAATTGTTCCGAATATGAGTGAGGTTGATCTGTATTTGAAAGGACGCAACATTGTTTGTGATCAGTCACTCTTGCTGAGTCATGTTGATACCATTCGTTTGTTTAAAGAGCTTTTACAAATGGAATTAGGAGACCTTGCGCCTTATAAACAGGTGAAAAAATTTACGCTCATTGCCAAGGAGTTTACACAAGAAGATGGGGAGTTAACACCAACCTTAAAAATAAAACGTCATGTGATTTGTCATCGTTATGCAACAGAAATAAATGAGATGTATGGAGAAAAGAAGGGAGATGACTAAATGAGAAATAGAATCGCAATTATCGATGGGGTGAGAACACCGTTTTGTAAGGCAGGAGTAGAACTGAAGAATATTTCGGCCGACGACCTGGGTGCGTATGCTGTGAAAGAGGTATTGATGAGATCCTCGCTGGAGCCCGGGCAGATCGATGAGCTCGTTTTTGGGAATGTGGCACAGCCGGCGAATGCAGCCAATGTCGCGAGAGTTATTGCCTTGAAGGCCGGGCTTGCCAAGGAGATGCCTGCTGTGACGGTTCATCGAAATTGTGCTTCTGGGATGGAGGCTGTGACAACGGCAGCGAATAAAATTCTGGCGGGTGAAGCTGATATCCTCATCGCAGGGGGGACGGAGTCCATGAGCAATATTCCGCTACTCTTTAATCGCGATATGACGGCATTGTTTGCTCGTCTGATGAGAGCAAAAACGCCTTTTCAGAAAATGATGGCACTTTTGAGTTTTCGACCTTCGTTTTTATCGCCGATTATCGGTATTCAGGAAGGTTTAACGGATCCAATCAGCGGGCTGAATATGGGGGCTACCGCAGAAGTGCTTGCCCGCGAATTTCAACTGAGCCGCCTTGAGCAGGATGAGTTTGCCTTGGCTAGTCATCTCAAGGCTGTTCGGGCTATGGAGAAAGGGATTTTTGCGGAGGAAATTGTGCCCGTACCGATTCCTCCAGATTTTAAGGCTGTACAACGTCATGATGGAGGTCCTCGTGCTGAGCAAACCCTTGCGGCGCTTCAAAAACTTAAACCTTATTTTGATCGCAAGAATGGAACAGTTACGGTAGGAAATGCTTGTCCTGTTTCTGATGGGGCAGCCGCGCTTATTGTGATGAGTGAGGCCAAGGCCAAAGAACTCGGTCTCACGCCATTGGGATATTTGAGGGAATATGCCTATGCGGGTCTTGACCCTCATCGTATGGGGCTGGGGCCGGTTTATGCGACAGCGAAGCTTCTTGCGAAAACTCATTTAATGATGAAGGACTTCGAACTGATTGAGCTTAATGAGGCCTTCGCCGCACAAGCTCTTGCCTGTGAGCGAGCCTTTGCTTCGGATGAGTTTGCGAAAACGTATTTGGGATTGTCAAAAGCGGTGGGTGCATTGGATATGAATATCGTCAATGTCAATGGAGGTGCGATAGCCCTCGGGCATCCAGTCGGCGCAACAGGGGCAAGGTTGATTCTTACGCTCCTGCGAGAGCTCAGGCGAAGAGGTCTTCAGACAGGACTTGCGACGCTTTGTATTGGTGGCGGTCAGGGTGCAGCTTTAGCCTTGGAGGTGAACTAATGGAGCCTATATTTCGATTGGTGCAGTTGGAGACGGGTATCGTTGAGTTAATCATGGATTTGCCACAGGAAAAAGTCAATAAATTGACCACATCTGTTATGGCGGAGTTGGAATCTGTTTTGAATAAAATACATGCAGATCAGTCCATTCGGGCATTACTTTTCAGCAGCGCCAAGGAAGGTGTGTTCATTGCGGGTGCGGATATCGCTGAAATTGATTCGATTTCATCGAGTGAACTGGGGTTTCAAAAAGCACGATCGGGACAACGGATACTGGATAAACTGGAAGCCCTTCCTTTCCCAACGATTGCTGTCATTAACGGTGCTTGTTTAGGCGGTGGCCTTGAACTAGCGCTAGCTTGTCGGTATCGTGTGGCGACTGATCATCCCAAAACGAAGATCGGACTCATCGAAGTAAGCCTTGGAATTATCCCGGGATTTGGCGGTACTCAGCGATTGCCTCGACTTATAGGCCTAGAGCGATCCTTGCCGTTGATCTTGGGTGCGAAAAAGTTGGATGGCAATCAGGCTCTGAAGAAAGGAATTGTGGATAGCGTATTTGCCCATGAAGTGATCCATCAAAAAGCCCTGGCTTTTGCAAAAAACGTGATGAATTCTGATGATAAATTTATTCGTGCTCGACGTCGACCGAAGGGATTCATTTCATGGATTCTTGATCGAACCCTACTTGGACGTTTTCTGGTTTATCAGATGGCCAAGAAAGATGTTTTGGCGCAATCGGATGGCCATTATCCTGCTCCTCTGAGTGCTTTAGAGGTGATAAAGCAAACGTATGGCGGACCGGTTGAGAAAGGGATGGAGAAGGAAGCTCATGCGTTTAGTCAGCTTGTCATTACCGATATTTGCCGCCATTTGATTGCGCTTTATTATACCGATGAGGTTTTGAAAAAAGACCCGGGCGTTGTCGCTTCCAGCTTGCCCAAAAAGATTCGATATACAGGGGTTCTTGGGGCAGGGGTGATGGGGGGCGGTATTGCATGGCTTATGAGCAATAATGATCTGAGTACTCGCATGAAGGATGTCAGCTGGGACGCAATCGCCAAGGGATATGAATCGGCGATGACTATTTACAAGCAATTGACCAAAAGACGCCGTCTTGAACGCCGAGAAGCAAATCTTAAATTACATCACATTTCCGCCACGACAGATTATCGTGGGTTTTCACGGTCGGACATTGTTGTTGAGGCGATCATTGAAGATATTGAGATAAAGAAAAAAGTGTTGGCTGAACTTGAAAAAGAGGTGGGAGCTGACGCGATAATAGCCTCAAATACATCTGCCTTATCGATTACGCAGATGGCTTCGGTGCTTACTCATCCCGAGCGATTTGTTGGTATGCATTTTTTCAATCCTGTGAACCGAATGCCTCTGGTGGAAGTGATCCCCGGAAAACAGACCTCTCCTGAAACCGTTGCATCAACTGTAGCATTCGCGAAATCATTAAAGAAAACAGCGATTGTGGTTCAGGATTGTCCTGGATTCTTGGTGAATAGAATCCTTCTTCCTTATATGAACGAGGCTCTACTCATGCTTGAGGAGGGGGCAGATTTGGAAGAAATTGATGAAGTCGTTTTGAGGTTTGGAATGCCAATGGGTCCTATGACCCTTGCCGATGAGGTAGGGATTGACGTTTGCTATAAAGTCGCCAAGATATTAGAAGGCGGATATGGGCCTCGAATGAAAGTCGCTCAGTCGATACAGCTGATTTATGAACAGAAATGGCTTGGGAAAAAGAGTAAGATGGGCTTCTATGATTATTCGGGAAAAGAGAGAAAGCTTAATCCTCACATTGTCGAGAAGGTGATGGGGATCGGACGTTCCAATTCTACAGCACTTACTGATGAAACAATGGTGGAACGGTGTTTGCTGATCATGATTAATGAGGCATCGAGATGTCTCGAGGAGGGAATCGTTACAAGACCGGATTATTTGGATATGGCGATGATCATGGGTACGGGCTTTCCACCCTTTCGCGGCGGACTACTTTCGTATGCGGATCACCTGGGCATTGCTTATGTGAAAGATGCTCTCTTGCGATATGCGGATCATCTGGGAGAGCGATTTGCCCCGAGTGACTTGCTCACTCAAATGGCACGGGAGAAAAAAACATTCAGAGGAGGTCAATCATGAAATTAACAGACAACAAACTTAAGCAGGCTTCGCTTGATCTTGCGGAGGATAGCCGTGAGATTGACTGGAAGTATCCCAGTTTCGTCGCGGAACTCTTTAAGGGAAATTTTGTCTGGGATCTCATTCATCCATTTCCTATTCAAAGTCCTGAGGATAAAGCGATTGGTGATGAGTTTATCAAAGTTCTTGAAAAGGTTTTGGTGGACAATATTGATGCGGATGAGGTTGATAAAACCGGTAAGCTACCTCAAAAAGCCATCAAAGCGTTGGCAGATATTGGGTGTTTTGGGATGAAGATCCCGAAGGAATATGGGGGGCTTGGCTTTTCGGTGGTGAACTACAATCGCGCGATGGCTGTAATGGGAAGTTATTGTGGGTCGACTACCGTCTGGTTATCTGCACATCAAAGCATTGGTGTCCCGCAGCCTTTAAAGCTGTTTGGGACAAAAGAACAAAAAGAAGCCTTTTTACCTCGTTTAGCAAAAGGGGCTGTCTCGGCTTTCGCGCTCACGGAACCGGACGTAGGCTCCGATCCTGCAAACATGACGACGACAGCGACACTATCTGCGGATGGTAAGTATTATGAGTTAACAGGAAAAAAAGTGTGGATTACCAATGGTCCTGCTGCTGAGCTCCTGATTGTGATGGCCCAGACAAAACCGATGGCGGTCAATGGCAAAGAAAAGAAGCAGATCTCTGCATTCATTGTCGAGACATCGACGCCAGGGTTTGAAGTGGTTCATCATTGTGAATTTATGGGGATTCGGGGTATTTCCAATGGGTTATTGCGGTTTAACCAAATGAAAATTCCTATTGAAAACAGAATAGGCGAGGAAGGGCAGGGGCTCAAGATCGCTCTTGCGACACTTAATACAGGACGTTTGACTGTGCCCGCCGCCGTGACGGGAATGGCGAAACTATGTATGCGCTATAATCGAGACTGGATGCGTAAACGAATTCAGTGGGGACAGCCCATAGGAAAACATCAAGCGATCGAAAATAAAAATGCTTTTATTGCGACAAATACCCTTGCTATGGAAAGTATTACCTGGTTAACATCAGCTTTTGCTGATAAGTCCAATAAAGATATTCGGTTGGAAGCAGCAATGGCAAAGTACTTTTGTACGGAGAGAGCATGGACAATTGTTGACGAAACGTTGCAGATCAAGGGCGGGCGTGGGTATGAGACTGCTCAATCGTTACGTGGACGAGGTGAGAAGCCGGACCCCATTGAGCGAATGTTGCGAGATACCCGAATTAATCGAATTATTGAAGGAACCAGTGAGATCATGCATCTATTCATCGCACGAGAGGCAATGGATATGCATGTTCGATATATTATGCCGATTATGGATTCGCGAAATGGGTTGGTTAAACGATTAAAAGCATTAGGGAAGGCATTTCTCTTCTACGGCTGGTGGTATCCCAAGCAATTTGTGGGGATCCCGAAAAGGTATACCACACAATCGCTTTCGTCTCAAAATCAGCGTCATTTACGATTTATTGCCAAAGCAAGTAAGTGTCTTGCCCGGAAATTGTTTGAAACGATGGGACGATATCAACAAAAGCTCGAAAGAGAACAATTGATTTTGGCCGAATTTGTTAACATTGGAACCGATTTATTTGCGATGGCTTCGACGTTGTCTTACGCGGATCATCTGCTTTCTATGGATCCTGGAGATCAATCACCCCAGGATTTAGCAGACTTGTTTTGCCTCCAAGCGAGAGATCGGATTCGAACGAGTTTTTCACGAGTGAGTCGAAATCATAACAAGCTTGTGAGTCGGGTTGGACGCCTTTGTTTTGATGAGAAATTAAAATGGCAAGAGGAAGGAATTATGCATGAGTAAGGTCGTTCCTTCCAAGGAGAGTCGCCGCAAGATCGGATTAGCGCTTGGTGGCGGCTCCGTGCGTAGTTTTGCGCATATTGGTGTGCTCCAAATTTTAGAAAGCGAAAAAATTCCGATTGATTTTATTTCGGGTACGAGCAGCGGGAGTCTGATTGCGGCAATTTATGCAGACAAACAAGATATGCGGAAGTTCAATCTGGTTTCGTTCAAAGTGAATTGGCGTCAATTTACAGCTCTCAAACTTACACGCCATGGATTTATTAGCAGTTTGTCGATTGAGAATTTTGTGAAAAAAATAGTGCCACATGACCGTTTTCAAGATTTGGCAATTCCCTTGGCCGTGACAGCGACGGATTTGGTAACCTCGGAGGGGGTGATTCTGACGGATGGCTCGCTTTCCTTGGCCGTGAGGATGAGTTGTTCATTTCCAGGCGTGTATATTCCGGTGGAGTCAGCGCTCGGCATGATGGCGGATGGCGGTTTAGTAAATAATGTGCCTGTAGAGCCACTGAGGGCGTTAGGAGCGGATATCGTAATCGGTGTGGATGTTATCCCTACCGGCGTTCTTTCCAATCGGCCCCATAATATTTTTTCAATTGCTGACCGTGCGATCGACGTGATGCTGAAGCATCAGACACGAGCCAAGGCCTCCCTGATCGATGTGCTGATCGAACCCGTTCAGGAGTGTATTTCCTCCTTTGACATGAAGCGAAAGAAAGACCTCATTTCAATGGGGCGTGAAGCGACGATTCGAGCATTGCCGCGCATTCGGGAGTTGATGGGGTAAACAATTGTGTGATGGTGGCGACTAGCGCGCGGAATACAAGAAAAAGGCGAGGTCACATGACCTCTTATTTTCGCAGGCTGATTCTCACAAACAGCGGACAACTTCGGTGAAATTATTTCATTTCCTGTACGATAACTTATTATAAGCAGTTGAAATGACCCGACCACTTGAGTTCGCATCTGGGAGCTCGAGGGCGTAGTCCTCGACTACTTGTATAGTCATGGTTGAAAATGGAGGAACTAGATCGTAATGAGGATTGATCTAGTTCAAGACATGTTGCGGCTCGAATCATTGCGTGAAGCCGTGAAATCGAAAATAAGGAGGAAGAAAGATGAAAAATAAAATTGTGAGTGGAAAAGAGGAGCCTAGAGTATTGGAGTTAAAGCGTAGAAAAGCAAATTTTGAAAAAGTTAGCCGAATATACCATATGAATATTGATGTTGCGATGAGCGAACTAAGTAAACTAATAACGGAAGCTCTGAATGGTTTTTATGGCAAGGATTGGGATTGGGTAAAATTGTTAGAGACCATCAAAATAATAACGACATTAAAAAAGACTGTCCTATTTTCTTACGATAATGAACTTACTGTGGATGCAAAACTGCTTGGGCTTTTAAATACATCGGGCGAGATGCTTCATGGACCAGCAAGCGAGTTCAAAGATGAATTTACCAAACTAAAATATGTTCATCAAATTGGTCGGATTGCTTTGCTGGGCGAATTACGTGAAAAAACGAAGAATCTTAGGGTTTCAAACGAGAAAAGTAAAAATGAAGCTACTTTGGCGACGATTGAAAGAACAATCAAAAAATTAACACTATATGACAAACTTGCAAACGGTGAGGAACACTCTTTCTTCCCTAAGATAAATGATGAACCATTTAAGGCGGGTGTACAGAAGCTTCATGATGAACTTAAAGTGAAAAGAGAAGAATTAATCCTTGAAATAAGCAAAATGACTTCTGGTGGCTGGGTCTGACAACGTATAGAATTGGTTTCCGTACCCCTGAAGGGTAAACAGATTCGATTCAACCTGTTATAATGAAATGTATACTCGTCACGAATTGGTTTTCGATGAAGCTGAGACGAGCGAAGCCTAGTCCCGCTAAGTGAGCGTCCTTCGACGTAGCTCAGGAACCAAGACGAAGCAAAACCGAAAACCAATTTTAGTAGAGTATAACTCAAAATTGCACCAAGGAGGAAACTATGTTTGGTAACATGGGCGAAATGATGAAGCAGTTTGGTGAGCTGAAAAAGCAAATGAAAGAATTGCAGAAACTGGTGGTGGAGGTCTCTTCCAAAGGAGGCGAGGTAACCATCAAATGTAACGGGGAGATGAAAGTGCTGGATGTGAAAATCAAAGAAGATGCCAACATTAAACATTTACCACACCTTGTACGTGATACACTCAATCAGTGTTTTGAGGAAGTGAAAACCAAGTCCTTGGGTTCGATGAAGGGACTCGAAAACTTGAAGATTCCCGGACTGAATTAGCCGGGGATATCGTTGAGTCAGAAGGATCCACTTAGCTCCATCGTTTTTGAATTCTCCAAAATGCCGGGAATCGGACAGAAAACGGCGCAGAGATTAGCCTTCTATTTGCTGAGTTTGCGAAAAGAACTCATTTCTAATTTGATCCATTCGATCGAAGATCTTCGCGATCATGTCGGGTATTGCAAACGATGTTTTCATCTCACTTATGAGGCTGATGAATGTGTTCTTTGTTCGAATCCCTCACGTGATGGCAAGATATTATGTCTGGTTGGCGATTCCCGTGATGTTTTAGCTCTTGAGAAAATGGGGCGTTTTAAAGGCTTGTATCATGTCCTGGGTGGAGTGATCTCGCCTCTGGATGGCCTTGGCCCGGAACAATTACGTATTAAAGAATTATTGTCCCGTCTTAAAACCGAACCTGTCGAAGAGATTGTTTTTGCGCTTAGTCCTTCTATCGAAGGGGAAACGACGACGTTGTATCTCACGAAACTTCTGAAGGGAATGAATATCAAATTAACTCAAATCGCCTATGGTATTCCGATGGGGAGTGATTTGGAATGGGCGGATGAGCTGACGTTAGGACGGGCGTTCGAAGGAAGAAATCGTCTATGAGCCCCACGAAAAAGAGCATCAATAAAAAAATATTAATCAACCGGGTGTACGAGCTTGTCGATTGTCGTAAGTCCATGGTAGAACGAGTGATTGAGACATTTCTGGATGAAATTGAAGCTGAGCTACTGAAGGGCCGGAACGTTCATCTGGTTGGGTTCGGAACGTTTGAGTGTCGCCATAAAGCAGGGCGTGAAGGCAGAGATCCGATGACCCATCTTCCCATTCAGATACCAGAATCCGCTCATGTCGCTTTCAAGATGGGGCATACGTTAAAAAAGGGTATACGCGGAGAGAAGAAATGAAACGGTCATGTGTGCAACACACAAACGTGAATGAAAATTTGCAGAGTTTCCTTCACCGTGTACGTATTTTTTGTGAAAAGAGGTATTTTAATCAGTCAAGAAATGGGGGGATTTTCAGGTGAAAAGCCAAGCAGAAATGGATCAGGATTATCAAGCATTGCTGGATCTGTTGCCTCCGTTTATTGTTGAATGTGCGCAAAAAAAATCAATTTTGAAGCGAAATTCTAATCTTGAGAGATTGGCTCATGACAACGACATTCCTATCTATGTCATTAAATCCTCTACAACCAGCCATTTGACTAAGTTTTTGCTCTATATCCTGAAGATGGAGGAGCCTTCCGAAAGCCGTGAATTGGCGAAGCTTGATGCTTTGATGCTTGAATCAATCAAAGCCCTGGAGGTCTCCGGAAAACCTATTGAACTTCCAAGCGCAAATGCGTATACTCGACGATATCAGCACCAGTTTCTCGCTAATCTCGGACTACACAGCGAAAGCCTTGGCAAGGAACCAAACAGGAGAGTTGTTATCAATGGACGAAACCAAGATTAAAGGCGTTTTTATTACTTTTGAAGGCCCTGAGGGTGGCGGTAAAACCACACAGATTCAGCTTTTAGCCACATTCCTGCGAGAGAATGGTTACGAGGTGCTAGCAACTCGTGAGCCTGGGGGGACCGGCATGGGTATCTCGGTACGCAATATCCTCTTGGATCCCTCCTTTGAAAAGATGGATCAGCGCGCGGAGTTGATGTTGTTTGCGGCTGATCGTGCCCAACATGTAAGCGACCTGATTAGACCAGCTCTGCAAGCAGGGAAGGTCGTGCTATGTGATCGGTATACAGACTCGACCATTGCCTATCAGGTGGGAGGACGCGGGTTTTCACCGGAATTGATATCTATGATCAATTCTTTCTCGTCCTATGATGTGAGACCCGATCTTACGCTACTCCTGGATGTGCCCTACCAAATAGGTATCAAGCGGGCGACAAAAATCTATTCAGACCGATTTGAGCAGGAGAAGCAACAGTTTCATGAACGAATTCGTGAGATGTATCTCAAGCTTCGGCAAGAAGACCCTGATAGAATTCATCTTTTGGATACCAGCAAAGACCATATTGAAATCGTTCAGCGTCAAATAAGGCAAATCCTTCTGAAGACTGAGTTGTTTGGCAAGTTGAATGTCTGAAGTTTCTGCACAAGTTTCAGTCCGATTGATGCCCCTCTTTGCCAGTAATCGGTTGGTCAGTAGCTATATTTTTAGTGGAAATAATGTCGAGGCCAAATGGCTGGCGGCCAAGCGATTAGCTCAGTTTTTAAATTGTGAAGCAAGTAGCCGTCCGTGTCTGAGCTGTACTCCGTGTACCCTGATAGAGCAGGAACGTTATCATGGTTTGATCAAGATTTCTTGCGAGGAGGAGTCTATCAAAATTGAAACCATTCGAGAGTTGAGGCGAAAAGTAGCCTATGGAGCCGATACTTACTGGATGATTGTTTACCTGGAACAAGCGCATCGCCTGACTGCTGGGGCAGGAAATGCCCTTCTCAAAACACTGGAAGAACCCCCTGAGCATGTGGTTATCGTTCTGGATGTTCCTAACCCCTATCGCGTGCTCCCGACGATTCGGTCACGTTCCCATCAGATTTCATTTGGCTATACCGCCCATCAAACCTTTGAGAATGAGATGCTTGCCAATATTCCGATGGACAAATTTCTCGACTATGTTCAAAATAACAATCTGGGGCAGTTGTTAAATTTTGCCGAGAGTGGTTCGCTGGATCGGGTGAAATTTTCTAGCGAGCTGATGGTGTTTCAGGATTATCTGCTTCGATCCTATATATCGAGTCCAGATAGTCGGTTGCTTAAGGTGATGACACACGTGCAACGGACAGTACGTTATTTGGAACGGCCGGTTAATGCAACAACAAATTGGGTCTTGCTACTCATGACGATGAAGGAGATTTATGCAAAATAATAATCATGTAGTCAGTGATGGTACGGTACACTTTGGGGTAAAGTTCAAGAATTTCGATACCGTGTATCCGATTGCTGTTTTGACGATTCCTGTGAGGATGGACGAGTACGTGGTCGTTGAAACGGAGCGTGGAAACGAATTTGGAGTTATTGCCCTTCGCAAGGAGGTCCCCCACATCAGAAAAGCAAAGAAAGATATTACCGTTCGCCGTGTAATCCGAGTTGCCAAT
>CAYHOI010000056.1:0-12195 GCA_964358175.1 uncultured Candidatus Marinamargulisbacteria bacterium | reverse complement strand
GCCATATTTAGTCCCAACAAGAGACTCCCAGAATCCCCCATAAATAGCTTTGCCTGGTTAAAATTTTAGCGTAAGAAGCCCAACATTACGCCAACCAAAAGGAAGAAGATCGTAGCCACATCCGGATGACCAAAGACCAAAGAAGCGATTCCCATGGTCAGAGATGCAATCACACAGATTCCGCCTGCAAGGCCATCCAACCCGTCAATTAAATTGATCGCATTCATCACCCCCACAATCCAAGCCATCGAAAATGGAACCGCAAATACACCTAAATCCCAATAATAGCCTGCAAGTACACTGAGATGCTTGATTTGGATCCCAAACCCGATAGAAGAGCTGGTTATCAGATAGGCAACAAGAAGTTGGAAACCAAGCTTTGAAAGAGCACGAACATTGAAAAGATCATCCAGAAACCCGAGGAATACAATAAGAATAGACCCCACAATGAGTGCTCGAACAAGATTGGAGCTCAAATCCATGGTACATAGTAACGCAACATACACCAGAAACATTGCCAGCCCCCCAACTCTTGGCTTGGAATATTTGTGGATTTTACGCCCATTAGGCGCATCTAGAACCCGAAGTTTCAAAGCAAATCGGATAGCAATAGGCGTTAAAAATGCCGTGAAAAAAATCCCAGCAGACAAATAGGCCATAAACCGCCACATCATATAACTTGTCACCATCGCGCGTCATTGTAGTATAGATAAACCTTCCCTGTCAAAGCTGGCTTGGCTAGCTCTGAAGACGATTTAACTCCCTATCCATAAATTGATGTATCTCCTCAAGAATCTGTTCGCGGCAAAGGTCATTGAGCAATTCATGATAGCCCCCATTGATACTCGTAAAGAGACATAAATCACCTGCTTTGTTAGAAAATTCCCTACTGGCTAAACAATCCGTAATGTGATCCTCTGTTCCGTGAAAGAGCCTTAATGGGATTTTTAGCTCCTGGGCATGGAGCAAAGCCCACTGACCGGCTTGAATCATAGATAAATATGTTCCGGCAGAAATTCGATCATGGTTCAGAGGATCGACCTTGTAGGCTTCAATGATGGCAGGAATGCGCGAAATCATATTCACCTCTAGCCCACTTGCTAATGAAATCTTGGGGAGAATCTTTGCCATCAACAGGCCAAGGATTCTCTTCCATCGAGGCACTTTAAAAGCAGTTCTTAAATAAGGACTGCACACAATGGCTCCTATTTGTTGATGTGGATACCTTAAAATATAGTTGAGAACTTGCGCACCTCCAAGGCTGTGTCCAAAGAGAAATATGGGTAGGTACTTAAACGCTCGCTGTCGAACGTGCCCAAGAAAACAATTCATATCCTCCATCCATCTTTGCAGGGACGGTGTATGGCCACGAGGACCTTCGGAAAGCCCATGTCCACGCTGATCAAATCCAACAACTTCATAGCCGAACGCATTCATGTCCAAAGAAAATTGAGCATACCTCTCACAATGCTCACCGATCCCGTGTACCAATGCAATCACGGCATGAGGTGTCCCGACAGCTTCCCATCTCCGTACGGACAAGGTTAGCCCATCGGTTGTCAAGAACTTATTGTCCATCGCCCGTCACCTCCAATGAATATCTGCCTATATCGTTCAAAATCTGCCCCACATAAGGTTTACTTTTGATAACAATACTCCGAATGTCCCTCATGACTAGGCGGATGTCTGCAAGGGGAATGGCCTCACAAGTCTTGACCGGAATTTTAAGACGATCAGATATTGTGTCACACCAGATTGTTGTCGTAATCACACGCTTGGGCATCACCAGCTCTTGACGAGCAAAACCCTCACCCCTCCTGCACCCAGCTCCAACTACTTTGTCCTCATTGACCTCAAGCTCACAACACTTTGGACAAATCAGGCAGTGCATGACAATTCCTCCAATGCAATTTGACGTCCAAGGTCTTCAGCATCTTTCGTCGCTTCATCAACGTGAGAATAGATGCGACTTGCATTCCCCGAAAATACGATTCGCTTGTTCTCTTTTATTCCAGCGGAAAAAAGCAAGTCACGTTCGGGAATCAATCCCACTGAAAAAAGAACAGTATCACAATCTACCTCATCAACAATACCTGTATTTTCATCAAGAAAAAGAATGGACTCGACTCGATTCAATCCATTAACCTTCAATAAACGATGTTTACATTTCAGCGGAATGTCAAAATCATCTAAGCATAGGATTTTATTGCGTATCAACCCTGAAACCTTTTCCCCAATTTCTAAAACCATCTTGACCGTTGCTCCCTCCAAAGTCAGACGCCTGGCCATAATGAGTCCAATGTCGCCCGACCCAACGATTACCACCTTTTTCCCTGGCATAACACCATAAACATTGATCATTTCCTGAGCCAGACCTGCAGTAAATATTCCGGCAGGCCTTGTTCCAGGAATTGTCAACATTTCTCTGGTTCGCTCCCTACATCCAGTGGCCAGGACAAGCCGATCGGTCGTAACACAACACTGACCCTCTCTGCTTGTATAATGGATCTCACACTCTTTCGTAATCTGTCCAACAGAACAAGAGACCCTCACCTGAACGTCTGTCTGATCAAGGAGCTGCCGATATAATGCAACATATCCAGGACCCGTCAATTCTTTCTTGAAATAATGCAATCCAAACCCTTCGTGAATACATTGATTCAATATCCCCCCAAGCCTTGGCATCCTTTCTAACAAAAGAATTCGGTCTAATCCTGCCCGATAGGCACTATAAGCAATAGCCATTCCAGAAGGCCCACCCCCGATAATGACTAATCGATAATGGGTCATGGACTCACCGCCAGCTCACTGCCAGCACCGCGTTTACTAATACTTGAATAAGGCACCTCTCTCTGGTGATGGATAATCGACATGAGCTTCATGGTGCAAAATGCTCCATGGCATCTCCCCATTTGAGCTCGTGTCCGAAATTTGATTCCATCAAGTGTCCGCGCCCCTCGATGAATAGACTCCTTCACCTCGCCCTTAGTGACCTCTTCACACCGACAGATTACGTCTCCAAAATCTGCATCTGCTGATATCAATGAGTTTCGTGTATCCTGATCCAATTCCCGAAACCTTGGGATGGCCTTTCGCTCAGGCAGATAATGAAACTTCTTCCTCAAAGTGAGTGGTAGCAAATTGCGAACATATAGAGCCACTGCAGGTGCAGCTGTAAGTCCTGGCGATTGAATCCCCAACACATTAATAAAGCCTGTCGCATCCTGTTTGATATGAAAGTCCTCTGATTCGATAACAGGCCGAAGTCCGGAAAATGAGGCAATAATAGTTTCCTGTTGAATACTGGGAACCAAACGCCTTGCAGCAGAAAGCACTTCATCCTTCCCTTCCGCAGTCGTTGAAAGATCATATTTATCTTGGACAACTTCTGCCGTTGGGCCGATCATCGTATTGTGATCTACCGTTGGAATCACGAGGACTCCTTTGGTTTGTGCACTTGGAAGCGGGAAGATAACTCTCTGCGTCACCCACCCTACTTTGCGATCCAAAAGGAATTCCTGTCCCTTTCGGGCAAAAATCGAGGGACAGTCTATTCCAGCAAGTTGAGAAATTTGATCTGCAAAAAGCCCAGCCGCATTGATGACGCATCGAGCATTATATTGGGTACCCGTGCTCACGACGACCCATCGATCAAAATTCCTGAAAATGGACACAACCTCTTCAGAACAGCGAACCTGAACACCATTTTGCACAGCACTCTCGCAAAAAGCATAGACCACTTCGTAGGGGTTCACCACCCCTGCGGATCGCCCCCAGAGAGCCCATTCTATTTCATTGTTCAGAGTTGGCTCATGACGCTCAAGCCACACTCTGTCAACAAGTCCAAAATCTGGCACCCCCAACTCCAGCGCATGATTCATGAGTTCTAGAATGTCCGGCTTTTCTGCAGGCCTGGCGACCACCAGCTCCCCTACACGAAGCAAGGGAAATTGTAGCTGAACCGACAGCTCCTCATACAGGCGATTCCCCTGTACTGCCAAATCAGCCTTAAGCGTCCCCTTCTTTGACTGAAAACCTGTATGAATGATTCCACTGTTGGACTTGGACACACCGAATGAACACTCATCCTCTTTCTCTAGCAGAACAATATTGAGCTGATATCGGGCAAGTTCATGTGCAATTGCGGTTCCGGTAACCCCGCCACCAATAATAACAACATCTATGTCCATTAGATAACGAAGGCCTGTTTAAGAGCGGAATGCCACCCTTGAATAAGAGACCTCCTGGAACTCATGTCCATCTTTGGAGAGAACGTTTTCCCGCCACCCTTGGAGTCGGACATCAACTGGTCAACAGACAAGATGCCTGATTTAAACCCAGCCATCATAGCTACCCCAAGCGAAGTAGACTCCATATTCTGTGGGCGGTAGACCGGTCTATTCAAAATATCAGACTGGAACTGAACCAGAAATTCATTGGCCACAGCTCCTCCATCCACATGAAGACACGCTATCTCGTATCCACTTTCCTCTACCATCACGCAAACAACATCCAGACTCTGATAAGCCATCGCTTCAAGGGCTGCACGAACAATATGGTTTCGATTACTTCCGCGAGTAAGTCCAGTTAATGTCCCACGAGCATGCATATTCCAATAAGGCGCTCCATAACCCACAAACGCGGGCACAAAATAAACTCCGCCATTATCGGGAATTGACATTGCCATCGCTTCGCTGTCCGAGGCCTTGCCGATGATCTTCAGTTCATCCCGAAGCCATTGAATAGCTGCTCCCGCGATAAATATAGAGCCTTCCAAGGCGTAGCAGGGTTCTCCTGAGAGTCCAACGGCAAGAGTGCTCAGCAATCGACTGGAACGCACATAGTTGTTCGCCGTATTCATGACCAAGAAACTTCCTGTGCCATAGGTGTTTTTGGCTTGCCCTGCCTTAAAACATCTTTGTCCAAATAACGCAGACTGCTGATCTCCGGCCATGGCAAAAATGGGGACACCCGCCAGAGACTGGATAGACTCTACGGTTCCGAAGTTCTCCATGGAATGTTTCACTACAGGCAAAATGGAGGTTGGGATATTAAATAACGCCAGAAGCTCTTCATCCCAGACTTTTGTCACAATGTTGTAAAGAAGTGTCCTTGATGCATTCGTATAATCTGTTGCATGCACCCTCCCCCCCGTCAGTTGATACAGCACCCAGCTATCAATGGTTCCGAAGCAAAGCTCCTCCACAGAAAGTCCAGGATAAGTCTCAAGGATCCACTTAATTTTGGTCGCGCTAAAGTAGGCATCCAGTGGAAGTCCCGTTTTTTGTCGAATCAGCGATTCAGCGTGTCGGTATTGCTCACAAACTTCAGCCGTCCGGCGACATTGCCAGACAATCGCATGATGCACTGGACCTCCTGTTCTTCTGTCCCATATCACAGTCGTCTCGCGCTGATTTGTGATTCCAATAGCCCCAATCTTGCCAGAGAATTTTTCCGTAATCTCGTCAGCAACTTCTCTTACCGTCTGCCAAATCTCCATCGGATCATGTTCCACCCATCCCGGCTGAGGATAGATCTGCGTAAACTCACGGTAGGCTCTGGTGATCACCTGGAGGTTCTCATCGTAGAGAACTGCGGTTGTCCCCGTAGTGCCTTGATCAATCGCGAGAATCGTTTGCATCCAACAGCCTCCCTGGTGGTATTATGTGCATATCACAAATGAGTTGAAGAATCCAATAACCCCTGAATGAGCTTAGTCATCTGTTCCAGCTCGACATAGCCTGGAATAACACGAATGATCTGCCCTGCCCTATCAACAACCACGGTATAAGGAACCCCACGAACCCGAAACGCCCTTGCGAAAGCTTCCCCGCCCATGTAGGTCGGGAATCTTAGGCCCTTCTGATGAACAAGAGAGGCAATTGCGGAGGGATTGTCCTCAGTAAAGATGACCATAAACCCTACATTCCGGGAGATATATTGTTCAGAAAGTTTTCCATAGTCTGTCATCTCCTGCATACAATATCCACATGTCAGAGAGACCAAGGATACAAGCGTATAACGGTTTTGGCTGATCACTGAATGAAGCTTCAAGGTCTTTTTTTGAAGGTTTATCAACTGAAAATCAGGAATAACCTGGCCCATGGCCATCGTCATGAGGATACTGGCCACTATGAGGAATCGTTTCATGACATAACCTCCCGAACCAACATCCCTATTCCCAAAACGATCATCGCGATTCCAGTCAACTTTTCAGACAGTCTACTATACCGTTTAAAAAGCTTAAGGGTATCAACCGCTGTCTTCCAGAGCCATGCACTCAGGATAAACGGAATAGCCAACCCCATTGCGTAAGCCCATAGCAGCACCGCCCCCTGCCACACTGACGACTTTGATCCAGCAAGGATCAGGATACTGGTTAAAATAGGGCCAGTGCATGGAGCCCATCCCAGGCTAAACGCTACGCCAAACAAGAATGCGCCCCACAGATTTGACTTGCTGGCACGAGGAGAAAGCGTCCATGTTCTCATGAGCAGTCCAGACTTCCAAGCCCCGATCATGTGAAATCCAAATAGGAGAAGAAGGAGCGCACTGAGTATACTTAATTCTCTTGAAAATACGGACAGAAGATGACCCAAGCTCGTTGCTGTCGCTCCCAGAAGCACAAACACCAAAGCAAACCCAGCCACAAATGATAGAACGTTTCTAAGAAGCTGAGACTTCTCCCCGCCAGTAAAAAAGGCAATGTAAACAGGCAATAAAGGAAGTAAACATGGAGAAAGAAACGACAAAAGCCCGGCACTAAACGCGAGAACAAGGCTAATTTGCAACCCCATCAGGAAAGGATCTTCCGAATCTCCACTTCCATCGCATCAGCCGGTCGATAACCCACAATTCGGTTCACTTCCTTGCCTTCCTTAAAAAAAATAAGACAGGGAATTCCTGTGATTTGATAATCTATCGATGTTTGAGGGTTCTCATCCGTATTGATCTTGCAAACTTTCAACTTTCCCTCAAAAGTCCGTTCCATCTGCTCGACTACAGGACTCACCATCCGACAAGGCCCACACCAAGGTGCCCAAAAATCAACAAGTACTGGCAAATTCTTCTCTTCCAAAACCTCAGACTGAAACGCTGAATCCTCAATTTCTTTTACCATGGTTCTCCTCCTTTGATTGATTGTTACCCCATGTTCTCACAAAAAGAACCCCAATTGCAACCTCTTTCAAGAAAAACCTTACCAGGGATAGACTTTCTTGATCTCTTCCAACACTTTTTTCGGATCCAGCACATCATTGACCAGACGAACCACACATATCGTCGTAGCCCCGGTTGATTTCACTTCCATGATGTTCATCAAGTCGATTCCGCCAATAGCCACATAGGGTAATCGATTGGTGGCCATCATCGATTTGAGTCCCTGCGTGCCGATCACGGGGTCTGGCTTTTCTTTGGTGGGGGTCGGATAAACGGGACCCATGCCTATATAATCAGGCTCCAACTCATTCGCTCGTTGAACCTGTGCAACATTGTGTGTAGAGAGTCCGATAATCGCCTTATCCCCGAGCATTGCCCTCGCTTCCAAGTAGGGCATGTTGGTTTGCCCCAAATGAACCCCATCAGCACCCACCTCTTTGGCCAACAACGGTTCGTCATTGAGAATAAACTGGCTGGCAGTTCCGCGGGTGAGTGCAAGCAAGGTTTTCGCCATCTCACGAACCTCCTCGAGGGGAGATTTTTTCATTCTAAGCTGAATAAAGGGAACCTTCTCTTCAATAAACAGTTTCGTCAGGGCTACATACCCGATCAGCGGTTCGGAGAGTATCCCATAAAACCCTTTCAACATTTTCGCACCTTATAACCCTCCTTGGCGTCTTCCATCACATATCCCTCTTCTTGAATTTTTTTACGAAGAGAATCCGCGCGTGCCCATTCTTTGGCCTGCTTTGCTTCCCAACGTTCTTTTGCCAATTGAGCAACGGACTCTGGGATTTCTGCTTCATCAAGCGTAATCTTAAGTCCTAGGACTTGAAGTAATGCGCGAAGCAACTCTACCAACCCCAAAGACTTGCTTACATTAATCTGGCGGACTAGATCGAAAAGAGTCCCAACAGCCTTTGCAGTGTTGAAATCATCCTCCATGGCCTCCATAAAAATCTTTCGAAAGTGATCAACCGGTTCAGCCTCGACGGGATGTAAGTCTTTTATCGTAAAAACATGTCTGATTCTCTCAAAAGCTGTCCGAACATCTTCCAATTCCTCGAAGGAATAATTGATAGGTTGGCGATAGTGGGTCATCAAGAAAAATAGTCTTAACACCATCGGATCAACCGTTTTTAAAACATCACGGATGGTGAAGAAGTTCCCCAAAGATTTACTCATTTTTTCTTTATGGCTCCGCACAAACCCATTATGTAGCCAGAATTTAGCCATGGGTTTACCCGTAAGAGCCTCCGACTGGGCAATCTCGTTTTCGTGATGCGGGAAAACAAGATCTTGTCCTCCGCCATGCATATCAAAGGTCTCGCCCAAGTATTCCCTGCTCATCGCACTACACTCGATATGCCATCCCGGTCTACCCTGTCCCCATGGGCTTGGCCAGGATAAGTCCGACTCACTGTCCAGTTTCCATAAGGCAAAATCTAAGGGATCCTGCTTCTTTTCACTCAGCGTTGCACGTGTACCCGCCTTCATTTCTTCAATGTCCCGTCGAGAGAGTTTTCCGTAATTCTTAGACTTTCGGACACTAAAGTAGATCCCATCATCGGCGAGATAGGCGGCTTCTTTGGCTACAAGCCCTTCAATAAAAGAAATGATCTGAGGGATATGCTCGGTAACTTTCGGATAATGAGACGCTCGTACAATATTGAGTCGATCCATATCGTCAAAGTACGCCTGAATCATCGATTCGGAGAGTGCTTTCCCCGCAAGTCCACGTTCCTTAGCACGGTTAATAATTTTGTCATCCACATCCGTAAAATTCTGGACATAAGTCACTGTATAGCCTAAGAATTCCAGGAACCGACGAATCACATCAAACACGACATAGGCTCTCGCATGCCCGATATGGCACAGGTCATATACTGTTACCCCGCAAACGTACATCTTCACAACGTTTGGGGTGAGGGATTGGAACGGTTCTTTGGACTTGGTCAGGGTATTATAGACGTTCACTTACTTGTCCCCTCGATAAGGACAACGGCCATTGCGGCTATCCCTTCCTTGCGTCCGGTAAATCCAAGATGTTCCGTGGTCGTGGCCTTAATGTTAATCTGTCCGTCAGTGATGCCCAGATACTCCGCAATGCCCCGCTTCATCTTCGGAAAATAACTCTGAACCTTGGGTTCCTGCGCAATAATAGTGCTGTCGATATTATGGATCACCCATCCAGACATCAGAATCTTAACGCGATTCAAGAGAACCAAACTGCTGATATTCCTAAATTGTTCATCTGTATCGGGGAAGTGCTGCCCGATCACACCCAGCCCTGCGGCTCCAAGAAGCGCGTCTATCATCGCGTGGATCAGGACGTCTGCATCGCTATGCCCCAAGAGACCTCGTTCGTGGGGGATATCCACTCCCCCCAGAATAAGTCTCCGTCCCTCAATCAACTGATGTGCATCAAAGCCCTGACCAATGCGTAGCATGGGAGGGATTATATCGTCATCTGTTCTTTGCAACAATCAGCCAAATGCGCTGATATATCACTAAAGAGGTTTTTTGCATCCTTGGCGTCCTCAATTGAAAGATTGTCTGACTCTGGATAACGAAGTTGATTTGAATAGTTGTTCAAAATGATTATTTGCTCGTCAACGCCAACATATTTTTGGGTTTTCTTGCTTAACAAAGAGTAGAGTCGCTCCAGATCATGAATAAACGGAAACGAAATACCTTCTTTTATGCAGTAACCTTTTAATATTTTTTTCAACCGCTTGATGAAAATGATAGATAATAATATCAGCATGCCCATTGATTGCTAAAAGAGAGTTAGCCGATTCTGAATCATGCGTTGAAATCATAAACCAGTACTCTGACGTTTTATCATTTAACATGGAATAGAGGTTCCTTTGCCCGTTATCTCTTCAATTACCCGCCATCCCTGAGATTTTTTAAGATTAAATTCATCTTCTGAGAATAATAACAAATCAACAGAATAATCTGAGGAGGCAATAGCTCGCTTGATACGAACCAATTCTTCCCTTTTATTTGAAAAAGATTTCTTGATGACTGCAACATCGATATCGCTATCTTCTCGCGGACTTCCTGTGGCATAGCTTCCAAACAGGTACATACGAGAAGGCTGTGCACATCCCTTAATCTTATTAATAATTTCCATTACTTGAAGACTTGTAAGCATCCATTTTGATTATATCATCAAGAAAACAGAAAAAGAAACAGTAAACTTAGGTGCAATTTTCGGATTTTCCTGCCGATAACTTTAATAAGAGGGTTAAATTTGTGCGCTTGAAAGGAGGGTGGCATCAGAAAACGCGGAAACCCAAATAAAGCATAAGGGAGGAAGAAATTATGTTAACTATTGGAAGTCTAGCTCAGAAGGTACTGCCATCAAGTCTGTTAGCTAAAACCGTCGAGGAAGGAAAAGTAGCCCCCAGAGAATCTGTTTTCAACCAAGAACCCGCTACCCCGATGTCAGAGACTACTATTCTCAAAGAGATTCAATTTAATCATTGCAAAACTTGCATAATCATAAAGGATCCGAATGAACTCCTGGTAACGGTAAAGAAAAAAACCGTGGAGGATCAGATAAATGCAACTGTAGAGATGATATCAAAAGGGTTACCTCCAGAAGAAAGAGCGACGCTACAACAAAGAGCCCTTGAATTTGCAAAGGAAATGTTTGGATCTAAGAAGCTTGATCAGACTTGGAAAACTGTTGTACAGTAGACTGGCAACGAGGAAGGCGAGTGTGGTCAACCTGCAGCGGCTAAGAGTAACGAATTTGATCTGGTTCCTGTAACTGCAGACAACGGAGATGTTCGTTATAAACAGGTTCACAGAAACCCGACTCTTCAACAATTCCTGAACGAACATGACTTTATAGATTTCAAAATCGAAGACTTTATACGCTATAATAAAAAGTCTGACCAGTATTAACACCACTCCCACTGTTACGTGAGTTTCCACGAAACTCCGTGACTAGTGGGAGAGATATTTCTCCACGGTAATATGTAACCGATGATCTATTGGGGGATTAGTCCCGAATCCTGATAAGTTTGAGTTGAAGATCTGAATCTAGAACCCCTTACCAAATTCGAAATCAGATGATACATTAAAAGTCCTATGCGTTGCTCAAAATGTCAGGAACTCCTAGAAGACGCTACGATCTTCTGCCCCACATGTCAGAGCTTTCTGCCAAACCCAGGCGCAGGAAGACGCGCCACATTTTTTGAGCGTTGGATCGCCCATATACTCTCCTCCATGCTCCTCTTTGCTGTGATCACTTTTTTTGAAATATTCACTAAACAAATTGAGGTTCAAGTCGCCCTCGTAGTTTCCTATATGGCTCTGATGATCGCTTTTTACACCCGCGCGCTCTCGCCAGGCAAATACATTCTCAGACTTCGCATCATCGATATCACAACAGGGAAACACGCAAGCTTTCGCAGAATGCTTCTTCGAGAGCTGGTCGGCAAATTCGTGAGCAGTATTGTCTTCAGTATGGGTTACTTGTGGGCCTTAATCGACGTTAATTCTCAGACCTGGCACGACAAGCTCGCCCGTACCGTCGTTGTCAAAGAGATTCTGATTGTCCCGCTTCCCAGGGAAGCGTCTCCCTCAGAGTCGTCAGCCTAAATTTCTATCGATAGCCCCACTAAAGTAGTGCTTGCGGGTGCACCACTGGCCACAGGGATAGTAAATCCAAAATCAAATGTCATCTGTTTATTGAAATGATAACGTCCACCAACAAGACCCGCCCAATCCAGATTCGTTCGAGCCAATTCGCCTACGATCTCCATATCCTCACTGGCAGAATATTCGATGGCTCCCAACAATGATGCTGCTTGAGAAGGCACATAGCCAACATTGGCATGAATACAGTATTGCTTTCCTGTTTTTGAAGCAACTACTGTGAGGGTCAAAGCCTTTGTTGAATGGTTGTATTTGCTTATCCCTGTAAAACCAATTCCCTCTTCACCGGGATCCACCAAAGCCACCTTAGGAACTGTTACGCAATAAGTTAAGTGTTTGATGCTACTTGGGGGCTAATCAAAT
>CAYHOI010000055.1:0-12329 GCA_964358175.1 uncultured Candidatus Marinamargulisbacteria bacterium | reverse complement strand
AGTCTATTATAGGTCGATGTATCGTCTTCTTCAAGAATTAGAAATATTGGCTGGGTCTAGCCGTCTTCGCTAAAGCTACGCCGAGCCATGGTATGCGACGTTAGAACCAAGATCTATGAAGATATCGATTCAAAACACACATTTTTAGTAGAGTGAATATTTTTGACTTTTGCGGAGAATAAAGGCTATAATCTCCGCATATGAGGCGTAGATTATGAAATATATTTACAATGACCCGAATTGGCCATCATTCACTTGGGATAAGGTTCGCGTTCTTGAATCACTTTCTAAAACAAAGTATGCACAAGGATTACTGCTTGGGAAAGCAAGGGCTCTTGGGTTTGGCTACCAAGAAGAAGCGACTCTAAACACCATCATAGAGGATGTTACTAAATCGAGCGAAATCGAGGGGGAAATCCTAAATAAAGAACAGGTGCGATCCTCCATTGCTAAACGTCTTGGGATAAATACCGCAGGAAGCATCTATGTCGAGAGAAACGTTGAGGGTGTTGTCGAAATGATGCTCGATGCGACTCAAAACCACGACAAAATATTTACAATTGACAGACTTTTCAGTTGGCAAGCGGCCATATTTCCCACAGGGTTCTCTGGAATGCATAAAATTATTACTGGAATTTTTAGAGATGATGCAAAAGGATCTATGCAAGTTATTTCTGGTGCTATTGGGAGAGAGAAAGTTCACTATGAAGCTCCACCAGCATCTTCTTTATTGAAAGAAATCACCGACTTTATCCATTGGTTAAACAAGGAGCCTGAAATAGATGGACTACTCGTAGCAGCTATTGCCCACCTATGGTTTGTTACGATTCATCCTTTTGAAGATGGAAACGGACGAATCGCAAGGGCAATAACGGATATGCTTTTGGCTAAGGCTGAAAAATCATCACAGCGATTTTACAGTATGTCTGCCCAGATCAAACTTGAACGGAAACAATATTATGACATCCTTGAAGACACTCAAAAAGGTTCTCTCGATATTACGAATTGGTTCATATGGTTCCTTGAATGTTTATATAGAGCCATAAATAATTCAGAAAACAGACTAAAGAGTGTTTTTTCAAAAGCAGTATTTTGGCAAACTCACGAAAACATAAACCTTAATGAGAGACAAAAGAAAATGTTGAACATGCTATTAGATGGATTTAAAGGCAACCTTACCTCTTCAAAATGGGCTACAATCTGCAAGTGTTCTCAGGACAGCGCAAATAGAGATATAACGAACCTCCTTATCAAAAACATTTTACTGAAGGTAGGGGACGGACGAAGCACACACTATATCATCAGCTAGCTCTCCTAGTTTTGCGGAGAATACAGATTATAATCTCCGCACCCCCGTAGTCCGTAGAGGGTTAGAACCGGCTTCAATCGGAATGCCCGGCCACCTTGCTCCGGATTTTACACAAAAAAGTGAAGCTGCTCCTTTCTGGTAAGGTCGCATTGCAGAAATGACTTCTGGTGAATGGGGAGTTGTGGCATTATAGTCTAAGTAAATTGGCTTATTCATTTTGCTTTACTTGCTCTAAGATATCGAATGAAAATAATCCCATAAATTACTACTGCCAAAAGTGTAGCGATATAGTTTGCTCCTAACAGAATATTGCTTTTGTAATAAAATCCAAACACATAAGCACCTAGTACCTCAAATCCTACCAACGCACAAACAATCCCCCATTGACTTGGGTAAAACTCATGCTTAATAAATTCACGCAGAAAATAATCTTTAATTAAATAGATACAAAATAAGAAGTATCCAGTTGCAATGACATAAGAACTGATAATTGCCAGATAAGAGAACATTTCCATGTTGTAATTGAAAGTATGGGTTAGGTAAGTGTTTAACTTAAAGGAACTAACCCCATAAAGACAAATAATGGGTACGATGGATAATGTCGCAGGTAAAAATGTTTTTTCAGGCAGTGTATGGGCTTTGAGTTGATTTAGGATAAGAACCATAACCTTAATCGCCAATAACAATAAACCCATAAAAAAGACCATCCACGTCATAAAAGCAGAAATATTGGATAGAGATTGATTCTGAGCCGTTGAAGCAATACCAGAACCAACTAAAGCGACCATTCCAAAGGCAAAGCTATCTAATAGCCATGTAAAATTTAGCTTGTCTATTTCCATTGGTCTGGTCAGCCATACTTTTACAACTTTTGCTTCCAGTAACAACAAAGCTGACCATAATAATGCCCAGAACAAAAAAGCATAGGGCATCATGGCTTGTTGCATACTTGCTAACGAAGGACTAAAAAAAGATAATGGGGCAAGTATAATATTCATGGTCATACTCAATGAGAGTATTGGAGAAAATATCCCTATGTTTGTCATTTCAGCGTTTAGGAAAGATTTTACTTGTTCTTTGTTAAGCAACCAAATTATCAAATCTTTTACAAAGACCAGCGTTAACCCTAAGTGAAGTAATGTAAATACCAACATAATTCCAATAAGAGACCAAAGAATAAAAGAATCTAGCAAAGGAATGTCAACCAAAACCACATCAGACAGATGAATAAATCCTTTGCCATGTGGATAGCTGAACTGTAGATAAAGAAAGGGCATCAACGCAACCCCAGCAGATGCTAGTGAACCTTGAAAACGAATGGGGGAAAATTTCATATATGATTCTCCTTTAGAAGGTTAATACCTTGTCGCACTCTTTTACCAACAAGTACATGTCCTTCATGGTTGACATAGGACATACCTCAGTTCCCTGAGAATTTCTTGATTTAAGACACGTGCCACAGGCTTTTATGATGCCACCTTGTGTAATAAATTGTTGGATTTGTTCAGACACATTATAAGGAGGTGTATCCAATGATTCACACTCAACCCCTTTTGCTAAAAGAAAAACTTGGACAGTATCACCTTCCTTTGAAGCAAATACACCAAATCGAAAAGCATTCCAAACTGTTTCTGGGTCATTTGAATAAATAATAAGTCCTAATTTCATACCGCACTTCCTTTCACGCTATTTTTGCCTCAACAGGTAGTCCTTGTTCTTGCCAATCAAACACACTATTTGGTAAACGATATGCAGAATACCCATGTTGATTTAATAACTGAACAGCCTCATGAGATAACACACAATATTTTCCCCGACAGTAGGCGATTATTTTCTTGTTTTTATCTAATAAGGATAAGCTGTTTTCTAACTGGTCAAGAGGCATAGACGTTGCTCCCTTAATATGGCAATGGTTGAACTCTTCTAGGGGTCTTACGTCTAAAATAATGACATCATCACTACTCGCAAGCGAAAGTAAATCCTTATGCTCCATAGGTTTAAATTCTTCTGTGGAAGAAAAGAAGTCCTTACTGCTTACCTGAACTTCTGGCAAACATACTTCCCCCACTTTTTGCAGGGATTGCCATAGCTTATAAATCTCCTGATTAACCAATTGATAGGTGACATAATTGCCTGTTTTTCTTTTCTTAACAATCTTTGCTGAGAGAAGCGTTTGTAAATGTTGTGATGTATTTGCAATAGGCTGAGAAATACTATTTGCTAATACTTCAACTGTACGTTCTCCTTGAGATAGTAAATCAATTAATTCTAATCTAACTGGACTAGATAAAGCCTTCCCAATCTCAGCAAATTGTTCATATATATGGGTTTTAAATTCTCTATTTGTTAGCACTTGAATCACCTCGTTAATCTATAGTATTCAATAGATAAATTGAATACTATAATGCCTTGTTTTTTATGTCAAGTTGCTTTTGAATTCATGTATTCCCACCCCCATAAATTAAGAATACATGAAATTCCTCGATATTAATAGCTCATATTATGACCGTTCGCAGTATAGTACTATCAAACTCGGTGATAAACAACGGCATCCTTACTGCCACCTACAATAAGCCGTTTGATATAGTTGCGAAATCTGTGAAAAGTGAAAAATGGCTGGCCCACAAGGACTCGAACCTCGAACGACGGGACCAAAACCCGCTGTGTTACCATTACACCATGGGCCAACCTCGGACGACATTATACGTGGAAGAGCGAGTTTTGTGCAATTACTTGACGCCATGTATTTTGCCAAAACCATCTTTCAGTTGCAAGGGAGACTCCAGGGTTATCCCTGATTCCTTGAGGGAATATTGTGAAAGCAATTCACGCTGTTCTTCAACGAATCGATCAAGCCAAAGCATCTGGTTTCGATTCATCAGATGAAGGCTTCCCATTAAGAGGCTTACACAAGAAAGCAACACCAGGGTGAAGAATAGAATATAGGCTTTTTTCATGGAAGAGTGACTCCGAGGTATCCTTGAAAACTTTTGAATTCAGTAAAACTTTCTTGATGATTCAGCGAGGCTACTTTGAAGGGGAGCTCAATTCGTCTGCCCTCTAGTAGAGCTTTATCATAATCGTGTAAGCTCTCAAGCTCCTTCGCAAAAGCTCTCTGGGCGAGCCTGAATTTCTTGGATTCGGTAAAGGACAATTGCGTTAATTGGAAAATAGCCTGAAATAGCAACGTTGAGATGAACAATGCTATCAGAGTCTCGAGAAGCGTAACCCCATGTTTCATCGGACTACTCCCACAAGGGAATAGCGAAGGCGTCCCTGAATGAAGCAGTCCACCTGAAGCTGTCTTAAGCCCTCTTTGAGCGGAAACTTTTGTATTCTGTACTCGATTGAACCGTTGAGGACTTTGGCGGGAATATCTTCATCAAGTGCTTGTAGGAAAAGTTTCTTCGTTGAGAAAAAGAGGGTGATCTCTTGGGCTTGTTTCCTTGGGGATAGTGTCCGAAGGAAATTAACCCAGGGGATGCAGATGGATGCCAGAATCAGGAGAGCCAGGAGTGTTTCAATGAGCAAATAACCTTTTTTGGGTTTGAGAGGCATCCTGGCGAAATCCTACTACGCTTGTTAGGGCAGAGCAAGAGCGCAAGAAGGAGGTTCGTTGTTCCGCTCCCTCTATGCGCTGTGGTTCTCGCTACAGGGCGGGACTCATTAATTGTCGCGCCTTGGCGTGTACGCTGCCCAGCTGGGAATTGCTCGCGAAATTATATTTTTTAGTTGTTATGAAGCTGGTATAATGACCTCAGATGCAAGTCGTTTTCATTATTCTTCTTTCCTATTTTCTTGGCTCTATCCCCTTCGGCTACCTGATCGGCAGGCTCAGAGGCGTGAATCTGCTGGAGGTCGGCAGCAAAAGCACCGGAACTACTAATGCTTTTCGTGCTTTGGGTTTTGGCTGGGCTTTACTCACTTTTTTGCTGGATCTGCTCAAAGGAGTGCTTGCTGTTTATTTTGCAAACCTATTTTTCGCGAACCAATATAGCTTGATTGCTCTCAGCGGTCTTTTGGCGATCATCGGGCATACCCTGACGCCCTTTCTGGGGTTTAAGGGCGGCAAAGGGGTGGCGACGGGGCTGGGTGTTCTTGTTTTCCTGACCCCCGGGATAGCTCTAGTGGGGTTTGTGGTCGAGACGAGCATTATCCTGATCACACGATATGTCTCGCTAGGATCTCTCATCACGGGGCCCTTGATGGTCGGTCTTACATTTATCCCGTTCTTCGGAGTTCCATGGGAATATCAGTGCCTTATTACCGTTGCGGTTGGATATATTGTCTATAAACATGTCCCAAATATTCATCGACTCCTCCAGGGCAAGGAGAACAAGATTTGATGCACAGTCTTGTGTACGGGTGCGGGGCATGGGGAACAACAATAGCGCAGTTGCTCGCGCACAAAGGTTGTCTGGTTTCCCTCGTTTGCCATGATCCAAAGATTCTGAAGGAAATTAATACCCTGCATACCAATACCACCTATTTGCCCAAAAGACCGATACTCTCAGACCGAATTCAAGCGATTCTTGAGCCTGAGATGTTTCGGTTGCTTCCCGGCATATCGACGATTTTTCTGGTAGTGGCCTCTCCCTATTATCGTCAGACATTGCGCTCTTTGATGCCGATTCTGCGAGCCGATCAGATCGTGGTGAGCGCGACCAAGGGGATGGAGGAGAAAACCCATCGATCCATTCTGGAGATGGCTACAGAGGAATTGTCAGAAGATGTTCTTCAAAACCGTTTTGTGATTCTCTCTGGCCCCAATTTGGCTGGTGAAATTTATCTTGGCAAGCCTGCGGCGACCGTCGTTGCCTGCCGAAATCAAGCAACGGCTCAAACAATTCAGATGCTGATCAGCTCTCCGCAGTTTCGTGCGTACTATTCAGATGATCTGATTGGCGTGGAATATGGGGGTATTCTCAAAAATGTCATCGCTATTGCAGCAGGAATTCTTGATGCGTTAGAGCTGGGTGCAAATGCCAAGGCGGCTTTGCTCGTGCGAGGGATTGCTGAGATGAAGCGCTTTGCACTCAGTCAGGGTGCGCGAGAGGAGACCCTTTCGGGTTTGTCTGGGTTCGGCGATTTGATCACAACCTGTTTGGGTCCACAAAGCAGGAACTATTCTGTTGGCTTTCAGATAGGGAAGGGAGAAACCATCCAAGAAATTGTTTCGGGGATGGTTGCGGTAGCGGAGGGAGTGAAAACGAGCAAAGTGATTGCGTTGCTTGCCAAACAAAGGGGGATTTCGATGCCCATTACCACCGCAGTATATGAAGTTTTATATGAAAAATTGCCCCTCGAGAAAGCCATTGGCCTTTTGATGACGCGCGACTTGAAGGCTGAAGATTGATGCCAGATTCCGTGATACTCGTTTCTGTCAAAGATCGCAATTTTGATGACGTGACCAGAGAGATGATTTCTTTGGTAGAAAATCTGGGTGCCGAGGTCGTTCTGACGGTGACCATTCGTCCCGAGCTGGTAAATCAAGCGACCTATCTGGGAAAAGGTAAACTAGAGGAAGTCCTGAGACTCCTTGGAGAGTTCCAGGTAAATACCTTGGTCATCAGTGACAATATTTCACCTGTACAGAAACGAGAACTAGAAACTCAATTGAAGGTACGTGTCCTCGACCGTACGGAGGTTATCCTGGAAATCTTTGCTACACGAGCACTCACCAAAGAGGCTCAGCTACAAGTTGAAATGGCGCGGCTTCGATATATGCTTCCCCGTCTGACCCGAATGTGGAGTCATTTGTCTCGTCAAAAGGGCGGGATCGGTATGCGCGGGGCTGGAGAACAACAGCTGGAAACGGATCGGCGTGTTCTAAAAAAACGAATTAGTAAATTGCGAGAGGATTTGGAAAAGGTTCGACAGGACAGAGATGTTCAGCGAAAAAGGCGCCACAAAAGCGATATGCCAATTGTGGCTCTTGTCGGTTATACCAACGCGGGGAAGTCAAGTTTATTCAATTCTTTTCACGGAAAATCAGTTCTTGCGAAAGATCAGTTGTTTGCAACGCTCGATACAATTACCAAAAAGGTCGTTCGTCCGGAGGGAACATTTTATCTGGTAGATACTGTTGGATTTATTACCAATTTGCCCCACTTCCTGGTGGAATCCTTTAAGGCAACTTTGGAGGAAGTCCTCTTGAGTGATCTACTGATTCATGTAATTGATATTTCACATCCGTACTATCAAAAGCAGATACTTTCTGTACAGTCGGTTCTTGAGGAGCTCGGAATCGCAGATAAGCCAATGATTGAAGTATTCAATAAATGTGATTTGTTGTCGACCCTTCCAGAGGGAGTTGGCGAGAGTGCCTTGATGATTTCTGTCAAAACGGGTCAAAATCTCGACAAACTGACCCAAAATATTATCAATAAAATCCAGCCAAGCCCTGAACATGTCACGCAATAAATCTGGTTCTTTCGTCGCTTTTGACGTCGAAACTACCGGACTTGGCGTACAGGATAACGATATTATTGAGATAGGTCTTGTTCGCTACGAGAAGGGGAAACTGGTAGACGAATACGCGTCATTTATTCGTTCTTCTCAAAAGATTAATGAGTATGTTGTAAATATGACGGGGATCACGAATGACATGGTTTCTTCTGCACCACATTTTCACGAGATAGCCTCAGAAATACTGAAGTTCATCGGGGATCGGTTTGTCGTTGGACACAATATCCAATTCGATCTCGGTATGCTTAATGCCGCACTCATCAAAAATGGCTATCCTCCGGTGGAGAATCCACACATTGATACATTAGATTTGGCTTCTCTCTTGATGCCAACGGAGCGAAGTTACAAGCTTGGGCATTTAGCGAAATTATTTGGGATTGAAGAGGAAAATGTGCATCGTGCAAAAGAGGATGCAATGATGACAAGTCGTTTGTACTTGACGCTTCTTGATAAAATTCTTCAATTGGAGCCTGATATTGTGGCCTTCCTTGCCTATTATGCGGAGTCGGTGAATTGGAGCCTGAAGACCATTTTAAAGAACAGCTTTCCTAAACAGGCTGTCGGAGAGGAATTCCCCTGGATTTTGCTCTTTACAGAACGCTTTGGAGGGATGAATCTGGATAAACCGAGCTCAGAGGGTATCCCGAAACGTCATCGAGACGCTGAGTCTGTAGATCTAGCAACGATGTTTCGGTATTTTGATCAAGACGGACGGTTAGGTGTGACCATGAAGCACTATGAACGCCGAACGTCTCAAATCGATATGTTGGAGCATGTTTGGAATGGGCTAAGCGAAGGACTTCACCAGGTGGTAGAGGCAGGGACCGGTGTTGGTAAATCATTCGCTTACCTTATTCCTGCGATTCATTACGCACTCAATACGTCTGAACCAGTGGTTATTTCGACACGAACCAAGACGCTTCAGGAGCAGTTAGTCGACAAAGATATTCCCTTTCTCAAAAGTGCGTTGAATGTCCCCATCGATTACGTCATGGTCAAGGGGCGTGAAAATTATCTGTGCATGAATAAATTGGCGTACGTCTTTGCACGGATTATTCAAGAAAAAAATCAGGAAGACATGGTGGGGGTGCTTTCAATCATGTTGTGGTTGCTTACGTCGGAAAATGGTGATTTTTCTGAAATCCACAATAGCTTGGTAACCCGATTCAAAAATCAGGTCTATTCGGATAGCCATTCCTGCTTGGGCAACAAATGTCCTTTCAAAACAATTTGTTTCCTCAACCGGATTAAAAAGCGCGCCAAATCTGCCCATATTCTTGTCGTAAATCATGCATTACTTTTCTCGGACGTTTTTTATGAAGCGAATATATTGCCAGACTATCATCATCTCGTTATTGATGAAGCCCATGCGATTGAAGATATCGCCACTCAGTGTTTTTCGAGGACACTGAGCAGAAAACGAATTCATGAAGTTGCGGTGAAGCTTGTGGAGCAACGGCTTTGGGAGGGAAAGAATCCATATGCCCCTCTGGTTGCTAATAAATTGAGGTCTTTGCAGGTCACTTCTCGCGCTTGGCTTGAACTTAATATGGAATTTTTTGAGAAGATCGAGTCGATTTTCATGGAGAAGGAAAAGGAAAACTACTTTTTCAAGAAATCTCAGAAGAAACTGAGTTTTAAACAACTTGCCTTGGCTGAACAAACTTTGCTTGAGGGTCTTATGGAAGAAATGGACCGATTGCTTGGAGAAATTTCATTGATGTTGGAGGATGCTGGGTATGAAGTGAAGACACATATAACCAAGGTTCAATATGCTTTTTATCGAAAAATACAACTCGAAGTTCTCTACATTCGTGAGGATCTGAAATTTCTTCGTCAAAAAAATGAAAATACGGTTCGTTGGGTTGATGCGATTGAGATGAAACGAAGCCGGTATTTTGAACTCAAGGCTGTTCCCATTGAGGTAGGCACAGACTTGCAGAAGTATGTTTTTAATGCTAAACGATCTGTGATGTTTACCTCTGCGACTTTATCGGTAAAAAACAACTTCAACTACTTTCTGTCGCGAATTGGTTATCTTGAAACAGATCGAAAAGTTGAAACCTTTAGTTTGTCCTCCCCCTTTGATCTTGAAAAAAGTATTTTGCTGTGTGCGCCACAGGATGCGCCCATTTTTGAGGATACAAAAGAGTATGTACAGAAACTTTCTGAATATATTGAGAATATTTTGTTAACTACGCAAGGAAAAGCATTGGTTCTATTTACCTCTCACAAGCACTTGAATGATGTCTTTTTTCAGGTCAAGGACTCCCTGCAACGTCATAAAATTCCGGTTTACTGTCAGGGACGAAAGGTGTCAGACCGCAACATCATTAAACAATTTCGTGAGAATGTGAATTCGGTTTTGATGGGAACAGATAGTTTCTGGGAAGGACTTGATGTTCCTGGAGAATCGTTGTCTCATGTCATTATCGTTAAACTTCCCTTTGATGTTCCTACGGATCCGATTGTCATGGCACGAATGGAGCAGGTGGGGCTGAAGGGAAAGAGCAGTTTCTTCGACTATGTGATCCCTAACGCTGTGACTCGTTTCAAGCAGGGGTTTGGGCGACTCATTCGAAGCAAAACGGACAAAGGAAGCGTGATTATTCTGGATCGGCGAGTTCTCACCCAAGGCTATGGGAAATCCTTCCTACAGTCTGTTGTTGCTAACAGGCAGTTTCCGCCGAATGTCGATGCTTTGCGAAATCTTCTGACTGAATGGTTTTAGTTAGAGAATGACAAGCCCTTTGTTTCAGAAAATGAATGATCTTGGGCAAAATGCGATTCCCTTTTTTTTTGTGGTGAGCTTCGACAAAACACAGGGGGAGGTTTGTCCGCTTTCTGAGCTTCCCGCTGACATTTGGTTCGACATGGATGGAGTTATTTCCCGTCGGGAGTTCGCTTCGGAGCTATTGACGAATCCCGTACTTCAAATTGTTAAGGCCATAACTTACACCGAGTATGAGCATGCCTTTTCCCGTGTGATTGAGGAAATGAAGGCTGGGAATACTTATCTGTTAAATCTCGCATTCCCAACGCAGATTGATTTATCAGCCAGTTTTGAGGCGATTTATGGGGGTATTTCAGCAGGATTTAAGGTGAAATATCGCAATAAGTTCCTCTGCTTCTCCCCAGAACGGTTTGTCAGTATTCACGAAGACCATATTCGGGCGCATCCTATGAAGGGAACCCGACGCGTTCAGGATGACCCTGATGGCTCGATGCTCATAGGCGATTCCAAAGAAAGTGCGGAACATTTGATGGTTGTGGATCTTCTGCGAAACGACTTGAGTCAGGTGTCGGATCAGGTGCGGGTTCAGCGATTTCGCTATCTGGAGCAGGTGGGAAGTGGCTCATCCAGGCTCTGGCAAACGAGTTCGGAAATAGGCGGTCGCATGTCCTCGGGTTGGACTTCGCATGTGGGCGATATTCTCGATCAACTGTTACCTGCAGGGTCTGTGTCAGGAACCCCCAAGCATCGAACCCTTTCGATTATTCGCGAGCTGGAGCCTGATCGAGGATTCTATTCAGGAGTGGCCGGTGTTTTCGATGGGAAGTCATTGGATAGCACGGTGCTTATCCGATTCATTGAGAAAAAGGAGACGACATTCTATTATCATAGTGGCGGTGGAATCACGGTTCAGAGCGATCCGCACCAAGAATATCAGGAACTGTTAAATAAGATATATTTGCCCATCTTCTGAACTATGAAACTGTTTGAGACTATTAAATGGGTCGAGGGAAAACCGCAACATCTTGACTACCATGAGGCCAGAGCCAATGCGAGCCGAATCCAATTGTTTGGAACGAAAACCCCCATTAAACTCATTGAATACCTTTCTGATTTACCCCCTTCAGGAGCCTATCGGGTACGCATTGTCTATAGCGAAATTGTGGATCGCGTGGAGGTTGAACCCCTGAGGCCCTCGCCTATTCGGACGCTCAAAAGGGTCAAAAGCACATTGGACTATTCTCACAAGCTCTTAGATCGTTCGAAACTGGACGAGCTTTTTGCAAAGCGTGGTCAGGCTGATGATGTTTTGATTGTGAAAGAGGGTTGGATCACTGATACAACGATTGCCAATGTTGCGTTCTTTGACGGACAGAAATGGTTGACGCCAGAAAAACCGTTGCTTCCAGGAATTTTTCGAGCTTTCCTCCTCAATAAAGGCGTGCTTACGCCTGCACGTATTCATCTGCAGGAGCTGTCGAGATTTCGTTACGCTGCCATCCTGAATGCGTTGAGGGGAATGCAGGTGCTGCCTACAGGATCATGGATGATAGACTAGTAGATCGTTCATGAATTAGTATTGCTTATTGCGCATTTATGAGTATCCCTAATCATAGGGGGTGCTCATATGAGGCGAAGAGAACAGTGGAAACCGTTAACCAGGGAAGAGTAAACCAATTTGATTTGTAAGCGATCTATGAACCGCATACTTTCCGATGTTCTTTTTTGGTAGTAGGCTTGGGGTCAAAGAGGTGGACAGTGCATATACTATGCACGGCAATAAAATGAGCTAGTTGACATGGCTTTATCATTCCAAGT